>DATMHP010000039.1:0-1735 GCA_035554875.1 Sphingomicrobium sp.
CGGCCTTGGCATCAGCGTGATGATGAACGCGGGCCTGGCGGAAGACGCGGCGTCGCTCGACCTCACCGGCGCCGACGGAATCGGCCTGTTCCGGACCGAGTTCCAGTTCCTCGTTTCTGCAACCATGCCGGGGCGGGAGAGCCAGTTGAGGCTCTACAAGCGCGTGCTCGACGCGGCGGGTGACAAGCCGGTCGTCTTTCGCACTCTCGACATCGGCGGCGACAAGGCGCTGCCCTATCTCACCAGCGATGCCGAGGAGGCGGAAAATCCATCGATGGGCTGGCGTGCCCTGAGGCTTTCGCTCGACCGTTCCACCTTGATGAAGGCGCAGGCGCGCGCCCTGATCCAGGCGGCGGCTGGCCGGAATCTTCGAGTCATGTTCCCGATGATCTCGGAGCCTTGGGAATATGAGCAGGCGCGGACCCTGTTCGAGGCGCAGGTGCAATGGGCGGAGCAGGGGAACCGTTCGGTACCGACACAGATCGAGTTCGGCGCGATGCTGGAAGTACCCTCGCTTGCAGAGCAGCTGGATATCTTGCTCCCCCGCCTAGATTTCCTGTCGATCGGCACCAACGACCTCACCCAGTTCCTGTTCGCGGCCGACCGCGGCGACCCGCGCCTCGCCGAACGGTACGACTGGCTGAGTCCGTCGATCCTGCGCTTCCTGAAGCGCGTCCTCGATGCGGCCAGGGCAGCGAAAAAGCCGGTGCGGATCTGCGGCGAGATGAGCGGCCGTCCGCTCGAATGCATGGCCCTGGTCGGCGTAGGCGCAGAGAATTTCTCCATCACTCCGGCAGCGGTCGGACCGATCAAAGCGATGGTTCGGTCGCTCGACGCAGCAGCAATCCGGGCCAGAATGGAGCAGTGGCTTGCGAAGCCGCCGCACGATCTCCGCAAGGCGTTGGCCGACTGGGCCCGCCGCCATCATGTCGCAGTGGGTTGATCCGCTGTTGACAGGCCGCGGGACGGCTTCGACAACGTCGGGCTAGCGACGTACGAAGGGTGAGGAATGGACGAAGAGACGGCCCCGACCGAGTTTCTTTCCGCTGGACAGCGCCTGCAGGCCGCGCGCGAGGAAAAAGGGCTGACTCTCGAGGCTATAGCGTCCGAAACCCGCATTCCGCTTCGTCACCTCGAGAGCATTGAAGCTGGAGACTGGGACCGTCTGCCGGCCCCGACCTATACGATCGGATTTGCGAAGAGCTTCGCCGGCGCCGTCGGCCTCGATCGCGCCGACATCGGCGAGCAGTTGCGCGAGGAAATGGGCGGCGTCCGCCCCGATACCTCCACGATCGAGCATTTCGAGCCCGCCGATCCCGCGCGGAGCATGCCGCGCTGGCTGGTGGTCTCCGCGATCGTCGCGATCCTCGTGATCGTGCTCGCTTTCGCCTGGATCAGGAACCGCTCGGTAAGCGAGCAGCCCGTCGAAATGGCGCAGCAGCAGGCGCCAGCACCCCAAGCGCCCACCGGCGCGCCCATGACTCCCCCACCGGCACAGCAGCCCGCAGCAGCGCAAGGCCCCGTCGTGCTCACCGCGACCGCGCCTGCCTGGATTCGGGTCAGCGATCAGGGCAAGACCCTGTTCGAAGGCATGCTCCAGCCGGGCCAGACGTTCCAAGTACCGCCGACCGCGACCGCGCCGACGCTTCGCGCTGGCGCTCCCGAAGCGCTTCGGATCAACGTCGGTAATGCCGTGGCTCCGCCGGTCGGTCCGGCAGGGAAGGTCGCCGACCAT
>DATMHP010000040.1:0-7795 GCA_035554875.1 Sphingomicrobium sp.
GTAACCCCGCTCGAAACGCTGTGCAGGATCGTCCTCAGGGCGCGCGAATATGATGCCCAGACGCCGAGCGACTACGACGCCGACGAAGATGCCGACAATGTCGACGACGAGGACGAAGGCTCGCTTTCCGTCCTCGATGACGAGATCAACGACAGCGTCGAGGAAGAGCTTCGTTCGATCCTCGAGGACCTCGGCGAGGACCAGTTGATGGAAGTGCTCTCGTTCTGCTGGGTCGGCGCAGGCAATTACGACGCCTCCGACTGGGACGAAGCCGTCCAGGAGGCGCAGGAGATGTTCGAGGACGGCGGCGGCGAGACGCTGATCGAGGAGCTTCTCGAAATGCCGATGCTTCCGTCGGTGCTTGAGGCAGGCCTCGCCGCTTTCGATCTCAGCTGCGACGGCGTTGGCGAGCTGACCTAGGCCCGCGAAAAGCAAAGCGCCCGACGGCCTCCCACTCCCCTTCCACATAGCGGATCAGTTGAAGCCCCGCGATTTCGATCGCGCGCGCCTCGAAGCTCGCCCGCATTTCACGAAGCAGCTTTCGTGCTTCGCCAGGCTCAACCTTGTTCTGGATCGTGACGTGCGGCGTCCACCTGCCCTGATCTTGCGCAGTCAATAACCCGCGAAACTCCGCAGCCAGCTCGTCGCGGATATCCTCCAGCTCAGGCGAGGCGATTCGGAGCGCGACCCCGCTGTCGAGATCCATGATCCCGCTGATCTCCGCATCGGGCGGGGCAGCGGCGCAGGCGCGGGACAGGCTTCGGCGAACCTCTTCTCCCGCTGATGGCGGCAGCGACCGGAACAAGGTCAGATGCGCGGGCACCCGGTCGCGCTCCGACGGGTAATGGTGCCGCCGAAGCGCATCGAGCCAGGCGAAATCGCCCTTCCCCAGTTCTGCCGCGACGATCAGCGCCGACGCGTCAGATCTCCAGCTGGCTTCCGAGCTCGACGACGCGATTGGTGGGGAGCTTGAAGAACTCCATCGCGCTTTCGGCGTTTCGAAGCATCCAGGCGAACAGCTTCTCGCGCCAGATCGCCATACCCGGCCGCGCCGATGCGATGAGCGTTTGCCGTGCGAGGAAAAAGCTGGTGTCCATCATCTTGCACGTCGGCCCCGCGCCTTTGACCTTCGCAAGTGCCGCCGGAACGTCGATTTCTTCCATGAAGCCGTAGCGAAGGACGATCCGGTAGAAGCCGGAGCCATAGTCCTTGACCGTGCATCGTTCCGTGCTTCGGATGAACGGCACATCCTCGATGCGGACCGTCAGCAGGAACACGCGCTCATGGAGCACCTTGTTGTGCTTCAAATTGTGCAGCAGCGCGTGCGGGACTCCGTCGGGCGAGCTGGTCATGAAGACCGCCGTCCCGGGCACCCGCGCCGCGCTCGGAGCAGCCGATTTGATGAAGATCTGCATCGGAAGGGTCGCTTCGTTCATCCGCGCGATCATCAGCTGCCGCCCCTTTGCCCAAGTGGTCAGCAGCGTGAAGGCGATGATGCCGACGAGCAGCGGGAACCAGCCTCCGGCGGGGATCTTCAGCAGGTTCGCCGAGAAATAGAGCAGGTCGATGCCAAAGAAGACGAACAGCATTCCGAACACCAGGATGCGGTTCCACTTCCACATCACCAGCAGCACCACGCTGATCAGGATCGCGTCGATCAGCATCGCGCCGGTCACCGCGATTCCGTAGGCCGCGGCCAGGTTCGACGAATTCTGGAACGTCAGGACGAGCAGGATGACCATGATCATCAGCGCCCAGTTGACGATCGGGATGTAAATCTGGCCCGCCGCCGCTTCGCTGGTGTGCGTGATCCTGAGGCGCGGCACGAAGCCGAGCTGGATCGCTTGCTGGGTGACCGAGAACGCGCCCGAAATCACCGCCTGGCTGGCAATGATCGTCGCCACAGTCGCCAAAAGCACGAGCGGGAGCCGGAACATGTCCGGAGCGAGGTAGAAGAACGGGTCCTTGACCTTCGCCAGCGCCTCATGGGGTGCGGCGGAAAGGATCATCGCCGCCTGCCCCATGTAATTGAGCAGCAGCGCCGGCATGACGAAGTAGAGCCAGGACACGCGGATCGGCTTGCGACCGAAGTGCCCCATGTCGGAGTAGAGCGCCTCGGCGCCGGTCACCGCGAGGACGACGGAGCCCATGGCGATGAACGCCCGCACCGGCTCCTGGATATAGAAATTGACGGCGTTCCACGGATTGAGCGTGTTCAGGATCACCGTCGGCCGGTCGATGATGTGGATGACGCCGAGCACCGCGAGCGTCAGGAAGTAGAAGATCATGACCGGGCCGAACATCAGCCCGACCTTCGCCGTGCCGCGCGACTGGATCGCGAACAGCCCGACCAGGATAACGATGGCGATCGGGATGACCATCGGTTCGAGCAGCGGATTGACCGTGGTCAGACCCTCGACCGCCGACAGCACGGAGATCGCAGGCGTGATCATCGAATCGCCGTAGAAAAGCGCCGTCGCGAACACGCCCAGCAGGACGATCCCGCCGGTCCATCGCACCCGCCCGTCCATCGAACGGTTGATCAATGCCAGCAGGGCGAGGCTTCCGCCCTCCCCCTTGTTGTCGGCGCGCATGATCACCGTGAGGTACTTCAGGGTCACGATGATCATCATCGACCAGAAGATGAGGCTTAGGACGCCCCAGATGTGCAGCTGGTCGGGAATGAGCGTGTGGTGCCCGGCGAAGGTCTCGCGGAACGCGTAGATCGGGCTCGTGCCGATATCGCCGTAGACGATACCGATGGCGCCGACCGCCAGCTTGTACAGCGGGCCTTGGCCGTGCGGATGATGCCCTTCGTTGAGCGTCACCTCCTCGGCGGCGCCGGTCTCGGTAATGCTCATCTGTGCAAAATCGGCTTCGGCTTTTGTGGGATGCCCACTCTTGATGCCCCGGTGCCACTGCCGTGGCGAGTGGCGCGGACTAGCACCGGCACCCCGCCGCCGCAATCGCTGCTTACAAGAGCGAAATCCCTGTCTATACGCGCCGCAAACATCATGAATGGAGCGAACGAATAATGCGTATCGGGGTGCCGAAGGAGATCAAGAACAACGAATACAGAGTCGGCCTGACCCCGGCGTCCGTCGCCGAGCTCGTCGCCCACGGGCACGAACTGTTTGTCGAGACCCATGCCGGCGACGGAATCGACTGCCCCGATTCCGCCTACAAGAAAGCGGGAGCGACGATCCTCCCCGATGCCGCCGAGGTCTTCAAATCCTCCGACATGATCGTGAAAGTGAAGGAGCCGCAGCCGCAGGAGATCGCCCTTCTCGAGCCGCGGCACATCCTCTTCACCTATCTCCACCTCGCCGCCGACAAGCCGCAGACCGAGGGCCTGATGAAATCCGGCGCGACCTGCATCGCTTATGAGACGGTGACCGCGAACAATGGTTCGCTCCCGCTTCTGAAGCCGATGAGCGAAGTCGCGGGCCGCATGTCGGTTCAGGTCGGCGCGCACTATCTCGAAAAGGAACAGGGCGGCCGCGGCATCTTGCTCGGCGGCGTTCCCGGAGTCGCTCCGGCGACGGTCGCGATCCTCGGCGGCGGAGTCTCCGGGGTGAATGCGGCGCAAATGGCCGTCGGCATGCGCGCCGACGTCACCATCTACGACATCAACAACGACCGCCTGGCTGAGCTCGACATGTTTTTCTCGAGCCAGATCAAGACTGCCTATGCCTCGCGCTCCGCAATCGCCAGCGCGGTCGAAAAGGCCGAGCTGGTCATCGGCGCCGTTCTAGTACCGGGCGCGGCGGCTCCCAAGCTCGTCACCCGCGAGATGCTGAAGACGATGAAGCGCGGCTCGGTCCTCGTCGACATTGCGATCGATCAGGGCGGCTGCTTCGAGACCAGCCATCCGACCACTCACGCCGACCCGGTGTTCGAGGTCGACGGCATCATCCATTATTGCGTTGCCAACATGCCGGGCGCCGTCGCCCGCACGTCGGCCTTTGCGCTGAATAATGCGACGCTGCCGTTCGCGCTCAAGATCGCCAATCTCGGCGCACAGGAAGCGATGCGCCGCGATCCGCACCTCGCCAACGGCCTCAATGTGTCGGACGGCAAGATCCGCCACCAGGCCGTCGCCGAAGCGCTCGGCCTCAAGTACGAGCCGGTCGCCTAAGGCTGTTTGGGCGAGAGCGCCGCGACGGCGTCCTCGACCATCGGCCGCCATTCGGCATCGGCGGGCGCTCGCGCGAGCACGTCCTTCCACAGCGCGAGCGCGCCCTGCCCGTCCCCGGACCGGGCCAGCGCCAGCCCCATGAAGAAGAGCGGCGCCGGGTGTCCCGGCGCGAGCTCGGCGGCGCGCTGATAGGCATATTCGCTTGCCGGGGTGAGCACGCCGGCATGATCGACCAGCGCATTGCCGAGGCCGACCCAAAGCTGCGCGTTCCTCGGATATTTTCCGACCGCGTTCTGGAGGACTCCAACGGCGCCTTCGGTGTCGCCGCCACGCGCCAGTGCTTCGGATATGGCGAGCCAGCTCTCCTCGCTCGTGAAATTGCCGAAGAAGGCGTGCCGCATCTCGGTCAGCGGGATCGGCGCCTGCAACGACGCCGCCTCGCGCGGAGAGCCGGGAAGGCCGGGATGGCCCTGGACGACATAGCCGATGCTTCCGAACAGCATAGCGGACGCTGCCAGCATCAATGCAGGACCGCGAACTCGAAGAAGCGCAAGCGCACCGAGCGACAAAGCTAGGAGCAAAGCGAGAATGACCCAGCCCGTCACTTCTGCTTCCTCGTCTTCAGCCGCGCCCGGGCCACCAATACGCCCCCAATCAGGAGCGCGATCGGCGCAAGCCACAGCGGCCAGGTCGCGGGCTCCGACGGCGGCATGAAGGTGATCCAGGCTCCGTAACGCTGGATCAGCCAGGAACGGATCGCCGAGGGCTTCTCACCTGCTGCGATGCGCCTGCGGACCATGTCACGCATATCGGCAGCCAGGTCAGCGTCCGAATCCGCGATCGACTCGCCCTGGCAGACGAGGCAGCGGATTTCCTCCATGAGCGCCTTCGCCTGCGCTTCCTGGCGAGCATCGGGCAGCTGCCGGTTCGCCCAATAAGCCGGCGGAAGGTTGCTGTCGGCGAGCGCGGGTGACGCCAGCAGGAGCGCGAGGAAGATGAGGAAACGCTTCACCGCCGCGCTTCCTTCACGGACCGGATCAGGTCGGGGACGTCATCCGGTTCGATCGGGCCGATGTGCTGCGTGACGATGGTTCCGCGGCCGTCGACGACGAATGTCTCGGGCACTCCCGCCGAGCCAAAGGCGAGCTGCACACGGCTCTCCGGGTCCGAGCCGATCGCGTCGAACGGGTCGCTATTGTCGGAAAGAAATTGCCGAAGGTCCTCGGGCCTGTCGCGCACCGCAATCCCGACGATATGCACGCCCTGCTGCTGCAGCATTGCCAGCACCGGCGCCTCGCCGACGCACGGCACGCACCAGCTGGCGAAGAAATTGACCAGCTTCGGGTTGCCATCGGCTAGGTCCTCCGAAGTCACCGCCGGCTTGCCCGGTACCGCCGCCGGCGCGACGAAGGCGGGCACCGTCTTCCCCACCATCGCGGACTGGACGTCGCTGTCCGGCGGGTTCGCGAGCCTCCACACCAGCGCGATAACGATCAGCGCCACCAGGATCAGCGGGACGATGCGCAGCAGCTTCATCTCTCGCGCTCCCTGCGCCAGCCCCGCCACGCGCGCCCGCCGAGCGCCAGCGCCCCGCCAAGAGCGATCAAGACGCCGCCGAGCCAGATCAGCGTCACCAGCGGCTTCCACCACAGCCTGAGCTGCCAGCGCCCATCTTCCGCCGGCTTACCAAGAACGGTGTACAACTGTCCGGAAAAGACTGTCTTTATGGCAGATTCCGTCGTCTCCGTCGGCGGGCTTGTGTAATAGCGCGCCTGCGGCCTCAGCACGCTGACGCCATCGCCCTTCGACGCGTGAAGCTCGGCCTCCAGGGCCGTCCAGTTGGAGCCCGCCGTCGGAGTGACGGACTCGAACTCGATGAGCCACGGTCCGACCTGCACCTGCTCACCCGGGCGCGCTGCAGTCAGCACTTCCTTTGTCAGCATCGTACTTGCCGCCATCCCGACGAGCGTGACTGCTATCCCGAAATGCGCGACCACCATTCCCCAGGTCGACAGCGGCGTCCGCCGCAGCTTGCGCCCCACCAGAGGAAGGAAGGCAGCAATCGCAAGCATCGCCGCAATTCCGAGCGCGGCCTTCGAAAGAACGCCGCCGGGCATCACGAAAATTGCGATCGCGAGCACCGTCAGCCCGACCAGCGCCGGTATGGCGAGCCGTTTCAGCTTCTCGCCGCCACCCGATTTCCAGTTGAGGAGCGGCCCAATGCAGACGAGCACCGCCAACAGCAGCGCCAGCGGTCCTGCAACCGCGTCGAAGTAAGGCGCTCCGACCGAAAGCTTCGCTCCCGTCAGCGCCTCGATGAAGAGCGGGTAGAGCGTCCCGATGAAGACGATTCCCAGAATCACCGTCAGCAGCAAATTATTGCCGACCAGCGCCGCCTCGCGGCTCACCAGCTCGAACTTCGGCCCCTCGGCCAGCTTACCCGACCGTAGCGCAAACAGAGCGAACGCCGCGCCGACATAGATGGCGAGCAGCGCCAACAGGAACGTCCCGCGCTCTGGGTCGACGGCGAAGGCATGGACCGATGTCAGCACGCCCGACCGCACAAGGAAGGTCCCGACCATCGACATGGAGAAGGCTATCATCGCCAGCATGATCGTCCACGCCCGCAGCGAATCCCGCGCCGCCAGCACGTTGATGGAATGCAGCAAGGCCGTCGCCGCGAGCCACGGCATCAGCGACGCATTCTCGACCGGGTCCCAGAACCACCAGCCGCCCCAGCCGAGCTCGTAATAGGCCCAATAGCTTCCGGCGGTGATGCCCAGCGTCAGCATGATCCACGCGCCGAGCACCCACGGCCGCATCGCCTTCGCCAGCGCGGAATCGACGCGGCCGGTGATCAGCGCTCCGACGGCGAGACTGAACGCTACCGACAGCCCGACATAGCCGAAGTAGAGCGTGGGCGGGTGGAAGACGAGGCCGGGGTCCTGGAGAAGCGGGTTCAAACCCCTGCCCTCGAACGCCGGCGGGTTCAGCCGCGCGAACGGGTTGGACGAAAGCAGCAGGAACGCGAAGAAGCCGAGCGCAAGCGCGCCCTGCGCTCCAAGCGCCGCCGTCAGTGTCTTTGCGTCGAGCCGCCGCGAGAAAATCGCCAGCGCCGCGCCCGCCAGCCCGAGAATCGTCACCCACAGCAGCATGGAGCCTTCGTGGTTCCCCCATGCGCCGGCGAGCTTGTAGAGCCAGGGCTTGGCGCTGTGGCTGTTCTCGGCCACCAGCAGCACCGACAAATCGGTGCGCTCGAACAGCCACATCAGCATCGCCATAGCGAAGAGTGTCAGCAGGCCTTCGACGATGGCGATCGACCGCACCGGCCCCGCCGCGATGGCGCGCACCGGCCCTGGCCCGAACGCGAAAAACAGCTGCAGGATCGCCAGCGCCGCCGCGAGCCAAAGCGCCGCGAGCCCGGCTTCGGCGATCATTTCTCCACCGTCTTCGCCGCCTGGTGCTCCGCGGTCTGGTTGCCGAGCTCGGGCGGCATGTAGCGCTCGTCATGCTTGGCTAGGATATTGTCGGCGACGAATGTGCCGTCCTTCTCAAGCCGCCCTTCCGCCACCGCCCCGCTGTCTTCGCGGAAAAGGTCGGGCGTGATTCCGCGGAAGACGACCGGCACCTCGCCGGTGCCATCACCAAGGCGGAAGC
>DATMHP010000041.1:0-2351 GCA_035554875.1 Sphingomicrobium sp.
ACCGCCATCGAGATCACCGCGGCGGGGATCGACGTCGCGAACGTCAGGCCGATCTTCAGGCCGAGATAGACGTTGGCGGCGGTGAACACGACCGTGATCAGGGCGCCGAGAATGATTCCTCGGAGGGTCAGCTCCTTGAGGCCGGGATCGCGACTGGTTGCGCGTGAAGCGGCGGTGGCCATGTGGGACTATCCTTGCCTGTTAGAGACTGGTTGAAGCGGGTTTGTCGGTCAGCGGAATCGGGCTCGAATGGCGGCGGACGACCTGCCATCGGTCGTCCTCGCAAACCCAGACATCCGTGAGGAGCACGGAATCCTCGATCGCTCGGCCGAGATAGGAAACACGCCACGTCGCCTCGACCGTGCCGACCATGACGTTGTCGAACACGACCGCGTCCTTGATGTCGAGATCGATGCTGATCAGCTCACGCTTCTGGATGGCCTCGAGCCATTCGTCGCGGGTCAACGTGAACGGGCCGGTGGACCTGGTCCCGATGAGCACGAAGGCCGGATGGATCAACGACCGCAGCCGGTCGAGATCCTTGGCGCACAGCGAATCGCGCCATTCGCGCTCAAGAGAATCGATCAGCTCGCGGTTGCGTGCGGCCACCTACAACCTTCCCCTCATTACTTGGCTCGCCGAAAAACAATCTCGGCGTCATAGCGATGCATGATCATGGCGGAATGCTCAACCGTCAGCGGCTCCGAGCGGAAGATGGCCTTGCCCATGTCGTTGGGTTCGAGCCTGAACAGCAGGCGGTGGCCGCGGTCGGCGGCGAGCTGCACCGGACCGCCGCCGGTGTCATAGACCGGCATCAGCATCTTCACTGCCTGGACGCGGTGGCCTTCCGGCGCTTCGACCCGTCCGTCGTCGTCCGCATAGGCAAAGATCGGATGATTCAGTCCGTCGACGGTCAGCTGGACAGTAAGCGGCGTCCACGTCCCAAAAGCGCTGTCTTCGACGGCGACGTAGAGCTCGCCGGCAGGCGCGGCCTCGTCGCTAACCAGCGCGAAGTCGGGTTCGCGCGGCATGGGATTGCTGGTCAGCCGGACGGTGGAGCCGTCGCTCGTCCAGTCGCCATCGCCGGTCTCCGACACGGCCCCGTAATCGAACTGATAGCGGAAGTGCCCGTTGCGCTGCAGTTCGAGCGCGCCGGCCATTTCCATCTGGCTGGTGACATAGAGTCCGGGAAGCGCCTTCGCTGGCGCGGGCGGTGCCGCAAACAGCAGCAGGGCAAGGGCAGCCGGGATCATCGGCCCAAGCGCCAGGGCACGCCCGCCAGTGCGGGAATCCTTCCCTCCTCCTCCACGCTCCTACAGTTGCGAAACTGCGAGCGCGGTGCAAGCGCTAGATGCGCCTGCGGGGGAAAGCCCTAGCCGCCGCTGATGTCGATCCCGACGAACACGCCTGGGGTCGCGCCGCGCTGGACGAGGAGCAAGACGCTGGTCCGCCCTGCCTTTTTGGCGGCATCAACCGCTGCAGCAACCTGCCCGGCCGACGTGACCTTCTGGCCCTGGACGGCGATGATGACGTCGCCGCGCTGGAGGCCCTTTTCGGCAGCATCGCTCGACGGATCGACCGCGGTGATCACGACTCCCGTCGTTCCCGGCGGAAGCTTGAGCGCCTGGGCGATCTGCGCGTTGATCGGCTGAAGCGTCAGCCCGAGCGTCTGCGATGACGGAGTCGCCGCACCCGGCCCGGTACCCTGCGTGCCCTCGTCGTCCTGACCGAGCTGCTTCGCGAGCGCCTCTTCGGTCGGGCGCTGGGTGATGAGCACCGGAACGTCGATCTTCTTGCCGGCGCGCATCACGGTGATGGTCGAGCGGGTCCCAACCGGCAGGTTGGCGACGAGATAGGAAACGGTCTGGTCGGGATTCACGTCCTTGCCGTCGACCGCGACGATGACGTCGCCCTGCTGGATGCCCGCCTTGGCAGCAGGCGTTCCGGGCTGGACCGTGCGGACGATCTCGCCGCGATCCTTCGGAAGGCCGAGAGACGCAGCAATGTCGTCGCTGACCGGCTGGAGGCCGACGCCGAGATAACCGCGTTGCGGCCGCTCGCCGCGGCGAAGCGCGTCGACCACCGGCTTGGCGAGCTCTGCGGGAATCGCGAGGCCGATGCCGACATTGGTGCCGGTCGGCGAAATCAGCGCCGAGTTGATGCCGATGACCCGGCCGCTCATGTCGAACATCGGGCCGCCGCTGTTGCCCATGTTGATGGCGGCGTCTGTCTGAATGTAGCGATCGTAGGCGCCGGTCCCGGTAATGCCCCGATGCAGCGCGGAGATGATGCCGGCGGTGACCGTACCGCCGAGCCCGTAGGGATTGCCGATCGCCACGATCCAGTCGCCG
>DATMHP010000042.1:0-3019 GCA_035554875.1 Sphingomicrobium sp.
CCGAATGGAACAGGGCCTGAGCGTGGGCAGCGAGCTGCGTCCCGTTCGTGGTCATCGTCAGCTCGTCGAGGCCGTGGTCGATCCTTTGGCCGAGCGCATTTACGAGCTGGTCGATCCCCTTGCGCACCAGCGGCTCTCCGCCGGTGAGCCGGATCCGTTTCACCCCGCGCGCAATGAAGATGTCGGCAAGCTCGACAATCTCCTCGAGGCTCAGCACGTCCTTCCGCGGGAGGAAGGTCATCCGCTCCGCCATGCAATAGCGGCAGCGAAGGTCGCAGCGGTCGGTGACCGACATCCGGACATAAGTGATCCTTCGGCCGAAACCGTCGATCATCGGGTTCGAAGGATTCACTGTTTCGTCCACGCCTGTTCTCGCCCGACGCTCTAGCCGCCGGGCCCGTTCCAACAGTGATTTAGATCAACGAGAGCGGTGCATCCATTCCGTAGCTTTACGGAGATGATCTCCCCAGACGTTTTCGCGCGCTACGCCGCGATGCGCGTGCCGCGCTACACCAGTTATCCGACCGCCCCGAACTTCGCGGCGGCGATCGACGGGACGGAATATCGCCGCTGGCTGAGGTCCCTCGACGGCAGCTCGAGCGTGTCGATTTATCTGCACATCCCTTTCTGCAGGCAGATGTGCTGGTACTGCGGCTGCCACACGACAGTGACTCGCCGGCAGCCGCCCGTGAGCCGCTATGTCGATAGCCTGGTCAAAGAAATCGGGATGGTCGAGTCGGAGCTACAAGTGCGACCGAAGATCGGCCACCTTCACTGGGGCGGCGGATCGCCGACCCTGCTGACCCCGAATGACATCCTCAGGATCAGAGAAGCGCTCGCCGAAGCCTTCGCCGTCGATCCGCTGGCCGAGAATGCGGTGGAGGTCGATCCACGAACGCTCAACGAGGCGCTGGCCCGCGCCTTCGGTCGAGCGGGCGTCAACCGCGCCAGCGTCGGCGTGCAGAGCTTCGATCCGCGCGTCCTGGCCGCGATCAACCGGGTCCAGAGCTTTTCGACCACCGCCGCGGCCGTCCAAATGCTGAGGGATTGCGGCCTTCCGGGAATCAATTTCGATCTGATTTACGGCCTCCCGTTCCAGACGATGCAGTCGTGCATCGACACTGTTGAGCAGGCGCTGAAGCTTCAGCCGAACCGCCTTTCCGTGTTCGGCTACGCGCATGTCCCGTCCTTCAAGGCGCATCAGCGGAAGATCGACGAGGCGGCGCTTCCGGGGCCGGAAGAGCGGGCCGAGCAGGCTGACGCCATCTTACGCGCGCTCACGGCCGCCGGCTATCGGCAGATCGGGCTCGATCATTTCGCGCTCCCCGGCGACAGCCTTGCTCTCGCCGCCGAGCGCGGCCTGCTGCACCGCAACTTCCAGGGGTACACGACCGATCGTTGCGCCGATCTCATCGCCTTCGGCGCCTCGGCCATCGGGCGGCTGCCACAGGGATTCGTGCAGAATGCGACGAAGATCCCCGATTACGAACGGCGCATCGGCGAGAACCGGTTTGCGACCGTGCGCGGTTGCCTCGTGAGCGAGGATGACAGCCGGCGGGCGGGGATCATCGAGCAACTGATGTGCAATTACCGGGCGCAAGTCGGCCCGGTCGTCGCGCCCTTGCGCGGGCTGGAAGCCGACGGGCTGATCCGCCGATCCGGCGATTGGATCGAAGTCACCGATGAAGGCAGGCCGCTGGTGCGCGCGGTGGCGGCGGCGTTCGACAGCTACCTGCCGTCATCGACCGCCACACACGTCGCGGCCGTCTAGCTCACCCGCATTTCGAGTAGCCGCACTCGAGGCAATTGTTGCAGCCTTCGACCTTGACCAGCGCGGACGCGCCGCACTGGGGACATTGCGGCATCGGCTTTGCGGCTGATTCCTTTTCGAAGCCGCCGGCTTCGACGGGCCGACCAGCCAATCCGCCAAGATGCCGCTCGACGATATCGCCGATCGCCGCGAGCAGCGAGGGGACGTAGCGGCCCTGCATCCACGCGCCGCCGCGCGGATCGAACACCGCCTTCAATTCCTCCGCGACGAACGCGACGTCGGAGCTTCGCCGGAAGACTGCGGACACCATCCGCGTCAGCCCAAGCGTCCAGGCGTAATGCTCCATATTCTTGGAGTTGATGAACATCTCGAACGGCCGGCGCTGGCCGTCCTGCTCGATGTCGTTGATCGTGACGTAAACGGCGTGCGGGCTTTCCGGCCACTTGAGCTTGTAGGTCGTGCCGTGAAGCTGCTCGGCACGCGGCTCCAGCACCTCCTCCTTCTTCGCCAGCTTGGCTTCTCCGACGCTGAGTACCGAGCCGGTAACCGCATTCGGGCGGTAGGTCGTCAGGCCTTTGCAGCCGAGGTGGTAGCCCTCGATATAGACGTCCGCGAAATCCTCGAAGCCGATGTCCTCGGGGCAGTTGACGGTTTTCGAGATCGAGCTGTCGATCAGCGCCTGCGCGGCCGCCTGCATCGTCAGGTGGTCGGACGGCGACAGAGTCTGGGCGCTCACGAACAGCTCCGGCGGAGGCGGCGTGTCGCCCTTGACCTGCCGCCACACGCGCATCGCATAATCCTCGACCTTTTCCTCGCGCTTACTGCCGTCGGGCTGCCGGATCTTGCGGGTGTAGGAATAAGCGAAGACCGGTTCGATCCCCGAACTGATATTGCCGGCGAGGAGCGAGGTCGTCCCGGTCGGCGCGATCGAGGTCAGGCAACCATTGCGAAGGCCGTGCTCGGCGATGAGCGCCCGCGTCTCCTCGTCCAGCGAAGTCAGGTTCGGCCGGTCGAGCATGCATTTGTCGTAAAGAGGGAAGGGCCCTTTCTCGGCGGCGAGCGCGGCCGAAGCGCGATAGGACTCGCGTTTGATCGTGCCGAGCCATTGCCGGGTGAGCGCCACTGCTTCGCTGCTTCCATAGGCAACGCCGCAGAACAGGAGTGCGTCGGCGAGGCCGGTGATGCCGAGCCCGATCCGCCGTTTCGCCTTCGCTTCCGCCTCCTGCTCGGGCAGCGGATAGCGCGAGA
>DATMHP010000043.1:0-6930 GCA_035554875.1 Sphingomicrobium sp.
TCGTGGGCGGCGGCCTCCTCAGCAGATTCAACCTGACGTTCGACTATGATCGCGGCTGGCTTCAGCTCACTCCGCGCAAGCCGAAGTAGTTATTTCGGCGCGAGCACCATCAGCATCTGACGGCCTTCCATTCGCGGACGCGCCTCGACCTTTGCCATATCGGCGGTCTGCTCCTGGACGCGCTGGAGAACGGCCATCCCGAGTTCTCCGTGCGCCATCTCGCGGCCACGGAAGCGCATGGTGACTTTCACCTTGTCGCCTTCCTCCAGGAACTCGAACACCTTGCGCATCTTCACGTCATAGTCGTGATCGTCGATGTTCGGACGCATCTTGATCTCCTTGATCTCCTGCGTCTTCTGCTTCTTGCGCTGTTCGTTGGCCTTCTTCTGGGTCTCGTATTTGTAGCGGCCGATGTCGAGGAACTTGGCTACCGGCGGATCGACGTTGGGGGAGACTTCGACGAGGTCGAGCCCGACGGATTGCGCCTGCTCGATCGCTTCACGCGTATACATAACGCCCAGGTTTTCGCCGTTTTCATCGATGACCCGCACCTTTGGGCTCTGGATGAATTCATTGAAGCGGGGGCCGGACATCGGCGGCGGCGCCATCGGTCGGCGCGGATAGGGCGGTGGTATAGTCGTCTCTCCAATCAGTTGGTGTCTTGGCCACGCGAATTAAGCATTCGCATGGAATTTGAAAAGGCTGCGCGTGACAGGGCGCGCCTTTTTTGCCGTGGCCTGTGGCGGAGCGGCGTCAGCGCCGCAGCCGGCCAGCCTAAACCTCCAACTGGAGAGTGAGACGCGTGCCTTTCCGAAGAATATCGATGCGGTAACTTCGGTCGCGCCGAAATAATTCCTGCAGCTGCTGGAATTCGAACTTCTGCAAACCCGTCCCGTCGATCGCGGTGATCACATCGCCGGCCGCAAAGCCGGCGCGCGCGGCAGGCGTGCCAGCGCCCACGAAGTCCACTCTGGCTGTGCCATCCGGGTTCGCTCGTAAGGGTAGGCCCGCCGCTCCGCTATCGCCGAGGCTTCTCCCGACGCCGGCATCTGGCTCGAAGATCAATCGCCTGCGCTGCCAGTCGAAGATGATTGTGAAATGCCTCAGCACTTCACCGCCGATGAGCGGCACGCCGCCTGCCGCTCCCGGGACATCGGTGAGCTCGAATCGGCCAATTCGCACGTTGCTGAAACGGCCCGTCCGGACCTCGAATGGCTGCCCCGTCCCGATCCCGCCCATCGCGCTTCGGACATCCTTCGAGCGCAGGACGAAATCGTCATCGACCGCGTCCTGAGACCCGCTATCGACCAACAACCGTCGTTTGACGCTTTCCTTGCCATTCACCGTGAGCACCGCGTCAATGAGCGGAAGCCTGTTCTCGTTGACCGTAATCGGCACGTTTTCGCCATGGCCGGTATAATGAAAGCTGGTGGGATCGAACGCTCTCACCACCCGCCGCGAATAATCGATTTCGACGACGTAGGTGCTGAAGAAGTCGGTGCCCAATACGCCGTCGATCGAGGTCCCGATGACTTCCGGCTGATTGCTGAAATCGAGGCCGATCACGTGACGTTGTGGGCATTCGAGCGGCAGGCCGCCGACGCTGAAACGAACGCTCTCCTGATAGCGATCGTAGGGAACGGTTCCTTGGCCCGCTCCCTTGGCGTCGCCGCCGGTCGTCGGATGCAGCCCGAGCCGGCCGGCAAAGGGCTTGGCGATGATGCAGCTGTTTCCGCCGCTGTCGAGGATGAACCAGCCCGGCTCGGAGCCATTAACCGATACAGGCAGGAGCACGGTGCTTCCAATCGCCCTGAACGGAATGGTCATGACCGGCGGCGGCGTTGCCGCGGCGGGAGCAGAAAAAATCCCGGCTGCTATGAATCCGACTGCGATGAACCGATGCATTCATAGCCTCCCGCGCTTGACGGCGGCGGTACACCCCTCGCCGGTGCGGCTCTTGAACGGAATTAACTAAAGGCTCCGCAGCCTTGCGGGAGTGACTCGGAAGAGCTCTACAAAGATTCGCGTCATGTGCGCCTGATCCGCAAACCCGGCATCGGCAGCGACGCCTGCCAGGCTTTCGGCTGACGCCAGGACTCGCCGAGCCGCCCGCGTCGCCATCTGTTCAAGCCGGAAACGTTTGGGCGTGATCCCATAGGCGAGGCGGAAACCGCGGCTCATCGATGCAGGGTGAATGCCCTTGCTGCGCGCCCAACTGTCCAGCCGATGGATGCTTCCCATCGCCAGATCTTCGGCCAGCAAATCCGGCCAATCCGCGGGACCGTAAACGGCGGGCCTGAATTGCTCATGGAACATGGCCTCGCCTTCGTCACGATCGCGCTCGAAGGCGCGGACGACTGAATCGAGATTCGCCACCTTGCCCGACTTGGCGTGCAGCGATCCTTTCAGCGGAATGTTGATGAAGCGCGCGCCACGAGCGCCGATGCGGTCCGCATGGCCGTGAAACCAGTCATGGACCAGCACATCGCCCGGGCGGGCATCAAAGCGCCCGCTGTCGCCGACTTCGTGGCAGCTGCCGCTAACCAGCAGGGCCGCATAACCGTTCAGATGATGGTGGCGATGGAACCTGCTCCCCGGCTGGTTGAGGCTTACCTCATTGCCGGGAAGGACGAGGGGCATCAGTCCGCCCGCAAATCCGGCGGGACGATCTCGGCGGCGATGGCTTCGACCGCTTCATCGACGCTCATCATCTTCTGGTGCTCGTCGGAACCGAGCCTGCGGATTGCGACCGTCCCTTCCTCCGCCTCGCGCTTGCCGACGACGAGGAGCAGCGGAACCTTGGCGAGCGAGTGCTCGCGCACCTTGTAGTTGATCTTCTCGTTGCGAAGGTCGGTCTCGACGCGAATTCCGCGGGCTGCGAGTTTGGCCGCGACCTCGCGGGCATAATCGTCGGCCTCCGACACGATCGTCGCCACGACCGCCTGCACGGGCGCCAGCCACAGCGGGAACTTGCCCGCATAATGCTCGGTGAGAATTCCGATGAACCGCTCGTACGATCCGAAGATCGCGCGGTGCAGCATGATGGGGCGGTGCTTCTGCCCGTCCTCGCCGACATAGCTGGCGTCGAGCCGCTCCGGCAGGACGCGGTCCGACTGGATGGTGCCAACCTGCCAGGTCCGTCCGATGGCGTCGGTCAGGTGCCATTCCAGCTTGGGCGCGTAGAATGCGCCCTCGCCCGGAAGCTCCTCCCAGCCATATTCCTCATTGGCCATGCCCGCGGCAGCGACCGCGTCGCGAAGCTCGGCTTCGGCCTTGTCCCAATCCTCATCGCTTCCGAACCTCTTGTCCGGCCGAAGCGCGAGCTTAACCGCATAATTGGGGAAGCCGAGATCCTTCAGGACTCGGTCGGACAGCTCGCAGAAAGCCTTCACCTCGTCGATGATCTGGTCTTCGCGGCAGAAGATATGGGCGTCGTCCTGCGTGAACTGACGAACGCGCATAAGGCCGTGCAGGGCACCGTGCGGCTCATTCCGGTGGCAGCAGCCGTTCTCGTAAATGCGCAGCGGCAGGTCGCGATAGCTGGTGATGCCCTGCTTGAAGATCAGCACGTGCGCCGGGCAGTTCATCGGCTTCAGGGCCATCAGGTCGGCCTTGCCCGACAGGATCGGCGCGTCGTCGTCGGTCGAAGGAATCTCGTCGGGAACGACGAACATGTTCTCGCGATATTTGCCCCAGTGGCCGGACTGCTCCCACTGGCGCGCGTCCATCAGCTGCGGCGTCTTCACCTCTTTGTAGCCGGCGGCGTCGATCCGGCGGCGCATATAGGCCTCCAGCTCGCGCCAGATGATGTAGCCGTTGGGGTGCCAGAAGACCGACCCGTGCGCCTCGGCCTGGAGGTGGAACAGGTCCATCTCCTGTCCGATCTTGCGATGGTCGCGCTTACCCGCTTCCTCGAGCCGGACGAGGTAAGCGTCAAGCTGCTTCTTGTTCAGCCAGGCGGTGCCGTAGATGCGGCTGAGCATCGGGTTCTTCGGGTCGCCACGCCAATAAGCGCCCGACACCCGCGTCAGCTTGAACGCGCTCGGATCGAGCTTGCCGGTCGAAGCAAGATGCGGCCCGCGGCAGAGGTCGACCCACGCGCCCTCGCCCTCGCCCGTGCGGTACATGGTAATGGTCTCGCCCTCGGGCAGCTCCATCACCCATTCGGCCTTGAAGGCCTCGCCCTGGTTGCCGAAGAAATCGCGGACCTGGTCGCGGGTCCAGACTTCGCGGCACAGCGGCTTGTCCTCGCGGATGATGCGCCGCATCTCCTGCTCGATCAGCGGAAGCTCTTCCTCGGTGAAGGCGCCATGCTCGGCGGTCGGGGCGAAGTCGTAATAGAAGCCGTCATCGGTCGCCGGCCCGAAGGTGATCTGCGTTCCGGGATAGAGGTTCTGCACCGCCTCCGCGAGGATGTGCGCGAAGTCGTGACGGACGAGCTCTAGCGCGTCTTTCTCGTCGCGGGAGGTGACCAGGGCCAGGCTGGAATCGCCTTCCAGCGGCCGGTTGAGATCGCGAAGCTCGCCGTCCACCTTGGCGGCAAGCGCGGCCTTGGCCAAACCCGGCCCGATCGCCGCCGCGATGTCCGCGGGCGTCGAGCCTTCCGGCACTTCGCGGACAGATCCGTCCGGAAGCGAAATCTTGAACATCTTCGTCATTGCGCCCGGCATGTAGCGATGCACCGCTGCAGCCTCAACTCCGGCTGGCCCGCTCTTGCCAAGTCATTCTCGTGCCTGCAGTTTCGTGAGTGCTCGGGGGAATGGGGGAAATATGGACGCGGTAACGTCGCCGCCGGCGCATGAGCGCCGTGGCATCGAGTTTACCGGCAGTTGGCGTGAGTATCTGCCGATCGCGGCGACGAATGCGCTGCTGATCATCTGCACGCTGGGGATTTACCGCTTCTGGGCTTCGGCCCGACAGCGGCGCTATCTCTGGTCGCGAACGCACGTCATCGACGACTGCCTGGAATGGACCGGCACGGGCAAGGAGATGTTTCTCGGGTTCCTTGTGGTCGTCCTCTTGCTCGCGCCCTTCTTCCTCTTCTTCCAGTTCCTGTTCCCGGCGCTGGTCGCACGCGGGAAGGCGGACGCAGCGGTCGGAGTCCTGTTCCTTTTTGAAATCGCGATCTTCTACCTCGTGGGTTTCGCCCGCTTCCGGGCACTCCGCTACCGTCTGTCGCGAAGCTGGTGGCACGGCATTCGTGGCGGAAGCGATGATCCGGGCTGGAACTTCGGCGGCGAGTATCTCGGCCGCTACGCGCTCACCTTCATGACTCTGTTCATCATGTTCCCGTGGGCGACGACGCGGTTGTGGAATTCTCGGTGGAACGCGATGAGCTTCGGCCAGCTGAAGTTCCGCGCGCACCTCGATGCCGAAGGGCTGAAGTGGCGCTGGGCGCTGATCTACCTCGTCCCGATTGGCGGCTTCGCGATCCTGGCGATCCTCGCCGCTAGCCTGGGAGTCGCGATGACAGCGACGCCGGGCATCGGCATTGGTCTCGGTTTGATCGCCATCCTGCTGCTTATGTACATCGGAATCCCGCTGATGACCCTTCACTGGTTCGCGGGCTTCTACCGCAACGCTGCCGCGGCGACCTTTCTTGGAGAGGTCGAGTTCGAGTTCGATGCGACGACGCTCCAATGGTTGGGCCTGATCCTCGGGAATATCGGTCTGGCGATCGTCACTCTCGGCTTCGGCCTCACTTACTGGGGATACCGCAACTGGGCGTTCATGATCCGGCACCTGCACATCTACGGCACCATCGATGTCGGCGAGCTGGAGCAATCGACGACCCGGGCGCCGAGGGAAGCGGAGGGCTTCGCGGACGCGTTTGACATCGGCGCGATCTGAGATGTTCGCAGCCAAGCTCTATGACGGCCACAGCGCCTTTCCGCACGACGTGAGCGCCGCCTTTGTCGACGGCCGGCTGACGCTGACCCAGGACAATGGCTGGAGCGACAGCATCGATGTGGCGCAGCTCGTGCGGCTCGATGGCGGACCGGAGACGGTGCGACTGGGCCGCGGCGATGCTTCGGGCTGGAGACTGCTGGTTCCCGTGGATGCCGCTGGAGAAGTCGATTCCTGGCTCGGCGCGCCCGCCCGCTACGGCCGCTGGATCGATCGGATCGGTCTCCTTCCCGCCCTAGTCGCCGGGGGTGCGCTGACCGTCTCGGTCGTCGCGTTCGGCTATTTCGCTCCTGCCCTGCTGGCGCCGCACGTCCCGATGAGTTGGGAACGCAATGTCGGAAGCGCGATCGTCGGCGACTTCGGCGATATCCGGTGCCGCGACCCGGAGGGCCAGAAAGCTCTCGAAGCGCTCGTCGAAAGGGTTTCGCCGGGATCGACCCGTGGTCCCAACGGCATCAAGGTCGCCGCGCTCGACGTATCGATGTTCAATGCCGCCGCTTTGCCCGGCGGCTATATCGTCGTGTTCAAGTCGGCGATCACCGAGAGCGACCCCGATGCGCTCGCTGGAATTCTCGCGCACGAAGTTGCGCATGTGAAGCGCCGTCACGTCACACAGGCGCTCCTCCGGGAGCTTGGAATCGGAGCGCTGATCCGGCTGTTCGCGGGCAATGTCGGGGCCAATGCGGAACAGATCGTCTCGCTGAGCTACACGCGCGAAAACGAGGCCGAGGCGGACAGCGACGCCATCGGCATGCTCGACCGCGCGAACATTTCGCCGAAGCCGGCGGCCGAACTTTTTTCCGATCTGTCGAAAAAGGCAGGCGAGGACAACGGCTATGCGGCCGAGTTTCTGCAAAGCCACCCGCTAAGCGCAAAGCGAGCGCAGAAATTCGCCCACGCTTTCGATCCTCACCGGAAATATTCGCCGGCCCTGTCTCGCGACCAGGCGGACGCGCTGTTCAACATCTGCTGGAAGCGGCCTGTAAAGCGAAGTTGACATTCCATCGTGTTTTGTAAAGTGTC
>DATMHP010000044.1:0-14884 GCA_035554875.1 Sphingomicrobium sp.
ACCCGCGACACCAGCGACCCGTCGCGAGCGCCGAGCACGCCTTCGACCGGCTCGAAACCGTCGAGATAAGCGGCAAGCGCGAGGTCCTTGGCCTTGTCCCGATCACCGGCTTCGTAAGCCGCGAGGCTCTGCTGCAGCTTCTGGCGAGCGATGGTGAGGGCCGAGGCTCCGGTCGATGTCACGGCGTCGGGATGGGTGCGCAAATATGCGAGAACCGCTGCCGCTTTCTGCGCGCCGATCTGCTGACCGAGCGCCTTCTCGGAAAGCCCGCTCAACGCGTCGAGATTCGAAATCCGGGAGCGAAGCTGCGCGTCGGATTCCCAGATTTGCTTGCCCTGCGCCTGCAGCTCCTCCGGGTAAGCAAAATGGCCGACGTAAAAAGCGAGCGCCCATTTTTCTTCGGGCGGCAGGTTGGAGAAGCTCGCCATCGCGGTGCCTTCGAGGCCCTGGTCAATGACCTGATAGAGCGCGAACGGGCTCCGCTCGGCCGCGCGCTCGTGGTCGGCGAAGGCGACCGGGTGCGGGTCGAGCTGCTTCGCCATCGCCGTGTCTGCGTGACCCGTCATTCCGTGACAGGCGGCGCAGGTCTCGGCGTAGAGCTTGGCACCGAGCTTGAGGTCCGGAGCTTTTCGCGGACCGAGCGGTACCGGATAGGCGTCGAGAAGCGCCTTGCCGAGCCCGCGGGCGATGTTGGCGACGTCGTCCGGCGATTGCTTCTGGGCGATTGCCGAGCGCAGGTTCGCGCTCGCGGCCAGAAGCTTCGTCTTCTCCGGCTTGGGCGGAAGCGCCTTGAGCCGCTCGTCGATCGACGCGCCGAACTCCTGCATCTCGGCATATTCCGAGGCGCTGATCACCTTTCCGCCGGAGACCGCGCCCGCATAATCGACCGACACATAGTCGAGCAGCCTCCACGCCGTTGCGGCGCCATTCTCCTGGGCGGATGCAGGCATCGAAAATGCGAACAGCGCAGTCGCGAAAAAGGCGAGCCACATCCGCGCGGCGCGGGTCACAACCGACATGATCATAGGCTGCGCGCCTAGCCTAGTTGCAACTGATTATCAATAACGCCGCCGGGGTGGCGACGTGCCTAGCGCGGCGGGTAGCGAAGCCGCCCGAGGAAGCGGCTGACGCTGAAATGTTCCTGCGCACGCCACTGCGCCTTCCACTTCTCGAACTGCATCACATTGTCGATGCGCCGGTCGAGGAACGCGGCGGTGTCGCTCCACGCCTCGCTGGAATCGTCGAGCCAGGCGATCAGCGTCGAGCCGTAGACGGCACCGAGGGTCATCCGCTTCGTATAATGGTTGAAGTCGGTGCTCGTATCGCCTGCCAGCCGCCACATCAGGTCGGCGGAGTGCCAGCCGATGCGGGTGGCGAGCGGCACGTTCTGCGGCATCGCCAGGATCGACAATGCGCTTCGCACCGCCTCGCGCGCGCCACCCATGATTTCGAGACGGGTCCAGACCAGGGCACGGATCCGCTCCCGGATCTTCATGGCTTGGAGGCTTGCGGGCGGGAGGCGCTTCTCCATCTCGCGATCGACGCCCTGGATGTAAGCGTCGACCATCGCTGCCTTGCGCTTCGGGAAGGCTACTCGGGCCTGCGCAGGGTCGATGCCAAGCTGGGCGGCGGCGGATTCAACCGCTTTCGCTGTCCATCCGTCGAACACGGCATTCTCGCCTACGGCCAGTGCGAGGCGGTCGCGGATCTGCTCGAGAGGACTCGGGTCGGCCATCGCGGCCTCAACTGGGCTGCTCGGCCGCGCGGCGCAAGCCCCGCTCCGGAAGCCGGACGAAGACAAGAGCCGCGGCGATCGCGACCGCGCCGACCCAATCGGCCGCGGACAACGTCTCGCCATAAGCGAGCCAGCCGATCGCGGCCGAAATTGCGGGCTGGGTGAGGAGGGCAAGGCCGACGACGAGCGGCGGGAAGACACCGATCGAATAGACGAGCAGGCCTTGGCCGACGACCTGGCTGGACAGTGCGAAAACGATGAGCGGAGTCCAGTCGTGCGGCCAGATTGTCTCTCCGAAGCCGATGCTGATTGCCAGCAGGATCGGGGTGGAGAAGGCGGTCACGAGCAGCAGCAGCGGCAGCGGCTTGAGCCGCGTCCGCGCGCGCTCCACCAAGATCAGATAGCCGCCGTAGAGGAAGCCGGCGAACAGGGTCAGCAGGTCCCCGCCGAGATTCTTGGGACTGAGTTCATAGCTGCTGCTCATCAGCAGGACCGCTCCGAAGACGGCCAGCGCCAGCGCTCCCGCCTGCCTTGCCGACGGCAGCCGCGCTGCGAGCACCAGCCCGTAGATTGCAAACACGAAACTGCCGCTGTTGCCGAACAGGGTCGCGTTGCCGAGCTTGGTCATCCGGATGCCGGCGTTCCAGGCGGCGAGGTCTAGCGAGTAGAAGATCGCGGCGAACAGGAGGATGATAACCAGGGCCCGCTTCGGCCAGTGCGGATTCTGGCCCGATGCCCGGGCGAGGAACCACAGGAATGGCAGCGCCAGCGCCAGCCGCCAGAACCCCGTTGCTACCGCACCGGTGTCCGCAAGCCGGACCAGCCACGGCCCGAACGCAAGCGCGACATTGCCGAGCAGCAAGGCCGGAAAGGCGAGCGGGTGCGGATGGGTGTGGGCGCGGTTCACCCGACGCGATTAGGGGGTTGAACGCAGCTACGAAAGCCCCCGAATATGAAGCAGGCTATAAAGTCAGCTTATGGGCTTCCCGATGGAATCGCGTTTGATTGCGATTGGCCGCCCATTATTTCCCCCCGAAACAACAGTTCGTGGAGAAACGGATGCCTTCGCTGTTTCAGCCGGTCGAATTCGGCGCCTTCACTTTGTGCAACCGGATCGTCATGGCGCCCCTGACCCGCGCCCGATCCAATCGCGACGCCGTCCCGAACGCATTGATGGCCGAATATTATGCTCAGCGGGCCTGCGCCGGTTTGATCATCACCGAAGCCACCGGGATCAGCCGCGAAGGACTCGGCTGGCCCGATGCGCCCGGCCTTTGGAACGAGGAGCAGGTCGAAGGCTGGAAGCTCGTCACCGACGCCGTCCATAAGGCCGGCGGCAAGATCGTCGCCCAGCTCTGGCACATGGGGCGCCTTGTTCACCCTGACCTTGGCGGCGGACAGCCCGTCTCCGCTTCGGCCACGACCGCTCCGGATTATGCGCATACCTACGAAGGCAAGAAGCCGTACGTCGAGGCGCGCGAGGCGACCACGGAAGACATCAAGCGGATCGTCGGCGATTATGCGGCGGCGGCGAAGAATGCGATTACCGCGGGGTTCGACGGCATCCAGGTCCACGGGGCCAACGGCTATCTCGTCGATCAATTCCTTCGCGACAGCTCGAACTTCCGGACGGACGACTATGGCGGTTCGATCGAGAACCGGCTCCGGTTCGCGACGGAAGTGCTCGAAGCGGTCGGCGGCGCCATCGGCATGGAGCGCGTGGGAATCCGCTTCTCGCCCAACATCTATTCGCAGGGCGTGGAGGATTCCGACCCGATCCCGCTGTTCACGGCGCTGGCGCGGCGGCTCGAAGAGCTGCGGGTGCCGTGGATCGAGCTTCGCGAGGCGCACCAGCCGACCTCTGCCGGTGCGGTGCCGACCGAGCCGGTCAGCCCGGCGATGCGGCCGCACTATTCAGGCAAGATCGCGCTCAACAGCGACTATGACGGGCCGAGCGCCCGCGCCCGGATGGCGGAAGGTATAGCCGACGCGATCAGCTTCGGGCGTCCGTTCATTTCCAATCCGGACCTCGTCGAGCGGCTTCGCGCCGGAGCGCCCCTGGCGCCTGGCGATCTCGAGACGTTCTACAGCGGCGGCGCCAGCGGCTACGTCGATTATCCAACAATGGACGAAGCCGAGGCCGCCTAGGCCCCGTATTTCTCGCGAAGATCATAGAGGGCGAGGGCGGCGCGGGCTGCGTGCCCGCCCTTGTCGCCCTGCTTCGGATCGGCGCGCTCGATCGCCTGCGCTTCATTCTCGACGGTGAGGATTCCGTTGCCGATGGCGAACCCCTGAAGGGTCAGCTCCATCAGTGCTCGGGCGCTTTCCTCGGCGACGATCTCGAAATGATAGGTCTCGCCGCGGATGACGACGCCCAGCGCAACGAAGGCGCAGAAGCGCCCGCTCTTCGCAGTGAGATTGATTGCCGCGGGAAGCTCGAGCGCTCCCGGCACGCTAATCGTCTCATGCTTGTGCCCCGCCGCCTCGATGGCCGTCCGGGCGCCTTCGAGAAGCATGTCGCTGAGATGTGGGTAGAAGCGCGCTTCGGCGAGGAGGATGGTGGACATGACGTCAATCCGCCAGGCTGATCGGGCGCTCGTCAACAATGGCGAGGCCATAACCGGCGAGCCCGACCGGCGAATGGCGCGTGTTCGACAACAGGATCATGTCGTGAATCCCGAGCGCCGCGAGGATCTGCGCGCCGATGCCGTATCCGCGCACCGCATCGCCACCTTCGACGGGCTTGCCTGCGCGAAGGTCGATCGAGCGTGACAGCGAGCCCGGGGCGGCGGCGTGGAGTGCGACGACCACGCCGGAACCTTCGTTCTCGATCGTCCGCATCGCGCCCTGGAGGACGCCCGACCGGGGCCCCTGCTCACCGAGCACATCGGCGAAGAGGTCGAGGCTGTGCATACGCACCAGCACCGGCTCGTCGGTGTCGAGCGTGCCGTGGACCAGAGCCAGCTGCTCCTCTCCGCTCGCTTTGTCGCGGAACACCTGCGCTTCCCATTCGGCGCCGCTCCTGGCCTTAAACAAAGTGGCAGCGGTGCGCTCGACGAGGTGATCTTTCTTGAGGCGATAGGCGATGAGATCGCGGATCGTGCCGATCTTGAGACCGTGGCTGCGCGCGAAGTCCATAAGGTCGTCGAGCCGCGCCATCGTGCCGTCATCGCGCATGATCTCGCAGATGACCGCGCTCGGATTGAGGCCTGCGAGACGGGCGACGTCAACCGCAGCCTCGGTATGGCCGGCACGGACGAGGACTCCGCCCGGCCGGGCGACGAGCGGGAAGACATGGCCCGGCGAGACGATGGCGTCCGGCCCGTTGGCGGCGTCGATCGCGACCGAGACGGTGCGCGCGCGGTCGGCGGCGCTGATTCCGGTCGAAATCCCCTCTTTTGCCTCGATCGAGACGGTGAATGCGGTCTCGTTGCGGCTTCGGTTGGTGCGGGTCATCGGCTCGAGCCCGAGCTGGTCGGCCCGATCCTTGGTCAGCGCCAGGCAAATCAGCCCGCGTCCGTGCCGCGCCATGAAGTTGATCGAGTCCGGCGTCGCCATTTGCGCCGGGATCACCAGATCGCCCTCATTCTCGCGATCGTCGTCATCGACCAGGATGAACATCCGCCCGTTGCGGGCCTCGTCGATGATGGTTTCCGGCCCGACCAGGGCTTCGGTCGTTCCGCGCTGGATCAGCTTCTCCAGCCGTTTCAGCGTGTCGGCGGTCGGGTTCCAGTCGGGAGCGCCGAGCTTGCGAAGGCTATTGGGGTGAAGCCCGGCGGCACGGGCGAGCGCGGCGCGGCTCACCTCACCGGTGTCGATGATCGCGGTCAGCCGCTCGATGAGAGTCGTGGACATGGAGCGCGCCCATAATCACATCGCAATGTGATGAAAAGTAGAAACACATGTGTTCCTACTGTGTGCGGGCGGCAATCATTCGGTCGATATAGCGGGCGAGGACGTCCACTTCGACATTCAGCTGTCCGCCGGCAGCAGCCGAGCCGAGGGTTGTGTGCTCCGCCGTGTGGGGAATGATGTTGACCGAGAGGTGAGTCGACCCGTCTTCGGCCTCGCGCACCTCGTTGACGGTCAGTGACACGCCGTCGAGAGCGATGGAGCCTTTAGAGGCAACCAACGCCGCATAGTCCCGAGGAATCGCGATCCCGATCCGGGTCGATCCGCCTTCGGGGCAGATTCCGACGATCTCGCCCACGCAATCGACGTGTCCGGTGACGAAATGGCCGCCGAGTTCATCTCCCACCCGGAGCGAGCGCTCCAGGTTGAGCCTCGATCCCTCTTTCCAGAGGTTGTTCGCGGTCCGCGACAGCGTCTCGGTCGAAACATCGACCGCGAACCAATCTTCGCCTTTGTCGACGACGGTCAGGCAGACGCCCGAGCAGCAGATGGACGCGCCGAGATCGACGGTCGCCATGTCATAGCCGCAGCGGATCGTCAGCCGGAGGTCCGAGCGCTGCTCGGCCTTGGCGACGGTGCCGACGTCGGTGACGATCCCGGTGAACATTGCCGCCGCCTAGCCCTCGCGGACGCGCTCGTAAACTTCGAGCCGGTCGACGCCGAGCTTCTCCTCTCCGGCCGGGCGCCAGCGGCCGTGGGCGTCGGCGATGGCGTCGAGCCCGACATAGCCGAAGCTCGACTTGCCCTCGCCGACGATGATCGGGGCGCGATAGATCAGGATCCGGTCGACCAAATCCTCCGCCAGGAAGGCCGTCGCGGTCGCCGATCCGCCCTCGACCAGCAGATCGTTGACGTCATGAAGTCGATGCACATCCTTCGGAGAAGAAAGCATTTCCCATCCTTCGACGGCATCACCATGGGTCAGCAAAGCACGCCTTGGCGAGCGCTCCTCCAAGCCCGGCAGGCGAACATCCAGCCTCGGCTTGTCGGCCATATAAGTACCGCGTCCGACCAGGATCATGTCGGAATGCGCGCGTTCGAGATGAACGTGGCGGCGCGCATCCTCGCCCGTGATCCACTGCGATTCGCCCGATGGCAGCGCGATCTTGCCGTCGATCGACAGCGCCAGCTTCAGCGTGATCCGGGGCCGTCCCAGCTTCAGGCGGGTGAGATAGCCCGCGAGCGAATCGACAGCCGCCTTGCGCCCGGTGCCGAGCTTCACCTCGATTCCCGCATTGCGAAGGCGCTGAATTCCCTTGCCGGCGGTGCGCGGATCGGGGTCCTTGAGCGCAATCACCACCTTCGCGGGCCCGGCCTCGATCAGAAGGTCGGAGCAGGCCGGTCCACGGTCGCTCTCATGAGCACAAGGTTCGAGCGTGACATAGACGTTCGCGCCCTTCGCCCGCTTTCCTGCCTGCTTCAGGGCCACCGCCTCGGCGTGAGGCCGCCCGCCGGCCGCGGTTGCGCTCCTGCCGACGATCTTCCCCTCGGTGGAAACGACGATGCAGCCGACGTTGGGATTGGGTGCGGTCGAGCCGCGCGCGGCTTCGCCAAGCGCCACTGTCTCGGCCATGAAGCGCGCGTCGCCGCTCACTTCATCCCGAGCTTTTTCTCGAGTTCCTGGAATTGCCGCTGCTTCTCGGCCTGGTAGGCGTGCCGCTTCGCCTGGTCCTTCTTCTGGTCGGCGATGATTTCCGCGTCGGTTCGGTTGGGCGCGTAGAGCTCCACCTCGACGACCTGCGGCGGCGGAGCCGTTCCGATCTTCGCATCGACGAAGAACTCGATGACGATGATGGTCGTGACGAGAAATGCCAGCGCGGCGCCGATCACCTGCTCACGGCTGCGCTGCCGCATGAAAGCGGCAAGATCGCTGAGCGCGGCGCGGGGACCCACAGGACGGGGAAACCAGGACATGAGCGCAAGATAAGCGCTTGGTCCCGGTCTCGCCAGTCAGTCGTCCAATTGGAATCGCAGCGTAATCACCGTCGAGCTGGTGACTGAGCGCCCGTCCTCGGTCGCTGCGCGGTACCGCCAGTGCGTGAGGATGTGCTTTCGGGCGGCGGCGAGGAAGACGGGATCCGCCGTGCCGACCGGATCGACCGCGGTCACTCGCCCGCGCGCATCGATCGTCAGCCTGAGCTGCAGCACTGCTTCCTCCTGGGAGCGGAGCTTGCTCTGCGGATAGGGCGGCTTGACGTCATATTCCGGCGTCGCGAAGCGCGGCCCGACCCGCACCGGATCGGCCGGCGGATTGACCTGGGCCGGCCTGGGATCGATCACCGGGCCGGGATTGAGGATCGGCGGCAGCTGGATCGGACTGGCGTCGGAGATCGGCTGCGGGATCTGCACCACCTGGATCGGCTGGTCGATCCGCTGCTGCGTCTGCCGCGGCTGCGGCGGAGGCGGATTCTCCGGCGGCGGCTTCGTCTCGTCGATGAGGTCGATCTTCGTGATCGTCGGGATGAACGGCCTCACCGCATCCATTTTCGCCATCATCACCGCGGCAATGAGCGCGGCGTGGCCGGCGACGATCAGGACAAGGGCGCGCGAGTGGCGGCTGCGATCGGCATAGGGAGCAACTGGAGCATAGGTCGTCATCGCTCGACTCCTTCTCAACGCGAGTCCGAGCAATGTTACAACATTACTTAATTGTCACAAAGCAAAATCGTTTCGATTGCGACAGGAGTTAACGCTTGGCTGCGGCTTCGAGGCGGCGGACCACGCGCTCCTTGCCGATTGCTTCAATGAGACCGGCCATTTCGGGGCCGCTGTCACGCCCGGTGATCGCGAATCGCAGAGGGTGGAACAGCGCCCGTCCCTTCTGGCCGGTCGCCTCCTTCACCGCAGCGGTGAGCTGCTTCCAGGGCTCGTCCGACCAGTCGATCCCCGCTGCGATGGGCACGGCCTCGCGCACCACCGACCGTTCCTCATGATTGAGGTCGGGTGGCTCGATCTCCCCATGGAGCACGGCAAGCCAATCGGCGAATTCGCCGACCCGCTCGAGGTTTGGCCGGATCAGCCGCCAGTCCTCCTCGCTCGCCGAAGCAGGGAGACGGTCGCGAACAGCGTCGAAATCGAGCGTGTGGATGAGCCGCGCGTTGACCAACTCGACCTCATGCGGGTCGAAATGGGCGGGCGCTCGCCCGAAGGTGGAAAAATCGAAGGTCTCCGCCAGCTCGTTCAGAGCGGCGGCAGGCTCGACCGGAAGAGACGTGCCGATCCGCGCCAGGACCGCTAGCAGCGCTATGGACTCGACGCCCTCCTCACGCACATGCTCCGTCCCGTAAGAGCCCAGCCGCTTCGACAATTTCCCTTCGGCGGCGACGAGCAGCGCCTCGTGCGCGAAGTGAGGCGGTTCGCTCCCGAGCGCCTCGAACATCTGAATCTGCGCCGCGCTGTTCGAGACATGATCCTCCCCTCGAACGACGTGCGTGATGCCGAGGTCGATGTCGTCGATGACGCTCGGCAGAAGGTAGAGCCAGCTTCCGTCCTCGCGCTGGACTACCGGATCGCTCAGCAGCTTCGGATCGAACTTCTGCGGGCCGCGGATGAGGTCGGTCCATTCGATGGGTGAATCGTGGTCGAGGCGAAAGCGCCAATGCGGCGCGCGGCCCTCTGGCACCGGGGCGTCGGCGGGCCTGCGCTCGTAGACCGGCGGAAGACCGCGCCCGAGCAGCACCTTGCGGCGAAGCTCCAGCTCCTCCGGAGTTTCGTAGCAGGCATAGACGCGTCCGGCCGCCTTCAACCGCTCGAATTCGCGTTCGTAGAGGGCGAAGCGCTCCGACTGGCGCACTATCGAATCCGGCTTCAGCCCCAGCCAGTCGAGATCGTCGCGGATCGCCTGGTCGAACTCGGCAGTGGAGCGCTCGCGGTCGGTATCGTCGACGCGCAGGAGGAACCGCCCACCTTCCTTCAGCGCAAACAGATAGTTGTGAAGTGCCGTCCGGATATTGCCGACGTGAAGGCGGCCCGTCGGCGACGGCGCAAAGCGGGTGACGATCGTCATTGGAGGCCGACTAATCGCTCGCGCACTGCGTGACTAGCGCTCGCCCTCACGCCAGATCCTTCCGTTGCTCCAGATCTCGCTGCAGTTCCGCACCGGCACCACTGCGCCGAAATCCGCACCCGATATCAGTGGCGGAATTTCGAGACGAGCCGCCGTACGTTCGATCATTTCCGCAGACGATCGAATAAGGTCCAGCTTCGAGCGCAGTTGGACTGCAACATCGCGTACGGTCGCCCGATCCGCCGCAGAGGGCGGCCCGAGCGCAGGGTCGAGCAGGCCAAAGCGATCCCAGTCACCGCGCACGTCGCGATAGCTGTTGACCATCATGTCGCTTGCGCTCGACACCACGGCATAATTGTCGACGCGCTCATTGCCGAGCCGGTCGTGGAATTCGCGATTCATGTCGGGTGAGAACGGCTCGACCGTATAACCGATGAAGCGCGGCACCCGCAGCTCGTCCGGGTTGGGCGGACTGCTGGACGATGCCTGACGGGCGATATATTCGACCCTTTCTCTCAGGCAGGGGACGGCCGCCGACCAAACACGCGCGACCTGCCGCGCACGGCCAATCTCGTAACGCACGCGATTGTCCTCCTCGCTGACCGCCCGCTGTTCGGTGCGGTCAGCGACCCAGTTTGCGAGGGCTTGGGCGGTCAGAACGCCGACCACGACAACGGCAAATTCGAAGACGAACAATCGCGCGGTTACCTTGCCGCGGCCGCTTCCCCACCAGTGTCGAACGGTCCGGAACATGTCTTCGCGCCCCCCGACGGAGGCGGCACTGTAGCGGCTATTGGCCCGTGTGAAAGAAATTGCTGATCGGATAGCGGCGATCGCGGCCGAAGTTGCGCGCTCCGATCTTCACTCCCGGAGGCGCCTGCCGGCGCTTATACTCTGCGCGGAGCACCATCCGCTCGATGGAGGTCACCAGCGCCAGGTCGGCCCCCGTCGCCAGCGTGACCTCCTTCACCGACATCTCCTTGTCGACCAGCCCTTCGAGGATCGGGTCGAGGACCGAGTAAGGCGGCAGGCTGTCCTCGTCCTTCTGTCCGGGACTGAGCTCCGCCGTCGGTGGCTTGGTGATCACCCGCTCGGGCATCACTGGGCCATCCGGTCCGAGTCCCCCGCGCGGCTTGTTGCGGTTGCGCCAGCGCGACAGAGCGAACACGGTCGTCTTGTAGGCGTCCTTCAGCACCGAGAAGCCGCCGGCCATGTCGCCGTAGAGCGTTGCGTAGCCGACGCTCATCTCGCTCTTGTTGCCGGTCGTGAGCAGCATCTGCCCGTCGGCATTGGACAGCGCCATCAGGGTCACCATCCGAAGCCGCGCCTGGATATTCTCCGCCGCCACGCCCTGAAGGTCCGGCATCATTTCGCTAAACGCCTGAACTGCCGGAATAATCGGGATGACGTCATGGCGGCAGCCGAGCAGCTCGGCACACTGGCGCGCGTCCTCGAGGCTCTCCTCGCTCGTATATTTGGAGGGCATCATCACCCCCCAGACTCTGTCGGCCCCCAGCGCATCGACCGCAACCGCAGCCGAAAGCGCGCTGTCGATCCCGCCCGAGAGGCCCAGGATCACGCCGGGAAAGCCGTTGCGCTGCACGTAGTCGCGCAGGCCCAGCATCATCGCATGGTAGATGTCCTCGGGATAACCATCGAGATCGTGCCGCTCGCGCGTCGCGCAGCGCCAGCCGTCGGCTTCGCGCCGCCAGTCGGTGAGGAGCAGCGTCTCCTCCCAGTCCGCCATCTGCACGATCAGCTCGCCGTCGGGATGGACGACGAAGGAGGAGCCGTCGAACACCAGCTCGTCCTGCCCGCCGACGCGGTTGAGATAGGCCAGCGGCAGGCCGGTCCCGACGGTCCGGGCGCGGACCATCTTCTGCCGGATCTCGTCCTTGTCGAGCTCGTAAGGGCTCCCATTGGGGACCAGCAGCAGCTCCGCGCCTTCGCTGGCGAGATTGGCGCAGGCCACGTCCCACCAGATGTCCTCGCAGATCGGAATTCCGATCTTCACGTCCTTGTATTCCAACGGGCTGGGCAGCGGCCCGGCGGTGAAGATGCGCTTCTCGTCGAAGGTGCCGTAGTTCGGAAGCTCGTGCTTCAGCGTCCGGCCGAGGACCTTGCCCTCATTGGCAAGCACCATCGCATTATAGGTCGCGCCGTCCTCCGCGATCACGGTCCCGAACAGCATCGCCGGGCCGGGCTCCGTGGTCGCATCGACCAGCCGCTCGGCCGCTTCCATCGTCCGCCGGACGAACTCGGGCTTCAGCACCAAATCCTCGGGCGGATAGCCGGTCAGCTGCAGCTCCGGATACAGGACCAGGTCCGCGCCGGCGGCCTTGCGCCGGATGTCGAGCATCGCCGTGGCGTTGGCTTCGAGATCGCCGACGCGCTGGTTCATCTGCGCGAGCGCGATGATGAGGCGGTCTGTCATAGCGCGCCTTTAACGCGCGGGCGGCAATCGGCAACCAAGGCTTTACGGCGAACGCCTGCACTGTCTAAGGCAGCCGCACCGCCGCTGGGGAACACGCGCCATGAAATTGCTCGCCGGGAACAGCAACCCGCCGCTGGCCCGCTCGATTGCCGATTATCTCGAGATGCCGCTCACCGAGGCGAGCGTCCGCCGCTTCGCCGACGAGGAGGTCTTCGTCGAGATCAACGAGAATGTCCGCGGCGAGGATGTCTTCGTCATCCAGTCGACCAGCTATCCGGCGAACGACAATCTGATGGAGCTCTTGATCTGCATCGACGCGCTTCGCCGCGCGTCAGCCAAGCGGATCACCGCCGTCATCCCCTATTTCGGCTATGCCCGGCAGGACCGTAAGCCCGGGCCGCGCACGCCGATCTCGGCCAAGCTCGTCGCGAACCTGATCACCGTCGCCGGCGCCAGCCGCGTTCTGACGATGGATTTGCACGCCGGACAGATCCAGGGCTTCTTCGACATCCCGACCGATAACCTCTTCGCCTCGCCGGTCATCGCGGCAGACATCCGCGCCCGCTTTTCGACCGAGAAGCTGACAATGGTGTCGCCCGACGTCGGCGGCGTGGTCCGTGCGCGAAGCCTCGCCAAGCGGCTCAACAACGCGCCTCTCGCCATCGTCGACAAGCGGCGCGAACGCGCCGGCGAATCGGAGGTGATGAACATCATCGGCGACGTCGACGGCCGCACCTGCATCCTTATTGACGACATCGTCGATTCGGCGGGGACGCTCTGCAATGCCGCCGCGGCGCTCCGCCAGCAGGGCGCGACCGACGTCTATGCCTATTGCACCCACGGCGTGCTGTCGGGCGGTGCGGTCGCCCGAGTCGCCTCTTCCGAGCTCAAGGAGCTGGTCGTCACCGATTCGATCTGGAGCGGCGGGTCGGACGAGGAAGGCGGAAAGGTCCGGCGTCTCACCGTGGCGCCGCTGCTCGCCGAGGCGATCCGGCGCATCTCGGACGAAGCGAGCGTCTCCAGCCTCTTCGACTGATGTGCAATCTCTACCGGATCGAGAAGAACCCCGACGCGATCCGCCGATTGTTCCAAGGCGTCCAGATCCCGCTGACCTTCCCCGAAGGCGTGCCCAACATCCAGCCGACGGACATCCGCATCACCGACCGCGCGCCGGTGGTCCGGTGGAACGCCGATCACGCCGAGCTGGTCGTCCGCCGCTGGTCCTGGCCGAGCCCCAACGGAAAGCCGGTCTTCAACATGCGCTCAGACGGCCGCGAATTCCCCAAGGACCGGTGCCTCGTCCCCCTCGACGGCTTCTACGAATATACGAAGCCCGAGGATCCGAAGCAGAAGCGCAAGGCCTGCTGGCTGTTCCGCCCCGCCGCCGGACAGGAGTTCGCGATCGCGGGGCTGCTCCGGCAGAATACCGATGTGGGCGAGGCCTTCACCCTTCTGACCGCACCGCCGGGGCCGGACGTCGCGGCCTATCACAACCGCCAGATCGCTTTGCTCCGGCCCGACCAATGGAAAAGCTGGCTCGACGGCAGCGCCAAGTCGCTCGACCTGCTGCACCCGACGGCCGCGGGCGAGCTCGATGTCGCGGCGGCCTGAGCCTTTTCGCCGCGGAGACGTTACGCGAATATGCCGACAGTCCTGATCACCGGCGCGAACAGGGGCATCGGCCTCGAGTTCGCGCGCCAATATTCCGCCGACGGCTGGGACGTCGTCGCAACCGTCCGCGAGTCTAGCCCAGGCCTCGACGCGCTCGGCGTCCGCGTGGAGCGGCTCGACATGCGCGATCTCGACGCGGTCGCAGGATTCGGAGAGCGGCTCGATTCGCTCGACCTGCTGGTCGCCAATGCCGGCACCTACGGCCCGAAATCGCCGGAGAACGGGCAGGAAGGCGAGGAGTGGCTGGACACGTTCGCGGTCAACACCGTCGCGCCTTACCTGCTCGCCCAGTCGGTGCTTCCGCTGATTGCGCGCTCCGAAGGCAAGCTCATCGCCATCAGCACCCGGATGGGCAGCATCGAAGACAATAATTCGGGCGGCTATATCGCCTATCGGTCGTCGAAATCGGCGCTGAACATGGCTTGGCGCAGCCTCGCCATCGACAATCGCGACGGGACGACGTGCGCCGTCCTCCACCCGGGCTGGGTGCAGACGCGCATGGGCGGCTCCTCCGCTCCGCTCTCACCGGAGGACAGCGTGTCCGGCATGCGCAAGGTGATCGACGACCTCACGCCGGCCGACTCCGGCGGCTTCTTCAGCCACGACGGGTCGGAGATTCCCTGGTAGGTTGCCTCCGGCGGCGCCCTCCACTATAGGCGCGGCCTTTCCAGACCACTGGAACAACGACGAACGGCCCGGCCGGTAAAGGGCTGCCGTGGCGGTTCAACAACGTCAGGAGACGAAAATGCCCAAGCTCAAGACGAAGAGCGGCGTCAAGAAGCGCTTCAAGCTCACCGCCACCGGCAAGGTGAAGCATGGGGTCGCCGGAAAGCGCCACCGGCTGATCAGCCACAACGCCAAGTACATCCGCCAGAACCGCGGCACAGAGATCCTCGCCGACGCCGATACGGCGCGCGTGAAGCTCTGGGCTCCGTACGGCCTCAAGTAAGGAGCGCAATCAATGCCACGCATCAAACGCGGCGTAACCACGCGCGCCAAGCACAAGAGGATCCTGGAGCAGGCGAAGGGCTATTACGGCCGCCGCAAGAACACGATCCGGGTCGCCCGCCAGGCCGTCGAGAAGGCCGGCCAGTACGCCTATCGCGACCGCAAGGTGAAGAAGCGG
>DATMHP010000045.1:0-1500 GCA_035554875.1 Sphingomicrobium sp.
GTCTGGCTCGCGAAAGGCGACCTCCGTCTTAACCCTTTCTAAGCACCAGCAGCGCAAAGTCCCCGCGGGCACGGCAAGCGGAGTCGGACATGGGTGCGCCAGCATCAGGCATGAAAGCAGGCGAGCAGCCGGCAGCGGAATCGCTGCTGACCGCCTTCAAGAAGCTGTCGGCGACCGAGCGGCGGCGCCACGCGAGCGTGCTCAATTATTGGCTGTCGGTGCGCGGCGACAAGGAATTCCCGCCGCTTCACGACCTCGACCCGCTCGAGCTGTCCGACGCCGGACCCAATTCGGTGCTGATGGAGTTGATCAGCGGCGGCCACGACGCCGAAATCCGCCACCTCGGCGAAGCGCTTCGCGACGAAGCCTGGCCCGAGCGGATCATCGACGCGCCCAATCCGTCGGTGCTGTCGTGCATCGCCAAGAAGCTGCCGATCGTCGCCATCTCGCGCGATTTCCTCGCGTTCGAAGACGAATATGAGGGCCTGCACGGGAAGGTCCGCTGCTCGATCACCTTGCTGCCACTGAGCGCGGGCGGGGCGTGGGTCGATTATGTCTATGCCCTGGTCAGCGTCGAGGGCGGCGTTGCCGAACCCAAGACCGCCAGGAAAGCCAGGGCGCCGGAGCCGGAAGTCGAGCCTGACGAAATCGACCCCGCCGAGCTTGCCGAGGACATCGAAGAGCCCGTTGCGGAAGAGCTTGAGCAACCGATCGAAGAGCTCGAGGAGCCGGTCGAAGACGTGGACGACGAGCCCGCCGCGGCCGTCGAAGACGAGCTCGAAGGCTTCGAAGAAGAGGCGGAAGCCGAGCCGGTTGCGGCCGCGGCCCACAAGGCGGCGCCCGGATTTTCCAAGCTGCTCGACAGCCTTGCCGGCCTGACCGGCTTCTACGGAAGCCAGCCGGTCAAGGTCGAGCCGGTCATTGACCACACCGATCCGCCCGAGGCGGACGAAGCGCCGGTCGAGGAATTCAGCCCGGCGGAAGAATTCGAGCCCATGAACGAGGCCGAAGAGCCGGTCGTCGAAGAACCGGAAGAGCCGATTTCCGAGGAACCGGAAGCCGAGGAGCCGGTGATAAAAGAGCCGGTTGCGCAAGCGAAACACCAGCCAGTCCCAGCAGTGGAGGGATCGTTGCAGAACAAACTGACCGAAGTCCGCGGCAAGGCCGACGAAGCCCGGATGGCGCGCCTGCGGGCCACCGCCGCCCTGCACGAGGGGCTCAGCGCGGCCTATGATTTCGCGCTCGACGCCGAGGAAGCGCCGGAAGAATATCTCCGCCTGGTCGAGGCCCAAGGCCTCAAGATCCAGCTGCGCTCGCCGATGAAGCCGGTGGTCAAGCTCGCCTTCGCCGGCATGTGCGACGACGCGACCATCAAGCAGCTCGAAGCAGTGCTTGCCTGGGCGTTCGAGGAAGAGCTGCCGCGCGGCACGCTCGCCGATCGAATCGAAGCGGCGGGCGGCATCGGCCAGGTGCTGAACGGCCAGGCGAAGGCCGCCTGAG
>DATMHP010000046.1:0-3158 GCA_035554875.1 Sphingomicrobium sp.
GACGGTCGGGACCCAGATTGCCACGACGCTCGGGATCGACGGCCCGGTGCTCGCCGGCGGCATCGGCGGGGACGTCTATCTCGATCCGAAGCTGACGCAGGCGCAGCGCGCCAAGGCGGAGGCCGAAGCGCTCCGCATTTATCGCGCCCATCCGCAGGTCGAGGCAGTGTTCACCAAGACCGAGCTCGAGAAGACACCGCTTCCGACTGGCTCTCCCGACAAATGGACTTTGATCCAGCGTGCCCGCGCCTCGTTCGATGCACAGCGCTCGGGGGATTTCGTCGTATTGCTGAAGAAGGGCGTGTCGCTGCTGTCCAAGCCGGGGAAAGGCGATGTCGCGACCCACGGTAGCCCGTGGGATTACGACCGCCGGGTGCCGATCCTGTTCTGGCGGCCGGGAATGGCCCCGCAGACGCGCGAGGAGGCGGTCGACACGTCGAACATCATGCCGACGATCGCCGCGATGATCGGAATCCCGGTGGATCGGTCCTCGATCGACGGCCGCTGCCTCGCCGGAATCGCCGGAATTACCTGCCCGAGCCTCTAATTCAGCCGGTCGGCTGGGCCGGCGTCGGGCCCGGCGGATTGCTCGGCGGTGCAGGCGCGGGCTGGGGAACGTCGATATCGGGACCGACCGGCGGCGTTTCGGACGGGGCCGGCTCCGGCTGGCCGGGCTGCGGAGGCGCTGGAGTCTCCGGTGGCACCTGCGGCGGGGGCGTTTCTGGCGGTTGTTGCTGGATCGAAACTCTCCTCGCGGAGAAAACGCCTGCCTGTCGGTAGCGGTTGCACGGATGAGCGCGCATCCCTTGCTCCGCCGCTTATCCTTGCTATAGGCCCGCGCACCTTTCGAAAGGCGTCCGCGCGCGCGTGGCGGAACTGGTAGACGCGCTGGATTTAGGTTCCAGTGTCGAGAGACGTGGGGGTTCGAGTCCCTCCGCGCGCACCATTTCCGAGCGCAGCCAGTCCGGGAGACTGGCGAGCACGGAAATCGCCGCCGAGCACGAAAATCGCGCGAAGCCGCGCCGGAAAGAATTGAGGACTTCAGATCGTGACCATCAAGACCGTCGAGACCGAGAGCGAAGGCCTGAAGCGCGCCTTCATGCTGACCATTCCGGCAAAGGACATCGACGCGCGCGTCGAGCAGGAAGTGAAGAGGCTCGCCCCGCAAGTGCGGATGCCCGGCTTCCGCCCTGGCAAGGTGCCGCCGAACCTCATCCGGAAGATGCACGGCGACCAGCTTCAGAACGACGCGCTGAGCAGCGCCGTCCAGGACGGCATCCAGAAGCTGCTCGAAGAGAAGAAGCTCCGCCCGGCGATGCAGCCTGAGGTCCGGCTCGACGAGAAATACGCGCCCGGCAAGGACGCCGAGGTGACGGTCCGCCTCGAGGCGCTTCCGGAAATCCCGGCCCCCGACATCAGCGGCCTGAAGCTCGAGCGGCTGACCGTCGAAGCCGACGAGAAGGCGGTCGATGAGCAGATCGACCAGCTGCTCCAGTCCAACAAGAGCTGGAAGGACGCGCCGAAGAGCCACAAGGCGGCGAACGGCGACCTCGTCGTCATGGACTTCGAGGGCAAGGTCGGCGGCACCCCGTTCGAGGGCGGCAAAGGCGAAGACATGTCGGTCGAGCTCGGCACGGGCCGGCTGATCCCGGGCTTCGAGGAGCAGCTTGTCGACGCCAAGGCCGGCGATGCGCGCGAAGTGAAGGTCACCTTCCCGAACGACTATCCGGTCGAGGACCTGAAGGGCCGGGACGCGACCTTCGACGTGACGGTGAAGCAGGTGAAGGTCTCGACCGACGCCAAGGCCGACGACGATTTTGCCAAGTCGCTGGGGCTCGAGAGCCTCGACCAGCTCAAGCAGATCCTCCGCGACCAGCAGGGTCAGGAGCTCAACGGCCTGACCCGCACGCACATGAAGCGGCGGCTTCTCGACCAGCTCGCGGAACGCGCCAAGTTCGACGTGCCGCAGACGATGGTGGATGCGGAGTTCGAGAACATCATGCAGCAGCTCCGCCACGAGGCGAGCCACGAGGACGATCCGAAGGCGGCGCTGGCGGAGATCGAGAGCGAAGCCGACGACTATCGCAAGATTGCCGAGCGGCGCGTTCGCCTCGGCCTGCTGCTGTCGGAAATCGGTTCGGCAAACGGCGTCGACATCAGCGAACAGGAAATGAGCCGGCTGATCGTGCAGGCTGCCTCGCAGTACCAGGGCAAGGACCGCGAGCGGTTCATCCAGTACGTCCAGCAGGAACCGACCGCGGCGGCGCAGCTGCGCGCGCCGCTCTATGAGGACAAGGTCGTCGATTTCCTCTTCTCGAAGGCGGACATCACCGAGCGCACGGCGACGCGCGCGGAGCTCGAAGCCGATCTCGAGAGCGAGGAAGGCCATGTCCATGGGCCGGGCTGCGGCCACGACCACCACGACGAGAAGCCGAAGAAGGGGAAGGCGAAGGCCAAGCCCGCAGAGGCCGAGTCCAAGAAGCCGATCAAGACCAAGGCTTCGGACGAGCCGGAGGCGAAGCTGACGCCCGCCAAGGGCGACAAGCCCAAGCCGGCTAAGCCGGTGAAGAGCGAGCCCGCCAATGCGGCGGCCGCCAAGAAGGCCGATAAGGCGCCGGCGAAGAAGGCTCCCGCGAAGAAGCCGGCCAAGAAGGGCTGAGGGGAGTGAAGGAGATCGAGCTCGTCTGCACCGAGCTCGCTCCTGCGCTCGAACTGCTTCGCGGCTCCGGGCTTCGGCTCGACGTCATCTACCCGGCGGATTCGCCGCACACCGCCATCCTGACGAAGGACGGCGCGACGGTTCGGCTGACGAGTGAGCCGGGCGCGCCGCTGGCGGAAAGCCTGGCCCCGTTCAAACCGGAATTCGTGCTGACCCGCGCCGGCGACGATTCAGGCGCGGGCAGGGCGGGCATGCTCTATCGCGACCTTATTCCGAGCCGGCTGGGCGGGCGCTACATCGCCTCGCATATCTCCATTCCGGATGGCGGGCCCGTTTCGGACTGGGTGCATTACCACCAGGTCCGCTTCCAGATGATCTACGTCCGGAGCGGCTGGGTGCGCGTGGTCTATGAAGACCAGGGCGACCCGTTCGTGATGGAGGCCGGGGATCTTGTCCTCCAGCCGCCGGAGATCCGCCATCGAGTGCTGGAGAGCTCGCC
>DATMHP010000047.1:0-14833 GCA_035554875.1 Sphingomicrobium sp.
TACACCGCGATGTTCGAAAAGATGCTCGACCATCCGTTGATCGACCGGCAGCTCGGCACGGACTTCCGCGACCTCAAGCCGCAGGCTTTCGAGCTTGCCGATCACATCGTCTACACCGGCCCGATCGACGAATATTTCGACTTCCGCTTCGGCAAGCTTCCGTACCGGAGCCTGAAGTTCGACCATCAGACGCTCGACGAGGAGCAGCATCAGGAAGTCGCGGTCGTGAACTATCCCGACCCGGCCGTGCCCTACACCCGCGTGAGCGAGTACAAGCACCTCACCGGCCAGAAGCACCCGCGGACGACGATCACCTACGAATATCCGGCGGCCGAGGGCGATCCTTACTACCCGATCCCGCGCGCGGAGAACCAGGCGCTGTACAAGCGCTACGAGGCTCTCGCGGACGAGACGGACGGCGTCACCTTCGTCGGAAGGCTTGCCACCTATCGCTATTACAACATGGACCAGATCGTCGGGCAGGCGCTCGCCACCTTCCGGCGCATGGACGAGAAGCTTCGGGAGGCCGAGGAGGCCACGGCGGTCGCCGCCGAATAACAGTAACGAGGCGCGGGATAGAATCCGCGCCTCGTGCTTTCATTGCTCCATGAAACCACGGCAGCACTGGCCGGAACGGCTCTGGCTGGTCCGTCACGGGCAGAGCCAGGGCAATGTCGCGCGCGAGATCGCGGACGAGGCCGGGCATCATGAGATCGGAATCGACGTCCGCGACGTCGACGTTCCTCTGTCGGAGCTCGGCCATGCCCAGGCCAAGGCGGCGGGCGACTGGTTCGCGTCGCTCCCGCGCGACGAGCGGCCGGAGGTCATCCTTTCCTCGCCCTACATCCGCACCCGGCAGACGGCGAAGATCATCTGCGAGGCAGGAGCGCTCGCGAGCGGCCCAGCGCGCCCGATCATCGACGAGCGGCTTCGCGAGCGCGAGTTCGGGATCTTCGACCGGCTGACCGAATTCGGGATCCGCGAACGCTTCCCGGACGAAGCGGCGCACAAGGCGATGCTCGGCAAATTCTACCACCGGCCGCCGGGCGGCGAGAGCTGGGCGGATGTCATCCTCCGCCTCCGCTCGGCGCTGAACACGATCAACCTTCATTATTCCGACAAGCGCGTGCTGGTCGTCTGCCACCAGGTCGTCGTCCTCTGCTTCCGCTACATCCTGGAAGAGCTGGACGAGAGCGAGATCCTGCGCATCGACCGCGAGGCGGAAATCCTCAATTGCGGCATCTGCGCCTATGATTTCGAGCCTGACGAGGCGGGGCTGTGCGCTCCTTCCCTGGCGCTATGGAACTATGGCGCCCCGCTCGAAGCCGAGCATACCCCCAAAACCTATGCGCCGGATCAGATGGCCGGGACGCGATGATCGAAACAGAGCTGACGCGGGCGGCGCTTCGAGACTTCCCGCTGCCCGCCCAGGCCGACACCGACAAGGACTTCCACGGCCAGCTGCTGATCGTCGCCGGAAGCGAGAATACGCCGGGAGCCGCGGTCCTCTGCGCGACCGCCGCGATGCGCGCGGGCGTCGGCCAGATCCGGCTGGCGACTGCCGCTGCCGCGGCGATGCATGTCGCGATGCAGGTGCCCGAGCTTTGGGTGATCGGGGTCGACCGTAGCAAGCCGCTTCTCGACCAGCTGCGTGACGGAATCGAGGCCGCCGATGCGATCGTTGCCGGCCCCGGGATCATCGACGAGGATTTCGGCAAGGAGCTGGCAACGCACCTCCTCTGCTGCAGTGTGCCGGTCGTCTTCGATGTCGGACTCCTCTATCGGCTGGAGGCGCTGGAGGACGAGTGCCGCGAGTTCGACCACGGGCCGATCCTTCTTCCCAATGCGCGCGAGCTTGCGACCCTGCTCGGATGCAGCCGCGAACAGGTCGACGCGGACCGCCTCGCCGCTGGCCGCGCGGCCGCGGAGCGCTACAACAGCCTCGTCCTCGCGAAAGGCGCCGTGAGCCACGTCGTCGCGCCGGACGGCCGAGCCTGGACCTTCCGCGGCGGCGCTCCAGGACTCGGCGTCGCGGGTAGCGGCGACACGCTCGCGGGGATCGTCGGGGCCTTGCTCGCGCGCGGTGCCGAGCCGCTCACGGCTCTGCTGTGGGGCGTGCTCCTGCACGGCGAGGCGGGGGAAATGCTGTCGGCGAAGGTGCGGCCCGTCGGCTTCCTTGCACGCGAAATCCCGGCCGAGATCCCCGCGCTTCTCGCGCGCTAGGCCTTCTTGAGATAGCGCTCCAGCTCGTCGCCGACGAGGCGGACGACGTGGATGACGTTGGTCGATCCGGAAATCCCGAACGGGACGCCGGCCATCAGCACCAGCCGGTCGCCGCCCTCGGCGATCTGGTGCCGAAGCGCCATGCGCTTCGCTTTCGCCACCATTTCCTCGAAGTTCTCGACGTCACGCGTGTTGACCGCATGGACTCCCCACAGCAGGCCAAGGCGGCGCGCCGTGTGGTGCGAGGCGGTCATTGCGAGCACCGGGACCGCCGGCCGCTCGCGGGCGATGCGCCGGGCCGTCGAGCCGGAGCTCGTGTAGCAGACCATCGCTCGGGCCGAGACCGTGTTGACGATCTGCCGCGCCGAGGCTGCGAGAGCGTCGGCGGTTGTCGGCTCCAGCTTCGTCTCGGTGAAATGGACCCGCGCCGGATAGACGGGATCGGTCTCCACGCTTCGGGCGATCCGGTCCATCATCTGCACCGCTTCGCAGGGATATTGGCCGGTTGCGCTTTCCGCCGACAGCATCACCGCGTCGGCCCCGTCATAGATTGCCGTCGCGACGTCGCTGACCTCCGCGCGGGTCGGTGAGGGTGACGTGATCATCGATTCCAGCATTTGCGTCGCGACCACCACCGGCTTTCCGAACTGGCGGGCGGAGGCAACGATCTTGTTCTGAACAGGCGGCACCTCCCAGGGCGGAAGCTCGACGCCCAAGTCGCCGCGAGCGACCATGACTCCATCGGAAAGCGCGATGATGTCGTTCAGCCGGTCGATCGCCGCCGGCTTCTCGATCTTCGCCATCAGAGCGGCTTTCTCTCCGATCATCTCACGCGCCTCGGCGACGTCCTCCGGCCGCTGCACGAACGAAAGCGCGATCCAGTCCGTCCGCTGCTCGAGCGCGAACTTCAGGTCCTTCTTGTCCTTGTCGGTTAACGCCGGGATCGGAACGACAACGTCGGGGACGTTGACCCCCTTGTGGTCGGAAATCGTCCCGCCAACGACGACTTCCGCCTCGATCCTGCTGTCGCCCGCCTCCAGCACCTTCAGCCGGATCTTGCCGTCGTCGATCAGCACCCGGTCGCCCGGCTTGATTGCCTCGAACAGTTCCTGGTGGGGAAGCTCGACGCGCTCCGAAGTCCCGGCCGTGCGGTCGCGGTCGAGGACGAAGCGGTCCCCCTTTTGGAGCTGGGCCGATCCGCCCTCGAACTTCCCGACGCGGAGCTTGGGGCCCTGAAGGTCGAACAGGATCGTCGTCGGTCGGTGAAGCTCCTTCTCCAGCGCGCGGATCGCCTCGACGAGCTTTGCTTTCTGTGCGTGCGTTCCGTGGCTCATGTTGATCCGGAAGGCGTCGGCGCCGGCGAACATCAACTTGCGAACCATCGCCGCGCTGCTCGAGGCCGGCCCGAGGGTCGCGAGGATCTTCACTTTGCGTGAACGTGGGGCGAGGGTTTCGCTCATTCGATCCTTCCGCTTGCCGGCCCCGGACATAGCGGCTCGATTCCACCATTCAACCGGCTTGAGCGGACGTTCGGCCTCGCCTAGACGCAAGCACGAATCTGAAAAGAGTGGAGTATCAAATGGCGGACGGCACCGTCGCGGCCGACCAGCTGCGGCTGTTCATTGAGCGGATCGAGCGGCTCGAAGAGGAAAAGAAGGGAATCGCGGACGACGTTCGCGACGTCTATGCCGAGGCGAAGGCCACCGGCTACGACCCCAAGATCATGCGGATGATCGTCCGGCTTCGGAAAATGGAAACCCATACCCGCCGCGAGCAGGACGAGATTCTCGAGACCTATCGCGCTGCGCTGGGCCTGGAGTAAGAACGGCTGATTACCGGGAGATTTGCGGGGACAAATGGCAGGCCATAGCAAGTTCAAGAACATCATGTACCGCAAGGGCGCTCAGGATAAGAAGCGCTCGGCGATGTTCTCCAAGCTGTCGCGCGAAATCACCGTCGCGGCGAAGATGGGCCTGCCCGACCCGGACGCGAACGCGCGCCTTCGCGCGGCAATCATCGCCGCTCGCGCGCAGTCGATGCCCAAGGACAATATCCAGCGGTCGATCGACAAGGCGACCGGCGGAGAGGCGGAAAATTACGAAGAGATCCGCTACGAGGGCTTCGGTCCGGCCGGCGTCGCGCTGATCGTCGAAGCGCTGACGGACAACCGCAACCGCACCGCGACGAATGTCCGCACCATTTTCTCCAAGAACGGCGGCAACCTCGGCGCGTCCGGCTCGGTCAGCCACGGATTCGAGCGGCTCGGCCTCATCGAATATCCGGGAAGCGCGGGCGACGGCGACAAGGTGCTGGAAGCCGCGATCGAGGCGGGCGCGGAGGACGTCGAATCCGACGAGACCGGCCACCGAATCTGGACCAGCGTCGATACGCTCCACGAGGTTGCAAAAGCGCTCGAGCCGATGCTCGGCGAGGCGGAGAGCACCAAGCTCGCCTGGAGGCCGCAGACCGAGGTCGAGGTTCGCGGTGACGACGCCCAGCAGCTCCTCAAGCTGATGGACGCGCTCGACGAGGACGACGACGTCCAGACCGTCTGGGGCAACGAGAATATCCCCGACGAGGAGCTGGAGAAGCTCGCCTGATCATTTTGGGCCTCGACCCGGGGCTGGGCACCACCGGCTGGGGCCTGATCCGCGCCGAGGGCAATCGGCTCTCCCACATCGCCAACGGTCAGCTGAAAACGAATACGTCGGCGCCGTTGCCCGACCGCCTCGCCGACCTCGGTGCACAGCTGGAAGCGCTGCTCGCCGAGCATCGGCCGGAGGCCGCCGCGGTCGAGGAAGTCTTCGTCAACAAGAACCCGCAATCGACGCTCAAGCTCGGGCAGGCGCGCGGGGTCGTGCTGATGGTCGCCGCGCGATCGGGGATCGCGGTCGGCGAATATGCGGCGCGGCTGGTCAAGAAAGCGGTCGTCGGCACGGGAGGCGCGGAAAAGCCGCAGGTTCACGCGATGATCGCGCGTCTTCTGCCCGGGGCGAAGATCGCCGGCCCGGATGCCGCCGACGCGCTCGCCGTCGCAATCACCCACGCGCACCACTTGGCGAGCGCGCGCGCCGGGATTAGCCGTAGCGAATGATCGCCCGTCTCTCCGGCATTCTCGCAGAGGTCGCAGCCGACACCGCGGTGATCGATGTCGCGGGAGTCGGCTACCAAGTCCATTGCAGCGGACGGACGCTCGATGCGTTCGGGCCGGTCGGCGGCGAAGTGCTGGTCCTCACCGAGCTCCAGGTCCGCGAGGACGCCTGGACACTGTTCGGCTTCGGATCGCCTGCCGAGCGCGACTCCTTCCGCGCGCTCACCTCGATCCAGGGCGTCGGCGGCCGCCTAGCACTCGCGATCCTTTCCGTCCTCTCCCCCGACGAGCTCGCACGCGCGGTCAGCCAGGTCGACAAGGCGATGATCGGCCGGGCCAACGGCGTCGGACCAAAGCTCGCTGCACGCATCGCCAACGAGCTTCAGGGCAAGCTCGGCGCCGCCGGTCTTGGTGGCGGCGCGCCCGCACCGCGTGCCGGAGCCGCCGCAGACGCTCTCTCCGCGCTCGCCAATCTCGGCTTCAAACCCGCGGATGCCAGCGCTGCGGTCAACGCCGCTCAGGACGAGCTCGGCCCTGACGCCTCGCTCGACGCGCTGGTTCGCCTGGCTCTGAGGAAGGCAGCGAAATGACGAGCCGAACCGCCTCCTGCCGCTGCGGGCAGCTTCGCGTCACGGTCAGCGGTGAGCCCGTGCGGGTGTCAGTCTGTCATTGCCTCAACTGCAAGAAGCGCTCGGGAAGCGCCTTCGCCGTACAGGCACGCTGGCCGAGGGAGCAGGTCGAGATCAACGGCGAGTCCAAGACCTTCGTCAAAATCGCCGACAGCGGCAACCGGGCCACGTTTCACTTCTGCCCGGAGTGCGGGTCCGACGTCTATTATGAGATCGAGGGCAAGTTCGACCACAAGTTCGACGATCTCATCGCGATTCCCCTGGGCGCCTTCGACGATCCTTATTTCCTGACGCCGTCCTTCTCCGTGTGGGAATCACGCAAGCACGACTGGGTCGAGATTGTCGGCCCGGGCATCGAGCACGACTGAGGCTCAGCCGCCCCACGCTTCCTTGTAGACCCGCAGGAAATTGCCGCCGAACAATTTCTCGAGCCGCGCCTCGCTCCAGCCGCGCTTCTGAAGATCCGCGGCGAGCCTGCGATAGCGGTCGACGCTGTTGTAGTCTGCGACCATCGGCCAGACGTTCAGTCCCTCGCCCGGCGCCGCGATTCCTGCGTCGATGCGCTTCTGCGCCCACTCGTTGAGTTTCCTTGTCGATTCCGCGTCGACGATCTGGGGAAGGACGCCATTGTCGGTTCCAAGGCCGACATGATCCTCGCCCGCGACATTCGCGACATGCTCGATATGGGCGATCAGATCCGATCCCTTCGGATGGCTGTCGAGGGTCAAGAACGGCATGAAATAGACGCCGACGACGCCCCCCTTGTCGGCCACAGCCTTGATCGTCTCGTCGGCCGTGTTGCGAGGATGGTCGGCAAGCGCCCGAGCGCCGGTGTGGCTGATGACCAGCGGCCGCTTCGCATAGGCCGCGGCTTCCGCCATCGTCCGGGCGCCGCCGTGCGACAGGTCGAGCAGCAGCTTTTCCTTCTCGATGCGGTCGATGGTCGCCTTGCCGAGCTTGGTCAGGCCCGCGTTGCGCGGCTCCAGCGAGCCGTCGCCCGAGAGGTTCGCGTTGTTGTAGGTGAGCTGGACGGTCATCACCCCGTCCTTCTTCATCTGCGCCAGCCGGTCGAGATCGCCGCTGACCATAGCGCTGTCCTGCGTCCCGATGAGAATTCCGAACTTCTTCTCGCGCTTGGCCTTGAGGATGTCGGCGGCTGTGCGGATCAGGATCAGGCGATCGGGATTGGCGGCGAGGATCTGCTGCTTGACCGCCATCTCCTTCTGATAATCGCCCCAGGGATCGGCGGTATTTCCGACCGGAAGCACCGTATCGCGCAGCATGGTGACGCCGGTGCCGACCATCTCGGACCAAGCGCGGTCGCTGAGCCGCGTCGAATCGTCCGTCCCGTACGGATCGCCGAAGTCGCCGAGGGCGTCGATGACGATCGCCTTGTCGTACCAGCCCGGGCCGGAAACGGCCTTGGCTCTGCCCAGTGCGGGCGCCGCAACCACCGCCGCGGCTGCGCCCGCCACCATCGTGCGTCGATCGAAGTCCATCCCCGCCCCCTCTCGCTTCTTGTCGAGCGCGCATGCATCTGCGAATCAGGCGGTGATGGCAACCGACCCCGCCCGGATCACTACGCCTGAACGTACCAGCGAAGATGCCGATACGGCGCTTCGCCCGAAGAGCCTCGATGAGTTCATCGGGCAGAAGGCAGCGCGCGAGAATTTGCGCGTGTTCGTCCACGCGGCGAAGAGCCGGAACGAGGCGCTGGACCATGTCCTGCTCCACGGCCCGCCGGGGCTGGGCAAGACGACCCTGGCCGGAATCCTCGCCCGCGAGATGGGCGTCGGCTTCCGCGCCACCTCCGGCCCGGTCATCGCCAAGTCGGGCGATCTCGCGGCGCTCCTCACCAATCTCGAGGACGGCGATGTCCTCTTCATCGACGAGATCCACCGGCTCAATCCGGCGGTCGAGGAGGTGCTCTATCCGGCCATGGAGGACCGCGCGCTCGACCTCGTCATCGGCGAGGGGCCGTCGGCTCGCTCGGTCAGGATCGATCTTCCGCGCTTCACCCTGATCGGAGCGACGACCCGCCAAGGGCTGCTGACGACCCCGCTCCGCGACCGTTTCGGCATTCCCGTGAGGCTCAATTTCTATTCGGTCGAGGAGCTGGAGCAGGTCGTCCGCCGCGCCGCGCGGCTGCTTGGCGCCGACGTCACCGACGACGGCGCGCACGAGATCGCCAAGCGGTCGCGCGGGACTCCGCGGATCGCGGGACGGCTGCTGCGCCGGGTCCGCGACTTCGCCCATGCGGCCGGAGCGGAGTCCATCGACGCGAAGACGGCGGATGCGTCGCTCTCCAGGCTGGAAATCGACGCGCTTGGGCTCGACGCGATGGACCGGCGCTATTTGACCATGATCGCCGACCTCTACGGCGGCGGGCCCGTCGGGATCGAGACTCTCGCAGCGGGCCTGTCGGAGCCGCGTGACACGATCGAGGACGTGATCGAGCCGTTCCTCATTCAGCTTGGCCTCATCGCGCGGACGGCAAGAGGACGCTGCCTCAACGGCCGCGGCTGGACCCACCTGGGCCTGACGCCGCCGCAGGGGAGCCAGACCGGCCTGTTCGACGTGGGGAATGAAGGCAAATGATCGGCAAATTCTTAGGCTCGCTCATTGCCGCTCTCGCTCCCGGCCAGCCGGCGCAGGCGCTGCCTCCGCCGCCCAACTACACGGTCGAGAAGAGCTGGATCTGCCTTCCCGGCCGCACCGACACCTGCTCGACCCCGCTCGCGACGACCGCGCTCAACGCAAACGGCTATGGCTCGACCGGCAGGAGCAGCATCGCCAAGGACCCGCCGGTCGACTGTTTCTACGTCTATCCGACCGTGTCGCAGGACCAGGGGCTCAACAGCGACCTCAACGTCAGCGAGGAGATCGGCGCGACCCAATCGCAGTTCTCGCGATTCGCGTCAGTGTGCCGGCCGTTCGTCCCCGCCTATCGCCAGATGACCCTAGCCGCCGTCGCCACGGCGAGCGCGGGCGGCGATGTCACCAAGGCTGGAATGATCGCTTATTCGGACGTGGCGAACGCCTGGCGCACCTATCTCGCCAAATACAACAAGGGCCGCCCCTTCGTGCTCGTCGGGCACAGCCAGGGCTCGCTGATGCTGCAGGAGCTGATCAAGCACGAGATCGAGGGGAAGCCGATCGCGAAACAGATGGTGCGCGCGATCATTCCCGGCTTCGACCTCTTTGTGCCGCAGGGCAAGCTGGTCGGCGGCACGTTCAAGTCGACGCCGCTGTGCAGCCGCACCGGCGAGACAGGCTGCGCGATGAGCTGGGTCAGCTTCCGCGAAGGAAGCCAGCCGCCCGAGGGCGCGATGTTCGGCTGGGCGCCAGTCGGGATGACCGTCGGCTGCACCAACCCGGCCGCGCCCGGTTCGACAAAGTGGGAGCCGCTCGACAGCTATTGGTTCACGCGCTCCAGCTATCCGGTGGAGGGCGGTCCGATCCAGTGGTCGAGCGAGGGCTCGGCGCCGTCGCCCTACGTTCGGGTCGATGGGCTGGTCGCCGCCAAATGCGTCAACGACGGTCGCCGCGGCTATCTCGCGGTCCGCACCATCGTCACTCCCGGAGGCAAGCGAACAAACCGGATCCCGGGCGAAGTCGGGATCGGCGGCATCTTCCTTGCAGGCTGGGGAATGCACCTGGCGGACGTGTCGATCGCGCAAGGCGACCTGATCCGCGAGGTCGGCGGGCTGTCGAAAGCGAAGTGAGCACCAATTTCGACCAGCCTTACCGCGGCGGCTTCGTCGGCCGTGCCCATCACTTCGCCCTCACCGTCTATTTCGAGGACACGGACACCGCCGGCATTGTCTATTACGCAAATTATCTGAAGTTCATGGAGCGGGCGCGCTCGGACATGATCCGCGCCGCCGGCATCGACCAGAAGGCGGAGCTCGACACCTCGGGAAGCGCCTATGCGGTCGCCGAAGTCTCCATCAAATATCGCAAGCCCGCCTACCTCGGCGACGACCTGCTGGTGGTCAGCTCGATCGAGGCCGTACGCTCCGCCTCCGTGACGATTCATCAGAGAGTCATGCGCGGACCCGATACAATAGCCGATGCGTTCGTCACCGCCGCCTTCCTGACCTCGGACCAGCGGCCGCAGCGCCAGCCGCGCTCGTGGGTGGAACGCTTCCAATCGATCGCCAACGGAGAATGACCCTGTTTCCTATTCCCAAACTGTCGAAAGCGGCGAGCCTTTTGCTCGTTTTCGGCAGCGCCGCCGCATTTGCGCAGGAGCCGGAGCCGACGGCCCAGGTGATCGCCATCCCGCCGCTCGCGACGGAGAAGATCACCGACACCGACGCGGGCACGACCTGGGGCCTCGCCAACCAGATCGCCAACCTGATTTCGGCTGACCTGAAGCTTAGCAGCAAGTTCATCTTCGCGGACACGCAGAAGGTGCGCATTCCCTCCTATCCGGAGGTGACCGCGCCCGCTTATCCGCAATGGCGATCGGTCAGCGCGAAGCTGCTCCTGTCCGGCTTCGTCAACGCACGCTCCGACGGCCGCCTGACCATCGGCTGCTATCTCTATGACGTGCAGTCCGGCCGCGAGCTGGCCCGCCAGGGCTTTGCGGTGGCGACCAGCGAATGGCGCCGCGCCGCCCATCGCTGCGCGGACATGGCCTATGTGAAGGCGACCGGAAACGCGCCGATGTTCGACAGCCGGATCGCTTATGTCGCCGAGAGCGGCAGCGGAGACTCCGTTGTGAAGCGCCTTGCCGTAATGGATTTCGACGGCGCCAATCACACCTGGCTGACGTCGGGCGATTCGACCGTGCTGACCCCGAAATGGTCGCCCGATGGAAACAGAATCGCCTACACCAGCCTCGGCGGCGGCAAGCTCCACGTCCAGGTGGCGGAGGTCGGCTCCAGCGGCGACCGGCCGCTGATCCCCGGCGCAAGCGAGACTTTCTCCCCTGCTTTCTCGCCCGACGGGAACACGATCACCGTGTCGATGTCGAACGCGGGCAATGTCGATCTCTACGCCGTCGGCGCGTCGGGCGGCTTCCCGCGCCGACTGACCACCGCACCGGGAATCGACACCGGCCCGAGCTATTCGCCGGACGGCAGGAGCATCGCCTTCGTCAGCGACCGGTCGGGAACCCCGCAGCTCTACGTGATGAACTCGGATGGCTCGAACGAGCGTCGGGTCAGTTTCGGCCCCGGCAATTACGGATCGCCGGCCTGGAGTCCCGCGGGAGACAGGATCGCCTTCATGCGGACCCAGGGCACCGTCTCGCGCATCGGCGTGATGGCGCTGAACGGGGCCGAGGAGCGGATCATCACCAACGGCCCGAACGACGAGGAGCCGTCGTGGAGCCCGGACGGCAGCCGCGTCCTCTTCCAGCGGGTGGATCCGGCGAGCCGCCGCACCATGCTTGCCACCGTCCCGGCGGTGGGCGGCGAAGTGAAACCGGTGCCGACCCCGCAAGGCGGCTCCGATCCCAGCTGGGCCGAGCGGCAGGAGTAAGCGCGATGACGTTCAAATCCATTCTCATCGCGGCGATTCTTCTCGGAGCAACCGCTACGACCGCACAAGCGCAGTTCCGGCTGCCGGTCATTTTCCCGCTTCACCGGTCCGACGCGCCGGCCCAGTCCCCGCCCGTGGCAACCGCACCGGGACCTGTCACCCAGGGCAACCTCATCGCCGCTTCCGGGTCAGACACGGTCTATTTCTCCGCCAGCGGAGCGACCATCGATGCGAATGCGACGGCGACTCTGGGCGCTCAGGCGCGCTGGTTGCTTGCCAATCCGTTCGTGACGGTCCGGATTGAGGGGCATGGTGGCCCGAACGACAGCCGCGACTATGCGCTGGCAATCGGCGACAGGCGCGCCAGCGCCGTCAAGGATTTCCTGGTGCTGCAGGGCGTCGCGCCGCAGCGAATCACGGTGATGAGCTGGGGCAAGGAGCGGCCCGGCAAGGTGCTGATCGGGCAGACCCTGGTCGCCGCCGGCCCGAGGGCGGTTACGATCGTCGTGCCGCCGCCTCCGGCGCTAATGCCGCCGGTGCCGCAGCCGACCCAGTAAGCTTACGCCGCGTAGCGGTGCAGCTGCGTCGTTCCGAGCCAGGCGCGCGCCTGGCGCTGTGCCTCGGCGATTTCGCGCGCCGTCATCTCCAGCGCGATCTCGGCGCGGCATTCCTGCCCCCGAGTCGAGCCCGACAGCGCGGCGAGGTTGAACCATTTGTGGGCTTCCACGAGGTCGACCGAAACGCCCCCGCGGCCGGTCGAATAGGTAATCCCGAGCTCGAAAAGAGCATCGACGTCCCCGCGCTCCGCATCGGCAATGCGGCTGCGAATCAGGAACTCCTGCGCTTTCTGACTGATCGCCATGACGGCCAAACTCCCCTGCTTTCCCGTTGCAGGACTTTTCAGGCCGATTTCCCGAAGAAATGGTTAACGCGCATTCACCCTGTTTTTTAAAGGGACAAATTATCGATGAGGCGAGTGCCAGCGATTGTCGCTGCGGCGATCAGCCGCGTTCCCTCTGAGGCTTCGTTCACCGGCTCGAGAGTCGCTTCGTCGACCAGGGCAAAATAATCCACGACCGAGAAACCCGCGTCGTAGAGCGCGTGGCTCGCGTGCTCCAAGGCGTGCCGGACGGGCGTGCCGCCCTGAATTTCCTCGGCCGCGTGCTGGAGCGCCCGCGGCAGCGCCGTCGCCCGCGCGCGGTCCTCATCCGAAAGGTAGGCATTGCGCGAAGACAGAGCGAGGCCGTTTTCGTCGCGGACGGTGGGCATGCCGACGATCTGCACTCCCAGGTTGAGGTCGGTCGTCATCCGCCGGATGATCGCCAGCTGCTGGAAATCCTTTTGGCCGAACACCGCAACTTCGGGGCGGACGGTGGTGAAGAGTTTGGTCACGACCGTGGCAACGCCATCGAAATGGCCGGGCCGCGCCTCGCCTTCCCAGCGTTTGGAGAGGCCCGAAACCACTACCTTCGTCGAAAAGCCGGCCGGATAGATCTGCTCGGGGGTCGGCATCCACAACAGGTCGCACCCGGCCTGGTCCAGCGCCCGCGCGTCCTCCTTCTCCCTGCGCGGATAGCGGTCGAGGTCCTCCCCTTCCCCGAACTGGAGCGGATTGACGAAAATGCTCGCGACGACCCGGTCCGCTTGGCTTTTCGCCTCCTCGATCAGGGCAAGATGGCCGGCGTGGAGCGCACCCATCGTTGGGACCAGAGCGATTCGGTGTCCTCCGGCGCGAAGCGCGACCAGCGCGCTTGCGAGCTGGCCGATGTCACGGATTGTTTGCACCGCGGATTCGCCTCCGGTAAGCTGCGGGTCGGGCCGCGCTTGTCAGCGCGGTGGGGATCATTTTCAAGGGGGCCGCAATGGCTCATCCACACACGATCGTCTTCGCCAACGAAAAGGGCGGGACGGGCAAATCGACGACTGCGGTCCACACCGCGATCGCGCTTGCCGCGATGGGGAGCCGCGTGGCCGCGCTCGATCTCGACAATCGCCAGCGGACGATGACCCGTTATCTGGAGAACCGCGATGCGACGATGCGTCGGCTCGATGCCGAGCTTCCGCAGGCGCGTTACCAGGTGCTCGACGACGGCGTTTCGCTCGACGAGACGATTGCCGCGCTGTCGGCGGACGCCGACGTGCTGGTGATCGACACGCCCGGCCGCGATGACCCGGTCGCGCGCGAGGCGATCCTCAAGGCCGATACCTTGGTCACGCCGATGAACGATAGCTTCGTCGACCTCGACCTCATCGGCCAGGTCCACCCCGAGAATTTCAAGGTGACGAAGCCGAGCTTCTACGCCGAGTTGATCTGGAACAGCCGCACCCAGCGCGCGAAGGTGACGGGCAAGAGCGTCGACTGGGTCGTGCTCCGCAACCGCCTCCAGCATATCGATTCGCACAACCTGCGTCGCGTCGGCGCCGCGCTGGACGAACTCGCCCGCCGTGTCGGCTTCCGCGTGATTCCGGGCCTCGGCGAGCGCGTGATCTACCGCGAGCTGTTCCCGAAAGGGCTGACCTTGCTCGATTTCGAGCATCTGAGCGAAGTCGGCATCGGCCACATCACCGCTCGGCAGGAACTTCGCGAGATGGTCTCCGGGCTGGGCATTCCCGGAGTCGAGCCCGAGCAGAAGGTGGCGTGAACTTCCACCTGCGGGGTTGAACCAATCGCGGAATTCGTGTGTTCGCCACCGCGATGACCCACACATTCAACCCAACAATCCTCCGCGAATATGACGTCCGCGGAATCGTCGGAGAGACACTCACGAAGGAGGACGCCTGGGCGCTTGGCCGGACGTTCGGTTCGCTGGCTGCGGACGAAGGCGCGCGCGCGGTCGCGGTCGGCCGCGACGGCCGGACGCACTCGCCGGAGCTGGAGCAGGCGCTCGTCGACGGGCTGATGGAATGCGGGCTTCACGTCATCCGAATCGGCGTCGGACCGAGCCCGATGCTCTATTACGCAACCAATGTCCTCGACGTTCAGGGCGGCATCCAGGTCACCGGAAGCCACAATCCGCCCGACTATAACGGGTTCAAGCTGCTGCTGAACGGCCGCTCCGTCTTCGGCGAAGAAATCCAGGAGCTCGGCCGACGCTCCGCCGCTGGCGCGTGGACCGAGGGCGACGGAAGCTCGGAAGGCGCCGACATCCTCGACTCCTACGTCGATCGGCTGGCGCAGGACTTCCACGGAAAAGGCTATCGCATCGGGTGGGACCCGGGCAACGGCGCGGGCGGCCCGGCGGTGGAGAAACTGGTGCAGAAGCTCCCCGGCGAGCATTTCGTCATTCACGGCAGCATCGACGGCGCCTTCCCGGCGCACCATCCCGACCCGACGGTCGAGGCCAATCTCGCCGACCTGAAAGCGCTGGTTAGCGACAAGAAGCTCGACATGGGCTTCGCA
>DATMHP010000048.1:0-7848 GCA_035554875.1 Sphingomicrobium sp.
GTCGGGCTCGTTCTCGCCGTCGTAGGAGAGGACCTGCGCGATCACGAGGATCTCGTTGTAGAACCCTTCCGGGAACAGCGGGCGGATCGGGCGGTCGATCAGGCGGCTTGTCAGCGTTTCCTTCTCGGTCGCTCCGCGCTCGCGCTTGAAGAAGCCGCCGGGAATACGGCCGGCAGCGGAGAATTTTTCCTGATAGTGGACGGTGAGCGGGAAGAAATCCTGTCCCGGCTTCACGTTCTTCGCCGCGGTGACTGCGCACAGCACCACGGTTTCGCCGAGGGTCGCGATGACCGCGCCGTCGGCCTGGCGGGCAACGCGGCCCGTTTCGAGCTTGAGGGTCTTTCCGCCAAGCTCGATTTCTACTGTTTTGATGTCGAACATTTCGTTTCCTTTACCCCGCGGGCCGGATGCCGGCGGGACAGCAATGGACGGACTTTCCGGTCCGTCAGCGGTTCGGGGCCTCTTTCGTGCCCCAAGGACCAAACCGCCGGATTGCGGTGGCCCCGATACGCAAAACGGCTCCGCGCGGGAGCCGTTTCGTCACTTACTTGCGAAGCCCAAGCTTCGAGATGAGGTCTGCGTAACGCTGCTCGTCCTTGCGACGAAGATAGTCGAGGAGCGAACGGCGCTGGTTGACGAGCATCAGCAGGCCGCGGCGCGAGTGATTGTCCTTCGCGTGGGTCTTGAAGTGCTCGGTAAGGTTCGAGATGCGCTCGGTCAGGATCGCGACCTGGACCTCGGGCGAACCCGTGTCGTCCTTTCCGCGGCCATGTTCCTTGATCAGCTTCTGCTTGCGCTCTGCGGTAATCGACATTCGTATTTACTCCGCGACATCGAGAAGATTGAACCCCCGGACGACCGTCAGGCCGTCGGCCAAAGCTTCGACCAGCGCAACCGGAGTTCCCTCCAGCGTTGCCATGCAAAGCCCCGGCCTTGCGGGGAACCCGCCAAGCCGCTGTCCGTGTCGAAGCAGCTTTGCCTGGTCGGGAGTGACGGGGAGGGCCGGGATGTCGTCCAGCGCAGCTTCTAAGGGAAGCACCGCCCGTGTCAGGTCGCGCGCCTTAGCGAGTTCGTTCAGAAAGTCCAGCGAAATGGCTGATTCCAGCCCGAACGGCCCTGCGCGCGTCCGTCTCAGATAGGAAACGTGGCCGACCGTTCCAAGCGCGCGGGCGATGTCGCGGGCGAGGGAGCGGATGTAGGTCCCCTTGGAGACCGTGGCGGAGAGGGTGGCTTCGTTCGCGTCCACGCCGAGCAAGCGAAGCTCGTAGATCATCACATTGCGCGGTTTCAGCTCGAGTTCTTCGCCCGACCGGGCGCGGGCGTAGGCGGCCTTGCCTTGGATCTTGAGCGCGGAAAATGCGGGCGGGATTTGTCCGATTGCGCCGGTGAAGTGGGGGAGGGCCGCTTCGATTTGCTCCGGCGTCGGGCGGACATCGCTCGTCGCGATGACTTCGCCCTCAGCGTCGAGCGTGTTCGTCTCATCGCCGAAGCGGATCGTGAAGTCGTATTGCTTCGTCGCGTCGAGCATCCGCCCGGCAAGCTTGGTCGCTTCGCCGATGGCGATCGGGAGGACGCCGCTCGCCAGCGGGTCGAGGGTGCCGCCGTGGCCAACCTTGGTCTTCGGCTCGCCGGCTTCGCGGAGCGCGCGCTTGACCGCGCTCACCGCCTGGGTCGAGCCGAGGCCGAGCGGCTTGTCGAGGACGATCCAGCCGCTGAGCAAGGCCGCTACCGGTTCTGCGGGCAGGCGCCAGCGCCTTTGGTTGCCCGGAACTCGCCAATGCGGACGGCGGAAGCCTTCTGCGGCCAATATTCGAGAACCGGCTGGGCGGTCGCGGGAAGCGAACAGGTGCGGCTCGCCGCCTTGCCCGACGCACCAATCAGTTCGGCGCGATAGGTGAAAGCGGTGCCGGTGGCGTTGGTCAGCGTCATTGTCGTCCCGGCCATTGCCGAGACCCTCGCCGTTATCTGACCGCGCGCGGGCTTTGCGGAGGCCTCGACGCGGTGGGCCTTCACAGGCTGTCCGTTAGAGATCGAGAAGGCCCAGCTTTCACCCGTGCGGATCGTGAGTGGAGCGGTGGCTGCTGCCGTTCCCCAGAAGAGGAGGGCGGCCAGAGCCAGCCCACGGAGAGGCAGGCGATCAGCCATCGGTGCTCCGGGCGAAATCGAGGATCGCGCGTGCCTGCCGCTCGGAGGCGGGCACTTCGGACTCCTCGATCGACTTGGCCGACAGTTTCCGCTGCGCCTCTTCGAACTTCGGCTGCAGCTCCTGCGCCCGCGCAAGCGCTGCCGGAAGCTCGTCGACGGATTCGATAACCTGGCCGAGGTTCCAGTGTGCGTAGGCCGGGTTCGAACGCCAGTCGATGCGGTCGAGGTTGAGGAAGATGCACGGCCTCGGCGTGCGGATGAATTCGTACACCTGGCTCGACGCGTCGCCGATGTAGACGTCGGCAGCCTGCGTGTAGGTCATGTCGATCGAGCGTGTGCTTCGGCGGTCGACGATGATGTTGGGCGGAGTGCGGCGAAAGCGCGGGCCGCCGCGCACCTTCACGTGCGGAGCGACGATGAAATTCCAGTCCGGGATCTTCATCATCGTCTCGACGACTTCGCGCCCGTGGCGAATCCACGAGCCGACCTCGCGGTCGAAGTGCGGATTGTAGAGCGCGATCGGACGGTCGTTCGGGAACAGCTGATCGGGTTTCTCGCGGACCAGCTCGAACTTGCCGTAGCCGACCACGATGCAATTCTCGTCGGTGGCGAGGCCGCGCTCGATCAGCCGCTCCTTGTCCTTGGGGCCGTTGACGAGGGTGAGATCGAAATCGGCGTGCTTGGGATTGTAGCCGCCCGAGCGGTCGCCCGCGCCATGCTTCAGATGGATCATCCGTGAGCGGAACCAGGGCACGCGGTAGAGAAGCGAGCTCGTCACTTCGGTCGTGATGATGGTCGGATAGTGCGAAATGATCCACGAATTCAGGAGCAGCACCAGCCAGCGGGCCGGGGGCCTGAACAAATCCTGGGGCTCGATCGACGGCGCCCACAGCCGCTTCATCCGAAGCCGGCGTTCGGGATCGTAGGAGCGGATGAAGTCGAACCCGGCGCTAGTCGACACCAGCACCGTGACCTCAACGCCCGGCTCTTCGGCGAGCCGGAGGGCAGCCGGGAGCCAGTGAAGGAATTGATGCGCCTGGGAGACCGCGAGGAAGGCGATTTTCTTCACCACCGGATGCCTTGCGGGGCCGACCTGATCGACGTCCTGCGCCGTCATTCGTCGCCGAGGTCCTGCGCCACCCTTTCCGAGCGAAGGAGGCGGTCGATGTGGGTGCCTTCGTCGAAACTCTCGTCGGCCAGGAACTTGAGCTTCGCGGCATATTTCATGCGGACCCGGTGCGCGACCTCGCGCTGGAGGAAAGCGGTGTTCTGGCGGAGCGCCTTCAGCACCGCTTCCTCGTCCTGCCCGAGCAGCGGCTTCACGAACACCGTCGCGTGGCGGAGATCGGGCGACATGCGAACCTCGGTCACGCTGACGAGATGCGACTGGAGCACCGGATCATGGACGTCGCCGCGTGCAAGCAACTCGCTCAGCACGTGACGCACCTGCTCGCCAACGCGGAGCAAGCGGACCGAGCGTCCTTCGGCAGTTTCGTTGCGGCGCATTCTTTCTCCTCAGCGCGGCGGCGCGAAGTGAATTCGCGCCGTCGGTCCTGTCGCTCTCCGAGCGCAGGCCGTCCGCCGTTCGCCGTCTCTCACGTAATGCCGCTCGCTTCGCTCCGCTTGCATTACGCTCGGCGGCTTACAGGGTCCGTGCCCTTTCCTCGACCTCGAACACCTCCAGGCTGTCGCCCGGCTTGATGTCATTGGTGTCGGCGAGAAGCACACCGCACTCGAGACCCGACGTGACTTCCGCGACGTCGTCCTTGAACCGCCTGAGCGAGCTGATCGTCGTCTTGGAGACGATGACGTCGTCGCGCGTGAGGCGGGCGTTGAGGCCCTTGCGGATGACGCCTTCGAGGACGAGCAGGCCGGCGGCCTTGTCCTTCTTGCCGGCCGGGAAGACCTCGCGGACTTCGGCGCGGCCGACGACCGTCTCGATGATCTCCGGGCCGAGCTCGCCCGCCATCGCGCCCTTCACCCAGTCGGTGAGGTGATAGATGACGTCATAGTAACGAAGCTCGACCTTGTTGCGGTCGGCGACTTCGCGGGCCTTGGCGTTCGGACGGACGTTGAAGCCGATGATCGGCGCACCGGTCGAAGCGGCAAGGGTCACGTCGCTCTCGGTGATTGCGCCGACGCCCGAGTGAAGCACCCGGACCTTGATCTCGTCGGTCGACAGCTTGTTGAGCGCGCTGACGATCGCCTCGACCGAGCCATGGACGTCCGCCTTGATGACCAAGGGAAGCTCCTTGGTCGTCGAAGCGTGGGTCGCGAACATGTTCTCGAGGCTGATCGGGGCAGCGGTGGTGCGTTTCCTGTCGAGCACGCCCTGGCGATAGGCCGCGACCTCACGGGCGCGCGCCTCATTCTCCACGACCGTGAACGGATCGCCCGCCGACGGGACCGCAGAGAGGCCCAGGACCTCGACCGGAACCGACGGACCGGCTTCCTTCACCTGGCGGCCCTTGTCGTCGACCATCGCGCGGACCTTGCCGCTCGATGCGCCTGCGACGAAGACGTCGCCGACGCGAAGCGTGCCGCGCTGGACGAGGATGGTCGCGAGCGGGCCGCGGCCCTTGTCGAGCTTGGATTCGACGATCGTGCCTTCGGCGGCGCGGTCGGGGTTCGCCTTCAACTCCAGGATTTCGGCCTGCAGCTGGATGGCCTCCAGGAGCTTGTCGAGGTTGGTCTTCTTGAGCGCCGAGACTTCGACGTCCTGGACCTCGCCGCCCATGTCCTCGACGATGACCTCGTGCTGCAGCAGCTCCTCGCGGACCTTCTGCGGCTTGGCCTCCGGCTTGTCGATCTTGTTGATTGCGACGATCATCGGGACGCCCGCCGCCTTGGTGTGGTTGATCGCCTCGATCGTCTGCGGCTTGAGCCCGTCGTCGGCAGCCACCACGAGGATGACGATGTCGGTGACGTTCGCGCCGCGGGCACGCATCTCGGTGAAGGCCTCGTGGCCCGGCGTGTCGAGGAAGCTGACCTTCGATTTGTCGGGCAGCGTGACCTGATAGGCGCCGATGTGCTGGGTGATGCCGCCGGCTTCGCCCGACTGCACCGATGCCCCACGGATGGCGTCGAGAAGCGACGTCTTGCCGTGATCGACATGGCCCATGATGGTCACGACCGGAGGCCGCGCCTTCAGGCTCTCGGGCGCATCGACGTCCTCGGACGTGTCGATGTCGATGTCGGATTCGCTGACGCGTTTGATATTGTGCCCGAACTCGGTGACGAGAAGCTCGGCCGTGTCCTGGTCGATCGTCTGCGTGAGCGTAACCGGCATGCCCATCTTGAACAGGGCCTTCACCAGGTCGGCGCCGCGCTCGGCCATGCGGTTGGCGAGTTCCTGCACCGTGATCGCCTCCGGAACCACGACGTCGCGGACCTGCTTCTGGGCAGGGCCGGCTTCCTGATGGTGGCGCTTTTCCTTTTCACGGGCGCGGCGGAGCGCGGCCAGCGAGCGGGCGCGGCTGTCGTCTTCGCCGGAAAGGGCACGGCTGACGGTCAGCTTGCCGCGCTGGCGGTGATCCTCGCGGCCGCGCGACGGGCGCGCGGGCTCGGGGCGCTTGGCGGCCGGCGCATGGGCGTGACGGCGCGGGGCGCGGTCTTCCTCTTCCGGCTCGGCAGCGGCGGGCGCGGCGGCCTCCGGCTGGGCGGCGGCTTCCGCAGCCTGCTTCGCCTCTTCCTCGGCGCGAACGCGCGCTTCCTCGGCGGCTTCTTCGGCCTTGCGATTCTCTTCGGCGCGGCGGCGCTCATCCTCGCTCTGCTGGCTGCGCTCGCGCTCCTCGCGGCGGCGGGCCTCCTCGAGCGACGCGAGGCGCGCTTCCTCGGCCTCGCGAAGCAGACGCTCCTGCAGCTCCTTGCGGCTGGCGATGTCGTTCGCAGGCGACGAGCGCGCTGGCTTTGCGGGCGCGGCCGGCTTGGGCGCGGGCTTCGGCTTGGGCGCTTCGGCTACGGGCTCCGGCTCGGGCGTCTTCGGCGCCTCGGGAGCCTCACCCGGCTTGCCGAGGATGCGGCGCTTCTTCACCTCGACCACGACCGTGTTCGACCGGCCGTGGCTGAAGCTCTGCTTCACCTTTCCGGTTTCGACCGTGCGCTTGATTCCCAGCGGCGGCCGGGCGCCAAGTTTCGGTTTTTCGGTCTGGTCCGTCATTCTGTTCCTTCAACGTCTACAGCCGAGCCGATTCCATCAGGCGGATCGCCGCCTGCGAGGCCGGCATCGGGGTCAATGAATTCGCGCCACCGCAAAAGCGCGTGCAGGACGCGCGCCGCGGCCGCGGCTTCGATCAGGGCGACATGTACCACATTTTCGCGCCCCAAAGCTAATGACAAGATAGTGCGCCCCTCTGGGAATATCACCCCCCGCGAGCTGCCTCCGCCCACCCGCCAGGCCTGGTCGAGCGCCCTGCGGCCGTCCTCGCCGGCATCCGCGGCGTGGAGGAGGAGATGGACTTTGCCGGAGCGGGCGGCGGTCTCGACGCGCTCGGAGCCGTTGATCAGCTTGCCCGATCGCGCCTCCATTCCGAGGCGGTCGAGCGCGTACTGGCGGAGCGCAGCTTCCGTCCGGTCGGCGAGATCGGCGGGCACGGTGACGTCGCCGGTCTTGAACGCGCGTTGAAGCGCACCCTTGAGCTTGCCGTTGGCGACGGCGGCGGCGAGCTCGGCCTTGCCGACCGAGATCCACGCCCCGCGGCCTGGCGCCCGGGCGCGGACATCCGGAGCAACCGTGCCGTCGGGACCGAGCGCAAGCCGGATCAGCTGGTCCTTATCCGCCTTCCGGCGGGTCAGGACGCAGGTGCGCTCCGGGGAGTGCCTTACTTCCGGGGTGTCATTTGGAGGATTCCGCATCGGCGGCCTCCTCGGGCTTGCCGTCCTCGTTCTCGGATCCCGACGCGGATGCGTCATCCTCGAACCAATGCGCGCGGGCGGCCATGATGATCTCGTTGCCCTGCTCGTCGCTCAGCCCGTACTCGGCGAGGATTCCGCCCTTGTCTTCAGGGCGGGTCGGAGCATCGGAGCGGCGGCGCGGCTCGACGCGCTTCTTCTGCACCAGCTCGTCGGTGGCGAGATCGGCGAGGTCGTCGAGGGTCTTGATGCCGGCCTTGCCCAAAGTCACCAGCATCTGCTCGGTGAGGTGCGGCATTTCGGCCAGCGCATCCTCGACGCCAAGGCCGCGGCGCTCCTCGCGGGCGGCGGTCTCGCGGCGCTCGAGACCCTCGGCGGCGCGGCTCTGGAGCTCCTCGGCGATTTCCTCATCGAGGCCTTCGATCGTGCTGATCTCCTCACGCGGGACGTAGGCGACTTCCTCGAGCGTGGTGAAGCCTTCGGCGACCAGCAGTTGGGCGAGCGTTTCGTCGACGTCGAGCTCGGTCTGGAACATCTCCGACCGCTCGATGAACTCGCGCTGGCGCTTCTCGCTGGCGTCGGCCTCGGTGAGGATGTCGATCTGCGAGCTGGTGAGCTGCGAGGCGAGCCGCACGTTCTGGCCGCGGCGACCGATGGCGAGGCTCAGCTGGTCGTCGGGAACGACGACCTCGATGCGGCTCTCTTCCTCGTCGATGACGACGCGGCTGACGGTCGCCGGCTGCAGCGCATTCACGACGAAGGTCGCGAGGTCCTCCGACCAGGGGATGATGTCGATCTTCTCACCTTGGAGTTCCTGGACGACGGCTTGCACGCGGCTGCCCTTCATGCCGA
>DATMHP010000049.1:0-5018 GCA_035554875.1 Sphingomicrobium sp.
GTGGCCGATCAGCAGCAGCTTCTTCCCCTTGCCCTTGTGGTAGGCGACGATGTGCCCCGCCCGGTCGGCGCCACTCTCGTCGGCCCAGCGAACCGTGAAGCCCAGTGGCTCAAGCTCCTGCCGGAGCATCGCGCCGACCGCGCGAACGCCTTCGAAATTCATCGTCCCGCTATTCTGCTCGACCCAGCGGCCGAGCATCGCGACGGTGCGCTCCTGCTCGGAATCGACGACCTGCACCATCTTCTGCTCGGCGGGCGAGAGCTTCGCCGCCGCAGGGGTTGAAACGACCGCCAGCGCGGCGGCGAAACCGAGAGCGAATTTACGAACGGGAGTCACGGTCGGGAACCTTCCTTTCGATTTGCCATCCAATCGGTCGAGGAGCGCACGGGGGGTCCCGAGACGCTCGAATGAAGGAGGAATGGATGGCTTACAGACTTGCTGGATTTGTCGCGGCGGCCGCGCTCGCTGTCTCGGGTGTCGCAATGGCGGCGGATGGACCGAACGACGCGCAGATCGCGCACATCGCCTACACCGCCGGCAATATCGACGTCGCCGCTGCCAAGCAGGCGCTCGCCAAGTCGCACAACAAGGCGGTCCGCGAATTCGCGAGCGAGATGGTCCGGGATCACGAAGCCGTTAACGCAAAGGCGCTGGCCCTGGTCAAGGAGCTGAAGGTCACGCCCGAGGATAACGCCACCAGCAAGGCGCTGAGCAAGGGCGCGGCCGACGAGATGAAGAAGCTCGACGCGCTGAACGGCGCCGCCTTCGACAAGGCCTATGTCGCCAACGAGGTCGCCTTCCACGGCACGGTCAACGGCGCGCTGAAGTCGACGCTGATCCCGTCGGCGCACAATGCGCAGCTGAAGTCGCTTCTTGAGACCGGGCTGACGCTCTTCACCGAGCATCAGCATCACGCCGAGCATCTCGCTTCGGAGCTGAAATAATGATTGGGCGGCGGCTTTCCCCCCTGTTTGCCGCCGTTGTGTGGTCGCTGCTGTCATCAGCCCCGGCAGCAGCGGCTCCACACACCTACACGGTCGTCATCGACAAGATGAAGTTCGCGGCCATGCCCGCGGAGGTCCACCAAGGCGACATCATCGTCTGGGACAATCGCGACATGTTCCGCCACAGCGCAACCGACAAAGGGGTGTTCGATATCGACCTGCCGGCCGGCAAGGCGGTGAAAATGCGGGTGACGAAGACGGGTACCTTCCCGTTCATCTGCAAATATCACCCGGGCATGAAGGCCGTGCTAAAGGTGGTGAAATGACGGCTCACGCCCATCTCGATTTTGCCGCTCTCGACGATGTCGCGCTGGCCCGGCTTTGCGGCCGGCGCGACCGGGAGGCGGTTCGCCACGTGGTGACCGCGAACAACCAGCGGCTGTTCCGCGCCGCGTGGAGCATCCTCAAGGATCGCGCCGAGGCGGAAGAGGCGGTGCAGGCCGGCTATCTCAGCGCCTTCACGGCCATCGACAAATTCGAAGGGCGCTCGTCGCTCAGCACCTGGCTGACCAGGATCGTCATCAACGAGGCGCTCGGCCGGCTTCGCTCGCAGCGCCGCCGCCGCGAACAGCTCGAAAACGAAGGTGTGACCCTGATGGAAACCTATCGCGAACGGCTGGCGCAAGCCTCTGCCGAACCGCCGCCGGACGTCTCGGTCGCGCGCGAGCAGCTGCGGCTTCTGATCGAGCGGTCCGTTGCGGACCTGCCCGACAATTTCCGCTCCGTCTTCGTCCTTCGCGAAATCGAGGGGTTGAGCGTCGACGATACGGCGGAAGCGCTCGGGATTCCTGCTGCGACGGTGAAGACGAGGCTGCACCGGGCCCGCGCCAAGCTTCAGCAGGCGCTCGCCCCCGAAGTGAAGGGCGCCTTTTCGGGCAGCTTCCCCTTCGCGGGCGCCGATTGCGCAGCCATGACGGAGCGGGTGCTCGAAGCTCTGAAGCTAACCTAGGGCAACAAACAACCTTCCTACATCAAACCAATATGGTTCACAGCAGCTCGACTCGCGGGGGCGAGGAGCTGCTGCTGCCCGCGCTTCTGCGCAGCGCCCGCGCGAGTAAGCCCGCACCGCCGCGGCCGATCCTCCGTTGGCCGAGCAACGCCAGTGCCCGGCGTCCGCCTTTGCCGCCGGAGGCGCTTCTGAAGCCGCCGGCCAAGATCAACTTCCTGACTTTGACGCATTGATTGCCGCGGAGCAGGCGATCCAGCTCGACGAGCTGATCAAGTGGATTCGCTCGCGGGTGGAGGTGAAACCCGGCAATTGATCGAATACTTGCGCTGCACTACGAGCCGCCGCACAAAGTTGCGATGCGAAGCCTGCTCGCCTGCGTAGCCGCTGCCGCCGCGTTACTGGCGCAGCCCGCGGCGGTGCAATCCGCCCCCGCTCAGCCTGCGATGACGGCGGGCCAGAGCGTCGCGGCAATCGACCGGGCGCTTACCAATGCAGCGGCCAAGGGCTTCGGCGGCGCAATCATCATCGAGCAAAGCGGCAAGACCTTTTTGTCGAAAGGCTATGGCTTCGCCGACCGCGAGCGGCGGATCCCGTTTACGCCCGAGACGGTCGCGCAGATCGGGTCGGTCACCAAGAGCCAGACCGCCGCCGCACTCGTGACCCTGATCGCGGAAGGGAAGGTGAAGCTTTCCGACCCGGTTTCGAAATTCATTCCGGAAGCGCCGGAGCCTGGGCGGTCGCGGACTATCGCCCAGCTCGCGTCGCACAGCTCCGGCCTGCTCGACAGCTGCACCGACGACTTCGAGCCGCAGAGCGAGGCGATGCTGATCTCGACCTGCCTCGCCCGTCCGCTCGAACACCCGGTCGGCGAGGATCATTATTCGAACATGGGCTATTCGGTGCTGGCGCTTATCGTGCAGCGGGTCACCGGGAAGTCGTGGGAAGAGGCGCTTCGCGATCGCGTCTGGGCGCCGCTCGGAATGAAGGAGATCGGCTTCTATTTCCGCGGCGTGTCGGACGACCAATTCTCGCGCGGCTATCTCAAGAATGTCGAGCAGCCGGTCATTTCGCGCGAGATCGTCAAGCTTCATGGAAGCGACTGGGCCTTGCGCGGCAATGGCGGCATCCAGGCCTCCTCGAAGACGATGATCCAATTCCTTGATGGAATCCTCGATCCGAACGGCGGCTTCCCGCCGGCCGCGCGCAAGATCCTGCTGTCGCCGGTTCCGGGGCAGAGCGGGGAGGTGCAGGAGGGCTTCGGGCTGGCGTTCCGCTATGAAGCGGACGGCACCCCCATCCGCGTCGGTCATGCCGGTTCCGATGGCACCTTCTTCTCCTACCTCGGCTGGCTGCGGAAGAACGACGTCCGCATCTATCTCGTGGGCAATAACGGAGCGGATGAAGTGCAGCCGCTCGTCCAGATGGCGCTCAAGCAGGCGCTGCAGATTCCGCCGGCGGCGGGCGCAAAATGAAACCCGATCGCATGACCGCCTTCACCGACGGCGTGTTCGCGATCGTCATCACCATCATGGTGCTGGAGCTTCACGTGCCCGAGGGCACCGGGCTTGCGGCGCTTCGTCCGGAGGCGCCCCTGTTCGGAGCCTATGTGCTCTCCTTCATCTACGTCGGCATCTACTGGAACAACCACCATCACATGCTGCAGTCGGCCAAAAAGGTGGACGGGCGCGTGCTGTGGGCAAACCTTTTCATGCTGTTCTGGCTCAGCCTGTTCCCGTTCATCATTCGCTGGATCGGCGAGCGCGGCGTGACGAGCGTGCCGGTCGCTGCCTTCGGCGTCGTGCTGCTGATGGCTGCGCTGGCCTATTTGATCCTGGAGCGCACCCTGATCGCGGCCGAAGGCGAACAATCGATGATCGCCAAGGCGGTCGGCGGAAGAGGCAAGGAGCTGCTGAGCATGGTCGTATACGCAATCGGGCTCGGCTGCGCGTTCCTGGTCACGCCCTGGCTGTCGATTGCATTGTACGCCGCGGTGGCGATCATGTGGCTTGTGCCGGACCGGCGGTTCGAGCGCCGCTTGCAAGTCGAATAGCCCAATCCCAAATCGCCGCTCGAAGGAGCCGCAGTTGGAACAGTATCACGGAACCACGATCCTCGGCGTCAAGAAGGACGGAAAGACCGTCATCGCCGGCGACGGGCAGGTCAGCCTCGGCAATACCGTCATCAAGCCGAATGCGCGCAAGGTGCGCAGGCTGGGCGGCGACGGCCAGGTCATCGGCGGCTTTGCCGGAGCGACCGCCGACGCTTTCACCTTGTTCGAGCGGCTGGAGAGCAAGCTCGAGCAGTATAACGGGCAGCTCCTCCGGGCCGCGGTCGAGCTCGCCAAGGACTGGCGGATGGACAAGTATCTCCGCAACCTCGAGGCGATGATGATCGTCGCCGACAAGGATTCGATGCTGATCCTGACCGGCAACGGCGACGTGCTTGAGCCCGAAGGCGGGGTCGCGGCGATCGGGTCGGGCGGCAATTACGCGCTTGCCGCCGCCCGCGCCCTGGCTGAATATGAACCTGACCCGGAAGTGCTCGCCCGGCGGGCGATGGCGATCGCCGCCGAAGTCTGCGTCTTCACCAACGACCAGCTGACGATCGAGACGGTCGGCGACTGATGCGCTTGAACAGCCGCGGACGGTTTCCAATCTAGCGTGCAAATGAACTACCAGGCACAAGTCACCACCGGCGGCGGGACATCCGAGTTGCTGAAATCCAAGCTGACCCCGAAGGCCATCGTTGCTGCGCTCGACGAACATATCGTCGGACAGGACGAGGCGAAGAAGGCGGTCGCCGTGGCGCTTCGCAACCGCTGGCGGCGGCAGCAGCTCGCGCCCGAGCTTCGCGACGAGATCACGCCCAAGAACATCCTGATGATCGGCCCGACCGGCTGCGGAAAGACCGAAATCAGCCGCCGGCTGGCGAAGCTCGCCGATGCTCCCTTCATCAAGGTCGAGGCGACCAAGTTCACCGAGGTCGGCTATGTCGGCCGCGACGTGGAGCAGATCGCCCGCGACCTGGTCGAGGAAGCGGTCCGGCTTGAGCGCGAGCGGCGTCGC
>DATMHP010000050.1:0-11118 GCA_035554875.1 Sphingomicrobium sp.
GATGGAGAAGCTCGCGGTCGAGGTATGACCGTTCCCGTCGCTGATGGTGTAGGTCAGGGTGGCGCTGGCGCTGTTCGCGCCCGACGTCGTCACATTGAACCCGGTGATGACGCCGCCGACCGTGACCGGCGAAACCGTCCAGCCGCTCGGAAGCGGGCTGGTCGTGGCGCCGGTGATCGTCAGATGGTCCCCATCGGAATCGACATCATTGGCAAGGAGCCAGTCCGCCGACAGGAACATCGTCGTGTTCGTCGACACGATGATCGTATCGGCATTTGCTGCCGGCGCGCTGTTCGCCGGAGCATCGGTTGCGCCGTGGATGGTCACCGTCACCTGCTGGGAGGTGCCGTCCACCGTCGTCACCGTGAACGTGTCGGTCAAGGTGTCGCCGGTGCCCAGGGCGTTGACCGCAGCGTTGTCGTTGTCGAGCGAATAGGTCCAGTGACCGCTGGAATCGATGGTGTAGCTTCCATAACCGCCCGTCGAGGCAGAGGGGCTGCTGACGACCGACCAGCTGTCGTTCGGATTATCGACGTCCGTTGAATTGAGATCGCCCGTGGCGTTGTTGGAAACCGCGTCTTCAGTGACCGAGCCCGCCGTCGCGCCGCTGATCACCGCCGCGTCGTTGGCGCCGTGGAGGGTCACCGTCACCTGCTGGGAAGTGCCGTCCACCGTCGTCACCGTGAACGTGTCGGTCAGCGTGTCGCCGGCATTCAGCGCCTGTACCGCAGCATTGGCGTTGTCGATGCTGTAGACCCAGTGGCCGGACGCATCGATCGTGTAGCTGCCGTAGCCATTGTCGCCGGCCGCCGGAACCGCAACCGCGGTCCAGGCATCCGCCGCATTGTCGACGTCGGTCGAGTCCAGGTCGCCGCTCGCATCCGAGCCCGCGGTGCCGTTCGCAACCCCGCCCGCCTCGGTCGCATCGCCGCTCGCATCGCCGCTGATCACCGCCGCGTCGTTGGCGCCGTGGAGGGTCACCGTGATGGTTTCGGAGGCAGTGCCGTCGGCGGACGTGACCGTCAGCGTCTCGTAGCGCACATCGCCATTGTTGAGGGCCTGGGTCGCTGCGAGACCATTGTCGAGCGTATAGGTCCAGGCGCCAGTGGAAGCATCGAAGGTGAACGTGCCGTAGGTCCCGCTCAGTGCCGAGCCCGGCGGAGCCTGGAAGTGGTTCTCGCCTGAATCCACGTCGCTGACGATGAGCTTTCCGGAGGCGTCCGGGTCGCCCGGCGAGCCGTTCGCGACTCCCCCCGCCTCGATGACGCAGGTGTCACTTGCAACCGCGGGGTCGACGGCAATCGACGCGTTGTCGTTGGCGCCGGTGATAGAGATATGGACGGTCGCCTCGCTCAGCGTGCCGTTGCCGAGCCGGATGGCGTAGACGAACTGGTCGTCGAGCACCTCGCCTCCGCTGAGCGTGTCGACGCTCACGCCGTGACCGGGAATTCCGGACCCATCGGCAATGCGATATTCGATCTTGCCGTTGTTGATCCGGACCCAATTGCCCTCGAGGGTTGCTTCCCACGGCGAGCAACCGCTCGAATCGACATCCTTGGAAATGAGATCGAAATCCGAGGTAATCGGGTTGCCGTCGCCGTCATCGACCGAGAAGAGCGTCTTGGCGCTCCCGCCCTTGTCGTTGGCCATGACGTCGAGGAGGATCGTGTTCGTCGCGGAATCGTAGAGCGTCGAATCCGTTTTGAGCAGGTCTTCCCAATAAGTGTAGCTGTCGTCGACTGCCTGCGGAGTATTTGTGAATGACGTGGTCGACCCACCGCCCGTTGTCTGCGTAGCCATTTGATTGTCCCCCCGAAATCCCGGTCCGACTCGCCCCTCGATTCGGTTAATCAACTGGTTACCAAAAAGAATTTTGCTGTTTTATTCCATCCTTACCCTAAGTTAGCAGTCCAGATTCGAGACGGTTTCGAGTCTGTCTCGCCGCGGCGCCCCCAAAGCCGGACAATAAAATTGTCCGCTAACGCCGTTTATAGCAAATGGTGATTGATCGAGGTTCCTTGGAGCGCCACGGCGACCTTCAACCGCTTTCGTCACGCACCCGTGCCGCTCACGGCCGAAACATCCTCTTGTGCGGCACCACCGGTTCGTCGCGTTCCGGCCCGGAGGTTCGGGAGCTCCGTTCTCCCGCCCCGCTGCCGCAGTCCCGGAATTGACCGGAATTGGAACAGCCGGAGCCGCCAGGGAACGACTACTTGCTCGCCGGTGTTGTTGATGAAGGGCAAGTCCAGGGGACGAGAAAGGAGAGCGGCAATGCTCTCGCGCAATTCGGGAATCCCGCCGCTCCTCGGCGAGCTCAAGCAGGCGCATTCGACCCTCCTGCGCGCGATCGACGAGCTCGACCGGATCGGTCACGGGCCGCCGCCGCCGGAAAAGGTCCTGATCGACGCGCGCTTGAGGGTGAGCAGGGCAAGCCTTGCAAGACGGCTCCTCTGGGGCCGGATCCTCGCGCACCTGGCCCCTCTCGTCCGGGGCAGGCAGGAGATGGACGTCCGGCTGGTCCAGGAAGCGGATATCAGGCTTCTGAAGGCCAGCGTGAACCATATCGCCGCCTGGAAGCCCGAGAGGGCGATCGCGAACTGGAGGCTCTACGCGGGCGCGGAATCGGACCTGCTGCAGAGGATCGTCGGCGTCGTGGCGCTGGAGAAAAGCCTTGTCTATCCCCTGCTGGAACAGGCGGAACTGAAGGCCGCCTAGGCGCCCGGAGGACCTCTCCGATCAGCGCCTGGCACTTGCCGGCCCGCTATCTCGCGACCCCGCTCGACCAGTCGTCGGCTCCGCCCTTCTCGGCGGCGGTCATGCCCGCCTTTCCGGCCTTCATGGAATTGGCCCGAAGATATTCGACGTCCCAGGCACCGATTGCAGTCTCGAAGATGAGCCCGACCGAATCGCCATTCTGCCAGGCGACCCTCGCGTATACATCCACCCCGCCCGCCTGCATGAACAGCTCGGTCCCCTTGGCGGGCGGATCCTTGGCGCGAAGCCGGGCCCCGGTCGACGAGATATCGAACAGGAGCGCCGGATGGCGCTCGCTCATCGTGATCAGGAGCGCCGGCATCGGCGCGCTCACCCTTTTTTCCCCGCGCCGGCCGCCGCCGCCCGCCTTCCCGAATGCCATTTCCCGGTTCCCGCTCGATGGACCCCCGCAAGCGTAACGCAAAGCCTCTGGAGCAAAGGTTAACGCAGGTCCGAAATGGAGGCTTCGGCGGGACCGGGGATTCCCCGGGATTCCCTATTCCTGCGCCGGAGCCCGGCAAAATCCATCGCGCCCCCGCTCCAGGGGCGCCTCGCTAGGACGCATCGTGGAAGATGATCCCGAGGCTGTGCCTCGAGCCGCGGCGGACCGTGCTCACCCCATGCCGGATGACGACATGATAGGGTCCACGCGATCCCTGGACCGGCCGCCGCGCGCTGGCGAACACCGCGCCTCCTAGCGGCTCCAGCGGAACGGCATGGACGCGCGACTGCATGCGCGGCCGCTGCTCGGTGAGGATCAGCTCGCCGCCCTCGAAATCGCCGCGGGCCGACAGGAGGAAGACGGCCTGGAGCGGAAAGCACAGGTCGCCGTAGAGGTCCTGGTGCAGGTTGTTATGGTCGCCGGGGCCGTAGCGCAGGAGCAAAGGCGTCGGGCGGGTCTGGCCCGCGTCCCTGCAGAGCGCGAGATAGTCCGCGTGGGTTTCCGGGAGCGGCGGCTGGCCGGCGGCCGAGCGCCAGCGGTTGGCGACGGCAAGAAGGCGCCCGTAGAGCAGCGCCCTCAGCTCCTGGACGATGTCCGGAAGAGGATAGCGGAAATAGCGATATTCCCCTCGGCCGAACCCGTGGCGCGCCATGGTCACGGTGGTCCGGAACGCCTGTTCGTCGCCGTAAAGCGCAATGAGCCGGTCCGCCTCCCCGCGGGCGAGGAGCGGCGGAAGCGATACCCAGCCCGCCTCGTCGACCCGGGCGCCGAGCTCCGCCCAGTCGAGCCGGTCCAGCCGCGCGCCAATGCCCTCCATTCCGTCCATCCTCGTCCCGCTTCGGTTGGGCCGGCCGCGCCCTTATCGCCCGGGCCCGGCGGGCACGTCCCGTAAGTTGCTGCCAAAGCATCACGGGCCCGGCTTCGCCTGGCGCCGTGAAAGCGGCCGGCACCAGCCAAATCCACGTTAATGCGCCCTCCCCGCCGGCGGCGTAGGGCACTTCCATGCGATTCGGCGATCCGGCAATCCGGGCGGCTTACCGGCGCGGCGCCCGGGATTCCTACGAAAGCGCTTTTGCAAGGCTCGACCCCGCCGTCGAGAGGGCAATCGCCGAATGGCTCGGCGACCTCGACCGCTGGCAGTTCGGGGAGCCCCCTCCTCCGCCTTATGCCTGGCCGGACAAGGGTTGCGGCTGACCCGCCTCCCGGACGACCTTCCCGCCCCCGCTCACGCGCACCGCCACGGACGCTTTCAGTCAGCTCCACTGCGGCGAGACCTGCCGAAGCGAGACGAGATTGCCGTCGGGGTCGACCGCGGTCGCCCGAAGGCCGTAGGCATAGGCCTCGGGCCCGGATTCGAGCAGCGGCACGCCAAGCGCCTTCAGCTCCGCAAAATCGCGCCGGAGGTCGTCCGAATGAAGGAAGATCGCACCGGCCATCCTGTTGGCGGAGGGTCCGGGCGCGCTGAGCGCCTTCCCGGCGCTGCCCGGCCACAGGATCATCGCGGCGCTGTCGCCCCGAAGGCCGATCATCAGGAACCTGCCGTCGGGCCCCGGATTGTCGGCGCGCTTCTCGAACCCCAGCAGCCGGTAGAATCCCAGGGCCCTGTCCTGGTCCGACACGAACAGGGTCGGGAACATGATCCTTCTGATCATCGGCACTCCCCGGTCATGCGCATCGGCGGACCGGAAATGACGATTCGGCGTCCGCCATCATAAACGCCGCCATGCGGATCGGCGAGAGCCTTCGGCGGGCAAGGTCAAAGGGCGCTGCCACGGCCCGCCGAGGCGAGCGTCCAGAAGGCGGCGAAGCCTAGGCCGGGCTGCGGGCCTTGTTGGCCAGCGCCTCATATTTCTTCGCAAGCTCGGCATAAACGGCGGCCGCTTCCGCATTCGGCGCGGTCTTTGCCAGCTTGCGCACCGCAGCAGCCCGTTCGCGGTAATATTGGGGATCTTCGGCGATGCCTCTTCTCCCCCACCCGGCGAGTCTTTTTACCATGGCCGTGCCGGCGACACGACTCTCCTCCTCATTTCCGCATTTTCCATCGACGCGCGGAGTGGCGGAGGCGGCTCGTCGACAGGCTTGCCGTCCGCATATCCTGCGGGCACCCGAAATGCCGATCGCGTGACCCGGCCATGGACGGAGACGCTGTCCAGGATTCGATCCTTCGCCTGGGGCGCGCTCCGAATGGCTTCCCGTGCAACCGCTATTACCAGTTGACGGGCACGTTCGGGGCGGACGCCGAGATGCCCGGCGATAGCGCTGTACGTCGCTCCGCCAAGCCTCATATCGAAAGCAGCATGCGCTCGCTCGGACGCCATGATTCGCGCCTTATACAGCGCGGCTCCCCCGAAGCGATCCACCCAATCCCAATCCGCTGCCCGGACCCGCGGCGCCGGCCGACGGGGCGCCTTCCAGGCCTCACAGCGAGCCGCGGTTTTCGCATGGCTTTCCCCATTTCCTTTAAACGGAAATTTAACAGACGAACCGTACAAGGGCCCGGTTGCCCTAAAGGTTCTTGGATCAATGGATCAGTCGCACACGGGATTCGGGGCCCGGACCCGCTCCCACGAGCTCGACCGGCGCGCGCGCGCGGCCGTCGCCGCCTGGGCGGTCTTCACCTGCCTCTATCTCTATGTCCGGATTCCCCTGTGGAACCCGGGCTCGCCAACGCTCTCGACCCTTCTCCTCGCCGCCGAGCTGTTCGGGATCTTCAGCCTCGCCCTCCACATCTTCTCCACCTGGACGCTCGTCGACCGGCGCGCTCCGCCGCCCGCCGCGGGCGCAAGCGCCGATATCTTCGTGACGACGTGGAACGAGCCGGTCGAGATGCTGCGCAACACCCTGCTCGCTGCAAAGGCGGTGCGCCACGCGGGGACCGTCTGGCTCCTCGACGACGGCGCGAGGCCCGAGATGAGGCGGCTCGCCGCCGAGCTCGGGGTCGCCTATCTTGCCCGCACCGACCGGGCGCATGCCAAGGCGGGCAACCTCAACAATGCGCTTGGCCATTCGAACGGCAAGTTCGTCGCCATCTTCGACTGCGACCATGCCCCCTCGCCCGACTTCCTCGAGCGAACGCTGGGCTATTTCAGCGACCCCCGGGTCGCCTTCGTCCAGACCCCCCAGGATTTCTACAATGTCGATTCCTTCCAGCATCGCGGACGGCGTGCGAGCCAGGAAGTGTGGCACGAGCAGACCCTCTTCTACAGGGTCATCCAGCCCGGCAAGGACCGCTGGAACGCCGCTTTCTTCTGCGGAAGCTGCGCGGTCGTCCGGCGCGAGGCGCTCGACGCCATCGGCGGCTTCGCGACCGGGACCATCACCGAGGACCTCCACACCTCGCTCAAGCTGCACAAGGCCGGATGGTCCTCGGCCTATCATTCCGAGGCGCTCGCCTTCGGCCTCTCGCCGTCCGACTTCGACCAGTACCAGACCCAGCGGCTGCGCTGGGCAAGGGGCGCGATGCAGGTGTGGAGGAAGGAAGGGTTCCTGTTCCGGGGCGGCCTGACGCTCGCCCAGAAACTGTCCTACCTCGCCTCGACCTCGACCTATTTCGAGGGCTGGCAGAAAGGGATCGTCTATTTCCTGCCGGTGGTCGTCATCCTCACCGGCTGGATGCCGATCACCAACGCCGGCCCGGCATTCCTGACGCTCTTCGCCCTGTGGCTGCTCAGCGGAATGGCGCTCAACGAGGCGGTCAGCCGCGGCTATGCGAAGACGGTGTGGATGGAGGAATATAATTTCTTCCGTTATTTCACCTTCATCCGGGCAAGCTTCGCGCTCGTCCTCCCGCTCGACTGGCGGTTCATGGTGACCCCAAAGGGGCGCGCCAACGGCCGCTCCTGGGGCATGAAGCTCCTGCCCCAGCTCGTCCTGGTGCTTGCAGCGGCCGCCGCCTTCGCGCTCGGCACCTATATCTATCTGACCCAGCGGCACCTGACCCCGACCGCCTTCGCGGTGACCTTGCTGTTCCTGATGTTCGACCTCATCCTCGGGGTCCGGGCCCTGAGCTTCGCCGCGCGCCATTCGCGCCAGCGCCGCGGAAGCCACCGCTTCCCGCTCCCGCTCCCGGTCACGCTCGAAGGCCGCGGATGGAGCGCTCAGACCGTCGCCGAGGACGTCTCGTCCGACGGGATGTCGCTCCATTGCGGCCAGCGCATCCCGGGCAAGACCCTGAAGGGCGTCCTCCACCTTCCAAACGGCGACCTGCAGTTCGCCGCCGCCGTCAGGCGCCGGTTCAGCGACGGGCGGGTCGGGCTCGAGTTCCGCTGGGCCGCGCCCGCCGACTCCGATGCCCTCAACGCCTGCCTCTACGGCAATACATTGCAGTGGGACATCAACAGCTGGACCGAGACGCGCCGGAGGGGCGCCCGTTTCCCCGGGCTGAGGAGCGGCCGCGGCGCCGGAACGCCGCCCGGGCCCTGGCGGATCGGCACCGTCCGCTCCGGCGGGCACAGGCCGATCCCCTGCGTCGCCCGCTGCGAGAAACCGAGCGGCGCGGTGTGGCGGGTCGTCTCCTATCGCCGGCCGCAGTCGAACGACCGGCTCGAGCTCGTCCTCGGCGAGGAGATCGTGACCGGCCTCAGCCTCGCCACCTGCGAATCGCTGACGACCGGCGGCGGGACCCTCCATGTCTCGATGATCGCCGCCGACGCCAGTCCCGGGCGCCAGACGTCCCACCGCCAGCCGCAGTGGAGCAGCAGGGCCTTCGATCCCCCGGCCGCCTTCCCGGCGGCCCGGGAGGAGGCCCGCCATGCGCTCTAGGATCGCATTGGCCCTCGCCGCAGGGCTGCTTGCAGCAACGGCGGCATCGGCCGAGCCCTACAAGGGGGTCGCCTTTGCCGGAGGCTTCGCCGGCGACGGCCTGTCGGGCTATGCGGGCGTGGTCCATGCCCTGCCCGGCGGCCAGCTCGGAACCGGCCTTGCAGTGCGCGCCTCGGCGAGCGGCGGACGCTACGATTATGAATCCAAGGGCGTCGACATCGACGGCAGGTTCGCCTCCGCCGAAGCGGCTCTGGTCTACCAGCTTTCCGGACCCTGGGGCTGGGCGAATGTCTCCGCAGGCCCGCGGATCACCGACGTCAGCCTGTCGCCGGACGATCCCGCCAACGACCGCAAGGGGACGCGTCTCGACCTTGCCCTGCAGTCGGACGGAGCCTTCCAGCTCGGCCGGTCCTGGCGGCTCGACTGGATCGGATCGCTCGGCGTCCGCGACGGCGCTTATTACAGCAGGGCCGATATCGGCCGGACCCTCGGGCCGGGCTCGCAGACGCGCGCCGGGATCGAGGCCGGGCTCCAGGGCGACCCCAATTACCGCGCGGCAAGCCTCGGCCTGTTCGCGGCGACCAGCCTCGGAAGCGGCCTCGAGGGCCGGATCTCGGCCGGCGCAAGCGACCAGGAGGGCCGATCCACCCGGCCATACGCCACAGTCGGCCTCAGCCTCCTTTTCTAAAGGCCGGCGGGACTGCGGGACCCGGGTCCCGCTTTTGCGCTGCCGAACGATGCCGAGGCCGGGCGGATCCCGCGCAACAGGCCAGGGGCCGGAGCGCGAAGCGGGCTCCAAGGCTCACCTTCGAGCGCGCACAGTGATATTTTGCAGGGGTGACCGAATCGAGGGAAGCCCCGCGGCGCACGGTCGCCGCCGAGGTGCAGCTCAAGCGCAGCGGCGCGATCAGCTATGTCGTTCAGGCCTATGACCTGTCCGAGCAGGGGTGCCGGGTGGAGTTCGTCGAGCGCCCCTGGATCGGCGAGACCGTCTGGATCAAGTTCGCGAAGCTCCAGCCGATCCGCTCGACGGTGCGCTGGACAGGGGATTTCACCGCCGGAGTCGAATTCGAGCGCCGGATCGATCCAAGGGTGCTGGAATGGCTGCTGAGCCAGCTGCAATAAGGATCGGCGATTTTCCGCGGAATCCGGAGTAAGATGGCTCCGGCGGTGGGGGAGACCCGCCATGACGGACTACAAGCTCTATTGCTTCGATCATGTGAACCGGATGACCGAAGCAAGGGACATCCGGGCCCGGAGCGACGAGGACGCGATCGAGATCGTGCGGTCCCTTGGCCCCTCGCTGCCATGCGAGCTTTGGGCCGGCGACCGGCTCGTCAAGAGGATCTCCGCCGTCGCCTGACCGCCCTGATGGTTTGCGGCATTCGCAGCAGATGCCGCGGAACCGAACTACAGTCCGGAAGCGAGGGTCTCGATCGGCAGGAACATCGTCCGGCTTTCAGCAGGAAAGAGGATGAACCCGTACTTGAGAGAGAAGGTCACGGCATCGTCATCGACTGCGTGAACCACAAGAGCCCGGACGCCGGCGGACCGCGAGATCCCGATGGTGCGCTGCATTGCTTCCTTGAGCATCGCCGGGCCGATGCCTTTCTTCTGGTGACGTTCGTCGACGGCCAGGCGGCCGAGCACCATCACGGGCACAGGATTGGGCGAGCCGTGGCGCATTTTCCGGGGTATTTCGGAGCGGGTCACGCCACCGGTCGCCAGCGTGTAGTAGCCGACGACATCGCCCGCCTGAGGACCGGTATTGGCGACAGCGACATATGTCCGCGATGAGCGGCCCTCGTTCTCGAGCGCATGCGCCTTCAGCCACTCGGTGAGCTTTGGTCTTCCACAATCGAATCCTTCGATCCTATGTTCGGCTGTAATCGGGACTGGAGCCGAATAGGATTGCGCGGGATTGAACCCGACTAAGCCCAGGGCGCCGGGCGCCTCATCAGCGCTTTGAGCGCCTCATTCGCCTTAGGCGGATTATCCAGCACTTCGGCGAAGGCGGCGCTCTGCTCTGGATCGAGTACGAAAACGCGCTGGTCCAGGAGGACGTCGACGGCATGGAGGCGAGCGCTTTCGAGCACGAACTCTGTGCGCGTCTTGCCCTCGACCGCGGCAGCGCTGTCAATCAGGTCGCGAGTACGCACCGGGATACGCATCGTGATGGAATGACCCACTGCGGGATGTGCTCAGCCCGCCGATTTCACGTGATCGATGAATGCGCGAAGCTTTGGCAGGACCTGTCGCTTGCCGAAATGGTAGAGGAAAACACCGGGCGTCATCGTCTGGAAATCGGCGAGGACGACCTCGAGCTTTCCTTCCCTGAGCGCCGCCGCGGCGATCGGCTGAGGCACCTGCGCCAGCCCCAGGCTTCGGACGGCACCTCCGACCAGGGTCGTGTAGTCCTGCGCGATCAGCGGCCCCCGAACGACCACTTCAATCGCCTGGTTGCCGTCCATGAACGACCAGGGAGCAATCGCTCCGCTCGACCGCCGCAGGCGCATGCACTGATGGCCGCCCAGATCCTCCGGCCGTTTGGGGGCTGGGTGCGATCGAAGATAGTCCGGGCTGCCGACGACCAGATAAGGAAATGGCGGCGTCAGCCGGACCGCGACCATGTCCGGCGCGATCAGTTCGCCCAAGCGAATCCCGGCGTCGAACCTCCGCGCGGCGAGATCGGTCAGCTCATCGCTGGCAACGATCTCGAGCTCGATGTCCGGATAGGCGCCGCAGAAGGACGTGAAGACCGGCTCCAGCAGGAGCGGTATCGCGCCTTTCGGCACCGAAAGGCGGAGCAACCCCGCCGGCCTCTGCCCAATGTCGCGCGCCTCATCGAAAGCGGCGAGGAGCCCCTCGAATGCCGGCGCAGCCAGCGAGAAGAATTTCTCTCCGGCCTCGGTGAGCCCAACGCTTCTCGTCGTCCGAAAGAGCAGTGCGGCTCCGACCCGTTTCTCGAGCGAGCGGACCGCCTGGCTGACGGCCGAGGGCGTCACCCCAAGCTCATTGGCCGCGCGGCGGAAACTGCGGTTCCGCGCGGTCGCGAGAAAGGCCTCGACCCCTTCGAGCGCACCGCGCCGGACTGTGTAGTTCAACTTCATAACCTGTTGCGATTACATCGGGTAAGCAAAGGACGGAAGCACGCCTAAATG
>DATMHP010000051.1:0-2775 GCA_035554875.1 Sphingomicrobium sp.
TTCTGGCGCACCTTGTTCGCGTCCTCGTCGGAACGGTCGGCGAATTGCAGGCAGACCGAAGTGTTGGATCGGATCGCGGGGTCGGCGGCGAGATGCTCGATCCATCCGGATTGCGAGACCCAGCGGTCGAGCGCTGCGGCATTGGCGTCGGCGCGGGCGACCAGCGCGTCGAGGCCGCCGACGCTCTCGGCCCAATCGAGACAGACGAGCCAATCCTCGACGGCGAGCATCGAGGGCGTATTGATGGTTTCCCCCTTGAACACGCCTTCGATCAGCGTGCCGCCCTTTGTGAGGCGGAAGATTTTTGGAAGGGGACGCGGCGGACCGGCTTCGAGCCGCTCGACGGCACGCGGACTAAGCACCAGCATCCCGTGCGCGGCCTCTCCGCCGAGCGCCTTCTGCCAGCTGAAGGTGCCGACATCGATCTTTGTCCAGTCGATGTCCTGGGCGAAGGCGGCGGAGGTGGCGTCGCAGATGGAAAGGCCGGTGCGGTCCTCAGCGATCCAGTTCGCGTCCGGTACGCGCACGCCGCTGGTCGTGCCGTTCCAGGTGAAGACCACATCGCTCGCCGGATCGATTCCGGAGAGGTCGGCGATCTCGCCGTAGCTGGCGATGCGGATCTCGGCATCGAGCTTCAGCTGCTTTGCGACGTCGGTGACCCAGCCGGCACCAAAGCTCTCCCACGCCAGCATCGTCACCGGCCGCGGGCCGAGAAGTGACCAGATCGCCATCTCCATTGCGCCGGTATCGGACGCGGGGACGATTCCGAGGCGGTAGTCGGCTGGAAGGCGGAGCAAAGCGTGGGTGCGCTCGATCGCTTCCTGCAGCCGCGCCTTGCCGAGCGCAGAGCGGTGCGACCGCCCGAGGACTCGGGTATCAATTCTGTCGAGCGACCAGCCGGGCGGCTTCGGGCAGGGACCGGAGGAAAAACTCGGGCGCCGAGGGCGCAATTGCGGCTTGGTTTGGCGCGTCGCCGCGCCGTCATGGGTATTCAGCACTATAACTCTCCTTGCAGAGAGCGCGCGCCGCGTTGGGACGGCGTGGCCCGCTGACCGGTGTAAGGATCGGCAAGCGCTTCGCAACCCCGGGTGAGAGATTCGCTGTGGACAGGTGAAATTTCGCGTCGGCGGAACAGCCGCAGCAACGAGTTCAATCGATTCACCGCAGGTAACGGACGATTCGTCCCGCGACGGCCCGCTCGTGGTTGAATTTGTTAACCATCCGGAGTGAGTTTCGCCTCCGGCACGAGCGGGGGGTATTCCGCATGTGCCGTTGGGGCTGGGGAGCTCCTTCATCGACGGTTTTCTAACGCGCGGGGCCTTTCCGTGCGTGCCGTATGGGTTTTGGAGCGGAATGATGACGCAGTTGCGGGCTCTCTTCAGCGATCGCGATTTCTTCATCCATGACGGACAACGGCTCCGTCGCTTCCGTGTCTCCGCACCCGTCCAGGCTTTCTTCTTTTGCCTCTCGCTTCTGCTCGTTGGCTGGTCCGGCTATTCGGCCGCGCAGCTGATCGCCGGCCCGGCCATGGAGCGGACCGCAGTCACTCCCTATGCGGCCCAGCTCCAGAAGCTCGCTGCCGAGACCGATCGCCGCGTCAAATTGGTCGAAGCGCGCCAGTACGCACTTGCCGCTGCTCTCCAGGACCAGGACGTTGATCCCGAGACGCTGAAGCAGCTCGGCTTCTACCCGGCGCCCGCAGGCACCACGGGCGCAGTCGGCGGTCCGTTCGATTCGGCCAACGCCGACCCGACATTCAAGCAGCTGTTCACCAGCTGGAAGAAGCTCGACAATATCGCATCGGGAGCGATCGCGATCCCGTCCGACAAGCCGCTCAAAACGGCAGAATTCACCAGCGGCTTCGGATCGCGCGACGATCCCTTCCGTCACGGCGCCGCCTTCCACCCCGGAATCGACCTTGCAGCGCCTTACGGCACCCCGGTTTATGCGACCGCCGACGGCACCGTCCTTCGCGCCGGCTGGAACAGCGGCGGATACGGCAATCTGGTCGAGATCGACCATGGCCGCGGAATCGTCACCCGCTACGGCCACATGTCGAAGATCGTCGTCAACGCAGGCCAGCGCGTCACCCGCGGCCAGCAGGTCGGCTATGTCGGCTCGACCGGCCGTTCGACCGGCAACCACCTCCACTATGAGGTGCGCATCGACAACTCCCCGGTGAACCCCATCCCATTCATGCGCTCGACCGACTATCTGATGGCGATGAAGCGGGCCGGTGGCAGCACGCCGATGGACCAGGTCGCGCTGGGCGGACCGGCCGGCGGCAAATAATCGCCTGAGGTTGCCGCCCACGCGGCGCCTTCCTATTTCGCTCTTATGAGCGAGCCCGGCATCAGCCTGACCGAGAATGCGGCGCGAAAGGTCGCCGCCATCGCCGCGCGCAAACAAGCGCCTGCGATCCTTCGGCTTGCCGTCGACGGCGGCGGCTGCGCCGGCTTCACCTACAGCTTCGAGCTCGCCGATGCTCCCGATGCGGAGGATACGGTCGCCGAGCAGGACGGCGTGAAGCTCGTTGTTGATCCGGCCAGCCTGGAGCTGGTGCGGGGGTCGTCGGTCGATTTCGTCGAGGACTTGGGTGGTGCCTCATTCAAGGTGACCAACCCCAACGCGCAGTCTGGCTGCGGCTGCGGATCGAGCTTTTCGGTTTAGCCCAGACCGGCGAACGGCTAGGGCGAAGCCATGAAGATCGCCTCCTACAACCTCAACGGAATACGAGCGCGGCTGCCGCGACTGATCGAATGGCTTGAGCGCGAG
>DATMHP010000052.1:0-5332 GCA_035554875.1 Sphingomicrobium sp.
GGGCGGAGGCCGTCGCCAAGCGAGAAGGCGACGTCATAGGCCTTCATGATCTCGCAGATCTCGTCGAAGCGCTCGTAGAGGAAGCTCTCCTTGTGGTGGGCGAGGCACCATTTGGCCATGATCGAGCCGCCGCGGCTGACGATGCCAGTGACTCGCTTGGCGGTCAGGGGAACGTAGGGGAGGCGGACTCCGGCGTGGATGGTGAAATAGTCGACGCCCTGCTCGGCCTGCTCGATGAGTGTGTCGCGGAAGATGTCCCAGGTCAGGTCCTCGGCAATCCCGCCGACCTTCTCCAGCGCCTGGTAGATAGGGACGGTGCCGATCGGCACGGGCGAGTTGCGGACGATCCATTCGCGCGTGTCGTGGATGTTGCGGCCGGTACTGAGGTCCATGACCGTGTCGGCGCCCCAGCGGATCGCCCAGACCATCTTGTCGACTTCGGAGGCGACGTCGGAGGCGACGGCGGAATTGCCGATATTGGCGTTGATCTTGATCAGGAAGTTGCGGCCGATCGCCATCGGCTCGGATTCCGGGTGGTTGATGTTGGAAGGGATGATGGCGCGGCCGCGGGCGACCTCCTCGCGGACGAATTCGGGCGTGACGAAGTCGGGGATTGCGGCACCGAAGTCATGGCCGTCGCGGGTAGCGGCCAGGGCGGCTTCGCGGCCGAGGTTTTCGCGCGTGGCGACATATTCCATCTCGGGCGTGACGATGCCGCGCTTCGCATAGTGCATCTGGCTGACGTTGGCGCCGGGCTTCGCGCGCAGCACTCGGCGACGGACGTTGGGGAAGGGCGAAACCCCGCCTGACCGGTCTGGGCCGAGCTGGCCGTTATCTTCGGGGCGGATCTCGCGCTGGGCGACTTCTTCGACATCCCCGCGGCCGCGGATCCAGTCGCGGCGAAGCTCGGGAAGGCCCGCCATGATGTCGATGCGCGCTTTAGGGTCGGTGTAGGGACCGCTGGTGTCGTAGAGCGTGACCGGCGGCTCGCCGCTCGACGGCTCGAGATCGACGGCGCGCATGGCGACGCCATTGATGTGGATCTTGCGCGAGCCGCGGATCGGGCCCGTGGTGACTTTCAATTCGGTGCGTGCGGGCGCGTCGCCCATAAGACTCTCCTCTTCCTCCGCCGGTTTCAGCCGGATCAGGTTCGATGGGTCGCCAGCTCGCGCTGGCCTCTCAAGCGCCGATCAGCGCTCCCCCAGGGAAGAGTCGTCCCTAAAGAAAAGCCCGGCGGCTTGCCAGCCACCGGGCTCAATTTAACAACTGCATCCGTCCTATTTCTGGCGCGCTGCAGCGAGCTCCTGCGCGGTGAGGATGCCATCGTGGTTGGCGTCGGCCTTGTCGAAATTGGCGACCGGCTGCGCGCGATATTCGGCGGCGCTGATCTTGCCGTCCTTGTTGGTGTCGACATTGGCGATCATCTGATCGGGCGTTTCGGTCGGCTTGAGCGGCGGCACGGCGGCCTTGAACTCGGCCAGGCTCAGCGCCTTGTCGTGGTTGGTGTCGAGCTTGTTGAACTCGGTTTCGAGGCGCTGCCCCTCCGCAACCTGCGCCTCCTGGAGCGCCTTGGTCTGGGCGGCGGTGATCTCGGCCTTGGTCACCTGGCCATCCTTGTTGGCGTCGACGCCGGCGAAACGGGCATCGATGGTCTGGGTGAATTGAGCCTTTGTGATCTGCTGCGGCGCCTGGCTGGCGGGCTGCTGCGCGGTGGATTGGGCGCCGGCGGCCGAAGCGATGACGAGCCCGGCGGCGAGAATGGAAAGACGAGTGATCACTGAAAATCCCCTGGGTGCTAAGTTGGCGGAGTCGTTTACCGTTTTGGCAATTGCACGTCGACTGCGCCATGTCCCGCACCGGACATTTCCGCACAATGAATGAGGCCCCTGGCCCGCCATGACTGGGTGATCGCGAAGGGCCGCCCAGCCTCAAAAAGAAACGGCCCGGGAAAACCCGGGCCGTCCCTTCGCTCGGTTTCGCCGTTCTGGCTTAGCCGCGCTCTGGCGCCGGAGGCGGCGGAGGCGGCGGAGGCGGCGGAGCCGGGCAAGTGTCGGTTGCCAGGATCACCGATCCGTCCGGGCACGTCTGCGTCGCCGGAGGCGGCGGCGGAGGCGGCGGGGGCGGCGGCGGAGGCGGCGGAGGCGGAGCAGCAGCAGCCGCGCCGAACAGGACGCCGACGCCGATCAGGCCCGTCAACGCGTGGGTGTGATGGTTGTAGTCGGAGTAGCGACCCTCGGCCTTCACATAGAAGGGCCCGCTGATCAGCTGCTCGACACCGCCACCCCACTGGATGCCGTGAGCGGTGAACTTGTCGTAGATGTATCCCGGAGCAGGACCGCGCCGTTCGACCGGTCCAGGAAGGACTTCCTTCCGCTGCTCGTTCCAGACGTAGCCGACCTTACCGTAGACCAGGGTCGACGGCGTCACCTGGAAACCGAGGCGAGCCGCGATACCATATTCCTGGAAGGTCTTGTGGTTGACCCAGTTGCCCTGGTCGACCGTGCGGACTTCCGCCGGGCAGCTGCTCGACGCGCTGAAGCACGAGCCAGGCCACCAGAAGGTGCCTTCCGCACCGAGAACGACGCCGCCCAGATCGAAGTCGACGCCCGCGGCGCCACCCCAACCGAGGCTGGAATCGTGATCCCCAGCAGCACTGAACTGCGTCGCGCCGGCGTTGACTTCCGCCCTGGCGCCCCGGAATGACTGCGCATTCGCCTGGGTGGCTCCAAAGCCCCCGAGCACAAGCACCAGCGCCGTAAGTGTGCCAGTATGCAATCGCCTCATGATCTACCCTTTCTACTCAGACTTAACCCTGTTTACGCTCGCTCGAGACTTCGGCTGAACCCTGTTGTATCCCGCAGACGAAATGTCTGGCGTCTTGGCAACCGAAACCTCGTCGAGTGCGGACCTTCCTCACTAACGCTTACCGGTTGTTTAACTCACGCAACAACATTGTAAGCCTTCCGCTTCCTTTGAGCGAGACGCAGAAAGCCGGAGCAGGTTCCAACGTCACCGGATTGGAGATTCGATGTTGCGGATGTGCAACAGAATGCCGCTTTGCCGATGAACGGGCGTGCGCTGAGGCCTATGTCAAGCGAGGTTGTTTCAGCCTTCGGAGCAGCCCTCCCTTCAGGCCTTGGGCCGGGCGCCCTTACTTTCGACGAACTTGGCGACATGCGCCGCGCCGCTCGAGCTCGCGATCATGATGTCGTCGCCGTCTACGACGACTACGATGTCCTTTACATCAATGAGATGGACTTTCGGCCCGTCGCTGTCGACGAGGACATTTTCGCAATCGATCAGCCGGGCGGGGCCGCTGACCGCGTTCCCGGACTGGTCCTTTTCACGCATGGTGAAGAGGGCGTTCCAGTTGCCTACGTCAGACCATTGCATCTCTGCCGTCACTAAGGCGGCCCGCTCGGTATTTTCCATGACCGCATAGTCGAGCGATTCCGGTGCGATTTTCGCAAAGCTATCGCGATCGGGAAAAAAACGATGGTCAACATGCTTTCCGCCCCGGGCGGACTCTTCGACGGCCGCGCCGAGTTCCGGCCGGAACCTGCAGAGCTCTCGAAGATAATCGCCGGCTCTGAAAGCGAAAATGCCGGCATTCCAAGCATAAAGCCCGGACGCGACATATTCAGCAGCCCGGGACTGATCGGGCTTTTCAACGAACTGGGCAACGCGGAAGCCCAGGGGCCCGAGCGCTTCGCCACGGCGAACATAGCCGAAGCGTGTGTCAGGTGCCGACGGCCTTACAGTGATGCAGACCAGCCATCCGCCGGCGGCAATTTTCGCAGCGGACGCAGCCGCCTCGTGGAAGGCCGCTGCGTCGCCAATGTGATGGTCGCTGGGACAGACGAGCATGACCGCATCTGCATCGAGCTGCAAAGCGGCGAGTGCGAGAGCGGCAGCGGTTTGCTTCGGTTCCGGTTCGACGACAATCTCCCGGACGTCAAAGCCTTCGGACTGCTCTTCGACCAAATCCAAATGGGCGGCACCGGTGACAATGACCGACGGGGCGAACATCGATTTGTCGGCGAATCTCGCCAGCGTTTCCTCAAACAGCGTTCGCTCGCCGAGCAGAGGCAGAAAAGGTTTGGGCCTGTCGGAGCGGCTTCGAGGCCACAGGCGAGTGCCGCTGCCTCCACAAAGAATAACGGGAATGATCCCCCTTACGTCCATCTCCGTTCCGCATCCTTCCGAATCTTAGCGCGATCGGCCCGTTGGGAGAGGCTCCTGCGCGACGCGGAGTGCCTACACGGTTGCAAATGGGCCGCAACCGCCGTTATCGCCGATTGACAGCGACAAGCTAGCCAGAAACAAGCGCTCCAGCCGCCTGGGGGGGGTAAATCTTTGTTTTTACTGTGTCTGATTAGGGTTATGGGTATCGCTCCGGGGGGAGTGCCGACTTCCCGGCGAGTAACAAGGGGTCAATAATGAGTTCACAAACTTCGGTACGAACAGCTCCGTCAGCTGAATTCCTGCTCAATCGTGGGGCAGAGGTCATCAACGAAGAAGCTCGCGCACTTCAGCTGCTTGCGGACCTGCTTGAACAATCGTTCGTCAATGCTTGCGAGACGATCGCGGCCTGCACCGGGCGTGTTGTCGTTAGCGGAATGGGCAAGTCCGGCCATATTGCGCGCAAGTGGGCGGCGACGATGGCCGCGACGGGAACGCCTGCTTTCTTCGTTCATCCGGCGGAGGCGGCGCACGGCGATCTCGGAATGCTGGTTCGGGGCGACGTGCTGGTGATGCTTTCGAACTCGGGAAATACGGCCGAAATTCGGCCGCTTCTGCGTTATGCAGAAAAGATCGGAGTGACGATCATCGGCGTTGCGTCGCAGCTGGATTCGGTGCTCCTTCGAACGGCCGACATCAAGATTTGCCTGCCGAAACTCCGCGAGGCCTGCCCCGCAAACGTCGCGCCGACGACTTCGACGACGCTGCAACTGGCGCTCGGAGATGCAATCGCAATGTGCCTGATGGAGATCCGAGGATTCTCCCACGACGGCCTGAAGGCGCTCCATCCCGGCGGCTCGCTTGGTCTTCGACTGACTCCGGTTGCCGACATCATGCATGGGGCTGACAGGATGCCGCTGGTTCCCGCGGAGGCGCAGATGCGCGAAGTTATCCTGACCATGACATCAAGCGGCTTCGGGACAGCCGGAGTCGTGGACGCGGCGTCGCGCCTTCTCGGTGTCATTACCGACGGGGACATCCGGCGGCATTTCGACGAACTGACGACCGCGAAGGCCGAAAAAATCATGACAAACAGCCCGAAGACAATTCCTTCGAATATTCTCGCGGAGGAGGCGCTGCACTTCCTGAA
>DATMHP010000053.1:0-21910 GCA_035554875.1 Sphingomicrobium sp.
AACGTCAGCGTCGGGTCGATCTCATTCTTGATCTTGATGAGCGCGTCGAGGACCATCGGGCCGCACTTGGCGAGATCGATCGTGTAGCTGTCCCAGCGCGGATTGGCGCTATTGTCCGGGTCGTATCGATAGATCTTGAACGTCCTCGGCTTCTCGCCGGCTTCGGGCTTGTAGGTGCGGCCCCGGGTGATCTTGCTGTTCTTCGGAAGCGTGAACTCTGCCAACGCTGGTGCTCCTCTCGGCTTGGCAGCGCGCTATCACGCCGCCGCCGCCCTTTCAAACCGTGGCTCTTTGCTAGCGGACCGCGTTCAGGACCTCCTGGGCATGGCCGGGCACCTTCACCTTGCGCCATTCCTTGAGGATCTTGCCGTCTGCGCCGATCAAAAAGGTCGAGCGCTCCATGCCCATATATTTGCGGCCGTACATGCTCTTCTGGACCCATGTTCCGAACGCGTCTGAAATGCGTCCCTCCTCGTCGGAGGCGAGCGGCACCTTCAGCTCATATTTGTCGATGAATTTCTCGTGCTTCTTCATGGGGTCGCGCGAGACTCCAACGACCAGTGCGCCGGCTTTTGCGAAATCGGCGGCGAGCGACGTGAAATCCTGCGCCTCGCGGGTGCAGCCGGACGTGTCGTCCTTGGGATAGAAATAAAGCACCAGCGGATGTCCAGGATGCGACAGGTTCACGGTCCGGCCGTCGCTCGCCGTCACGTCCATGTTCGGTGCCCGATCACCTTCGGAAATCATCTCAGCTTCCCTTCCTTCACTCTATTCCATAGCGCCGACACGCTCTGGCGCGCCTCGTCGTGGCGGGCAAGGAGCTCGTTCCAGCTGTCGGAGCCGCAGGCCTTTGCCATCAGTTCGCAGCTCTCCTCGCTGGGCGTCGTGGTTTCCGGCGCGATCAGGCGGATCGTCACTAGCATTTGTGTGAGCAAACGTTGTGCATCAGCAATGTTTGTATCTGCGATACCATCTGCGACCAGCTCGTCGACTGCCGTTCCTAGCCGTGGGTGCAGCCCCGTTTTCGTGGTTAGCTGGAGCACATGGATCGCAAACTCCAAGTCGATGAGACCTCCGGGACCAAGCTTCACGTCCAGCGGTCCCGACGGCGGCTTATGGCGGGCGATCTCGTCGCGCATCTTCACAGCGTCGGCGGCGATCTTCTCCGCATCGCGCGGTTGGCGAAGAATTCCATCGATCAACTCCGAGGCCTTCGCACGGGCTGCTTCAGACCCGAACACCGGCCGAGCGCGCGCCAGCGCCATGTGCTCCCACGTCCAGGCTTCCTTGCGCTGGTAAGAGGCGAATGCTTCGAGTGAGACGGTGAGCATCCCCTTCGAGCCCTGAGGGCGGAGGCGCGTATCCACGTCGTAAAGGGGGCCTGCCGAAGTCGGGACGCTGAGCGCCGCCGTCACGCGGTTCGCCAGGCGGTTGAAATAATTGGCCGGTCCGAGCGGCTTTGGGCCGTCCGACTGTTCGGCCTCCACATCGGTGAACAGGTAAATGATGTCGAGGTCCGACGCGTTGGTCAGCACGCCTCCGCCCAGCCGCCCAAGCCCGAGAACGAGCAGCTCGGCTCCTGGAAACTGGCCATGCATCTCCTCGAACTCGGAAACTGCCGCGTTGGCGAGCGCATCCAAGGCCCCTTCCGCCACCCGCGCATAGCCTTCGCCGACCGTCAGCGGGTCCTCGCGAAGGTCGATCAGCTGCACGCCCAGCGCGAAGCGGCGCTCGTTGATCACACGGCGCGCGCGGTCGATCGCGACGTCGAAAGGATGCCCTTTCATCTCGCATTCGAGGAATTCGGCAAAGCGTTCCGTTGGAGGCGGCGGGTCGAAACAGGAGGAATCGAGCAGCGTGTCCAGAAGCTCCGGACGGCGGGCGAGCTGGTCGGACAATGCCGGCGCATGGGCGAGGATTCGCGCAAGGAGCGTCGTCAACCCGGGCCGCGCCTCCAGCAAGCGGTACAGATTGACCCCGCTCGGCACCCGCTCGATGACATCGCTGAGGCGATTGATGGCCCGCATGGGGTCCGCGCTCTTGCCGATCGCCTCCAGCAGCGCAGGGAGCATCCCCTCGAAAGCATGCTTCGCCGCCGACGAGCGGAGTGAGCGCGGGCGCCCGGAGCGCCATTCCGATACCCTTTTCACCGCGGATTCTGGATCGGGAAAGCCGAGCTTTTCCATGGCTTCGCGGAGGGATTCGAGCTTGGCCGGAAGGCGTTCGCCCTCCGCGCCGGCAAGCTCGTCGAACGCCGCACCGACGCGCTCGATCGAGGGCCGAAGCCAGTCGAGCAGCTCGGCGCCCGCGGCAAAACCGTGGAGCTGCGCGACATTGTCGAGCGCTCCTTCGCCGGGCGGAAGCAGGTGGGTCTGCTGGTCGTCGACCATCTGCAGCCGGTGCTCGGCGGTGCGGAGCCGCCGGTAGGCTTCGGCGAGATCGCTGGCCAGGTCGGCCGAAAAGTGCCCGGCACGCTCCAGCGCCGCTATGGCGTCGAGAGTCGACCCGGCCCGAAGCTCCCGATCGCGGCCGCCGTGCACGAGCTGCTGCGCGTGAACGTAGAATTCGATCTCGCGGATTCCGCCGCGGCCGCGCTTTAGGTCGAATCCGGGACCGAACCTCTGCCCCTTCGAATAATGGTCGCGGATCCGCTCACTTATGGACCGGACTTCCTCGATTGCTCCGAAATCGAGCGCCCGCCGCCAAACGAACGGCTCGATCGCGTCGAGGAATCTTTGCCCCACTCCGCGGTCGCCGGCGCAGCAGCGGGCGCGGATGAAGGCCGCGCGTTCCCAGCCGACTGCAGCGGATTCGTAATAGGAAATGGCGGCGTTCACCGCCAGGACGATGGGCGTGACCTCGGGCGATGGCCGCAGCCTCAGATCGACCCGTTCGACGAACCCATCCTCGGTCCGTTTCTGCATGATTTCGACGATCCGGCGGCCGATCCGAACGGCGGAATCGCCCGGCTCGTCGCGGCTCCGGCGCGGAAGTGTCCTAGGTTCGAACAGCAAGACGAGGTCTACGTCGGACGAGAAATTCAGCTCTCTGCTCCCGAGCTTTCCGAGCGCGATGACGGCGAGACCCCTGGCCTGCTCCTCCGGGAAGAGCTCGGCCATTGCCGCCTCGATCGCGCGGTCGATGGCAGCGTCGGCGAAGTCGGACAGCAGCGTCGTCACCTGCTCCAGCGACAGCTCTCCCGAAAGATCGCCTAGAGCGACAGCAAGCGACAGAGCGCGCCGACGCCGCCGAAGCTCCCCGTCGACGGTTTCGGCTCCGGACTGAAGCGCCTGTGCGGCGGCCGTTTCGGATCCGCCAGCAAGAAACGATTCCACAATGTCCGGCCGCGAAGCCATCGCCTCGCGAAGGAAGGGCGCGTGATTTCGGGCACGCTCGATGGCGTCGAGGCGGCTGGCCGGCGCTGTTTCGGTCACGTTTCGTCTGTGCATCAATCGGCCGTGCAAGGAAACTTCCGTGGCGTGTCATCGTTTTGAAAATAGATGAAGAGTCACAAGTCGATGGCAACGGTAGAAACAGAATTGGATCGTCGACCGATCTGTGTCGACATGCCCCCCGAGCACGTGGGCGTCATGGCGGCGCTTCGCCGCGCGTTCCAGGCGGCCGCCGACGAGCCCAGCGACCGCGATTTCGCGGAGCTTCTCAGAAAATTGAATTGACCGCGGCGAGTCCTCCCCGCGCCTCCGGGGATTCGTGCCTGTCAGAGATCCCGGCTGAGCTCGTCCACTTCGCCCATGATCGTCTGCAGGGCCGACTTGTCCGGATCGCTCTTGTGCTGCCGGCGTGACGGCAGCTTGCCGCTCGACAGCAGGGCTTCGAGCGCGACGCGTCCGCGAGCCACGCGGCTCTTGATCGTACCGACCGCGCAGCCGCAGATTTCCGCCGCTTCTTCATAAGCGAATCCGCCCGCGCCGACGAGGATCAGGGCCTCGCGCTGCGGTTGCGGCAGGTGCATCAGCGCCCGCTGCATGTCGGCAAGCTCGATGTGCCGGTCCTGGCTGGCCGGCGCTGCGAGGATCTTCGACGCGGTCAACTCGTCCCATTCGCCCTTGAAGCGGGCGCGCCGCATCTGGCTCAGGAACAGGTTGCGCAGGATGATGAAAGTCCAGGCGCGCATGTTGGTGCCAGCCTGGAAGCGCTTGCGCGCTGCCCACGCCTTCAGCAGTGTCTCCTGCACCAGGTCGTCGGCGAGGTCGCGGCTGCCAGACAGCGACCGGCCGAACGCGCGCAAGTGCGGGATCACCGCCGCCAATTGCTCCTTGAACTCCGGATCAGGGAGCGGAATCGGTTCCGGCTTTGCCTCGCCGTCATCTTTATCGCGTGCGCTCATCTTGCCCCACTGCTCCTGCTCGCACGCGCTCTTGGAGCCGGTACGCTGAACCTGAAATTATCATGCTGTCTGCGACGCTTTCTGGAACTCGGGTCAATAGATAATGAGCAGGATGACGAATATCACGATGACGAGGCCGAGACCCCAACCCAGGACATAACGGGTCACGTGCGGGGTGACGCCCTCTCGGGCCTCGGTCGTCGTCAGATGTTCGGTCGGCTCTTCCATCGCCCTCAGCTCGCAAGGATGTGTCTGAGGCCAACGCGGCTTGTGGAACCATGTTCCCGAGCCGCAACGGTTGGATCCGGTTCCGCTAAGCCGGAACCGTCGCCGCGTCGAAGAAGAGAGCCTGAGCGATCGCCGCTTTCACCGTCGACCGCTGGAATGGCTTGGTGATGAGGAACGTCGGTTCCGGCCGGGTTCCCGTCAGCAGCCGCTCCGGGAAGGCGGTGATGAAGATCACCGGCACCGAGAATTCGGCAAGGATATCGCGGACCGCGTCAATCCCGCTCGAATCGTCGGCGAGCTGGATATCCGCGAGCACCAGCCCCGGCGGATGCTGGCGGGCCATCGACACCGCTTCGTCGCGGGTCACGGCAACGCCCGTCACGTTGTGGCCGAGGTCGCGGACGATCGTCTCGATATCCATCGCGATGATCGGCTCGTCTTCGATGATGAGGACGTCCGTCAGCGTCTGCCGCTCGATCTCCGCAAGCGCCTCGCTGACCAGCGAATCGACGTCCTCGGAGCTCGCGCCGATGAGATAGCCGGCCTCTTCCGAGGAAAAGCCTTCCAGCGAGGTCAGCAACAGCGCCTGGCGCGACAAGGGTGTGATCTTCGACAGGCGCGCATTGGCGATGCTCTCGGCCCCCGAAATATCGCGCGACGGCTCCTCGCCCTCCTCGACGTTGGCAGTCGACCAGATGGCGTGGAACGTCTTGTACAGCCCCAGTCGCGGATCGACGTCGCGGGGAAATTCGTCGGGCTTCGCGACGATCGCCTCCAGAGTCGCGCGCACAAAGGCATCGCCATGGGTCTGGCTACCGGTCAGAGCGCGCGCATAGCGGCGCAGGAAAGGCAGGTGCGGCGCGAGTTCCTGTCCAAGCGACATAGACAATGCATCTCCTATCAGCGGCGCGACCCACCTTTTGGGGAGGCGCCGGGTTCGTTGCAACCCTGGAAGGATCGTGTTCGCTTGTCCGGCGCACTCCCCCACAGAGAATTCTCGAGGGTGGAACAAAGCATCAGCCATTTGGTTTCCGCTCCGTGGCGGGGTTCTCTGGTCGTTGACGAGACGGGCGCGCCGAAGATAGGGCGGCGCGCTCTCACAATTTGTGAAGCGGTTGGTTTTACTCGCCCCATGGACGTAGAGCGCCGGAACCCGCGCGAGGGGGAAGACAGGTTGAGTGACAGAAACGTGGGCGAGCCGAATAGCCCCGACGCGAAAAAGACGAAGAAGCCGGCGGCAAAGACGCCCGGGCGTGCCCGGAATCGCGGCCAGAAAACCGGCGACATTGGCCGCGCCTTGCGATCCGTCTACGACGAAACATTGCGTGAAGACGTCCCCGACGATTTTCTCAATCTGCTCGGCAAGCTCAGCTAAGCCGCGCCGACTACGCCCGAGGTGAGCGATGGCCAGCGCCGCGGAACGATTCGCAAGGCTTTCGACTCCCGCCAAGCTCCTGCTGATCCTGACGGCCGCGCTGCTGCCGATCGGCTTCGGGCTCGTATGGGTCGCCTATGACGGCATCCGGGAAGCCAATGCGGCGCTGAAGTCGCAATCGGACGAACAGGCCCGAGTCGCCTCCCAGGCCATCGAAAGCCTGATCGCTCGCAACGCGCTGGCGCTCAGGATTGCGTCCAACGGCCGAATCCTGGGACCGGACCCGTGCGGAAACGTTCGGCGGTCGCTTAACATCGCTCCGGCAGTCGACCAGCAGTTCCGGCTGGAAACTGAGGACGGCAACCAACTGTGCAGCGTCGGCGACATCGGCGACACCGGCCTTCTGCCGCCGATCGCGCCCGGCGATATCCAGCTTCGTGTTGCGCCCAGCGAGGATTCGCTCGTCGTTCGGGTTGGAGTGGTTGGCGGAATGGCGACGACCGTGATCACGACGGAGGAAATGAGATCCGCGGCGGCCGCTGAGGCTCGCTCCATCCAGGGCCTGTCGATAAGCGACGGGCAGCGCGACATCGCGTTGATTGCTTTCGACAGCTCCGCGCCCGCCGGGCACAAGCCGTCGTTGACGCGTTGGACGATCGGCAATCACCGTCTCTACGTCGACGTCGAAGGACGAGTGCCGGCGATCACGACGCTCGACACTGTCGTCATTCTGCTTCCAGTGGCGATGTGGTTCATCGCGGCGCTGATGACGTGGCTGATGGTCCACCGGCTGTTGATCCAGCCGCTTCGCAGGCTGCAACGGGCGGTCTCCCGGTACGAACCGGGCGAACCGGCGGCCGAGCTTCCGAGCAAGCTGGGGCCGGCGACCGAAATCCAGGAGCTGCGCGACGCCTTCGCGCGCGCGGTCACCCGCGTCCGCGAGTCGGAAGATGAAATGGCGGCGGCCCTCGACGGCCAGCGACGGCTGGTCCGCGAGGTCCATCACAGGGTGAAAAACAACCTCCAGGTGATCGCGTCGCTTCTCAACATCCATGGACGGACCGCGCAGTCGCAGGCTGGCCGCGACGCCTATGGCTCCATCGGCCGCAGGGTTGGCGCGCTCTCGATCGTTCACCGCAATCATTATGCGGAGATGGAGGAGAATCGCGGCATTTCGGTTCGGCCGCTGCTGTCCGAGCTCGCGGCCGAGCTTCGCGCGAATGCTCCTGAATCCGCGAAAGGGCTGTTCATCGATCTTGAAGTCGAGCCGCTCAACACGACGCAGGACGTCGCCGTCTCCGTCGCTTTCCTGATCACCGAAGTCGTCGAATATGCGATGCTTCACCGGCCCGATCAGCCCGTCGAGATCTCGCTGCGGCGCACAAGCGATCTGACCGGCCGCCTGATGCTCGCTAGCCCGGTTCTCGTCCCCGATGGCGACGAGGATAAGGAAAAGCAGCAATTCGAACGGATTATCGGCGGTCTTGCAAAGCAATTGAGGTCATCGCTCGATCGCAAACTGGGCCGGTACAGCGTCGATTTGCCCGTCTTCCCGCCGAGATAAGCGGTTCGTTTCGGGACTGGTTGAAAAAAATTTCGCGCTTCCGGAACCGGTCCAAAACAAGGGGCGTTGTGCAGTTCGGATAGTGACCTTTTGCCCCCCCGCTCTCGCTATCCGTTTAAATGGGCCCGGAACCGCCAACCCTCCCCCCCCCCGGTGGCGCTTCCGGGCCCTCACTTTTTTCAGCTGAGCTTGAGGAAGCGGCCGCGGCAACGCGAGCCGCGCGCCAGTGGGTGATTCGGATGGCGAGGATCGCCAGCTCGTACAGCGAATAGAGCGGCACCATCAGGAGCATCATTGAGACCGCGTCCGGCGGCGTGAGAACGGCCGCGACCGCAGCCGAAATGACGACCGCGTAGCGCCGGTGCTTGGTCAGCTGCTGAAGCGTGACAAGCCCCGTCCGCTCCAGGATCATCAGCAGGATGGGCGTTAGAAAGGCGACGCCGAAGCCGAACAGGAAACGGGTGCAGAAGCTCAGATAATTGCCGACGCCGGGCAAGGCTTCCTGCTGGATTCCGCCGACTTCGCCCTGGTAGCTCAGCAGGAAGTGCAGAGCCCAGGGCATCGCGACATAATAAGCGAAAGCCGCGCCGCCGACGAAGAAGACCGGCGTCAGCACCAGGAAGGGCAGCAGCGCCTTCTTCTCCCTCGCGTAGAGGCCGGGGGCGACGAACTTCCAGATCTGAATCGCGAAGAAGGGGAAACCGAGCATCAGCGCCGCGAAGAGCGCGACCTTCACCTCGACGAAGAAGGCTTCGAAAATGTCGGTGTAGATGATGCGGCCCTGTCCGGCCTCCAGCAAGGGCTGCACCAGGAAGGCGAAGATCGGCCGCGCGAAATATAGGCAGAAGACGAACAGCGCCGCCAGCACGCCGACCGACCAGAGCAGCCGCCGCCTCAGCTCTATCAGATGCTCGAGCAACGGCGCCTTGGTTTCGTCGATGTCCTTCACGGCAGCTCGCTCTTGTCGGGCTCGCCGAGCGGCAGGCGCGGTTCGTCGGCGGAATCGACTGGGGGTGAAACTTCGGCTTCAGCGGTCGGCGGCTCGAGCTGCGGATGCTCGCGCATGATCCGCTCATTCTCCTCGCGCCACTTCTTCTCCATTTCCTCGAGCTCCGCCTCGCGGATCATGGCTTCGAAACCGCTCGTGAAATGGCGGGAAACGGCGCGAATCTTGCCGACCCAGCGGCCGACCGTGCGCATCGTCGAAGGAAGCTCCTTCGGGCCGATGAACAGCAGCGCCAGGACGGCGACGATGATGAGTTCGGTGGAATCGACGCCGAACATCGGCCCGGCGGCCTAGCTGCGCGTCTTGTCGTCCTCGCGGGGACGCGGTTCCGGCGTGACGTCGATCGGTTGCTCGGGCGCCCGGCTCTGCGGCGGAAGCTCGCGCCTTTTCTCCTCGGGCTTGTGTTCGTCCTCGCTCATGCCCTGCTTGAAGCTTTTGAGGCCTTTGGCGACGTCGTTCATCATCGACGAGAAGCGGTTGCCGCCGAACAGCAGCAACAGGAACAGGCCGAGAATGATCCAGTGAATGAGGCTGAAAGAGCCCATGAGCAAACTCCGGTAGGTTGGCGCCTATCTAGTCGCCCTCGCCTTGCGTTTCCAGTTCGTCTTCGGAGTCGCCGTCGAGTTCGAGCGCAAGCGCCGCCTCGTCGAGAGGATCGAGAAGCCCCGCAGCCTTGAGATCGTCGATTCCCGGCAGGTCCCTGCGCGAGCCGAGACCGAAATGGGTCAGGAATTCGGCTGTCGTTGCATAGAGCAAGGGCCGGCCCGGGGCTTCGCGGCGGCCCGCAGTCTTCACCCAGCCCGCCTCCATCAGCACGTCGAGCGTGCCCTTGGAGATCTGCACGCCCCGAATCGCCTCGATTTCCGCGCGGCTCACGGGCTCGTGATAGGCGATGATCGCCAACGTCTCGGTCGCTGCGCGCGATAGCCGCCGCGGCTCCTCGCGGGTGCGGCGGAGGAGGTGCGCAAGGTCCGGCGCCGTCTGGAAATGCCAGCGCCCGCCCCGCTCGACCAGCTCGACCCCGTGGCCCTGGTAGCGCTCCGCAAGTTCGATAAGCGCTGCGGCCACGTCTCCTTCGCCGACATGCAATTCGATGTCGGCGACCGTCAGCGGCTCCGCAGAGGCAAACACCGTCGCTTCGACCGACCTGATGAATTCCTCCATCAGGCCGCCGCCTTGATCTGGAGGGGCGCGAACGCGTCCTCCTGCATCAGGTCGAGCCGGCCGCGCCGGGCAAGCTCCAGCGCCGCGAGAAAGCTCGACGCCAGCGCCGAACGGCGAAGCTGCGGGTCATCCGTCGATGGAAGGAAGGTTTCGAGGTCGGTCCAGTCCAGCGCGATTCCGAGCATCCGGCTGACCCGCTCGATGGCTTCGTCGAGCGTCATCACCGCCCGCGCATGGACGACATGCATCGGCGGCTGGGTCCGCGCCTTCACCGAGCCATAGGCCGAGAAGAGGTCGAAGGCGGTCGCCTGCCAGGCGGACTTGCGGACCAGCCTCAGCCCTTCGGGAGCGCCGCGCTGGAAGACGTCGCGGCCGACGCGGTCACGGCCAAGGAGCCGCGCCCCCGCCTCGCGCATCGCGTCGAGCCGCTGCAGCCGCATCTGCAGGCGAAGCGCGATTTCTTCGGGACTCGGGTCCTGCTCCGGATCCTTAGGCAGGAGCAGGCAGGATTTGAGATAGGCGAGCCACGCCGCCATAACGAGATAGTCGGCCGCGATCTCGAGCTTCAGCGCCCGCACTTCCTGGAGATAAGCGAGATATTGCTCGACCAGCTCGAGGATCGAGATTTGCGCGAGATCGACCTTCTGCGCCCGCGCGAGGCTCAGAAGCAGGTCGAGCGGCCCCTCCCAGCCGTCGAGGCTGAGATTGAGCTCGTCGCCGTCGCGGCTCGCGGAATTGAGCGTCACCACCCCCACGAGGCGAAGATTAGCTCAAATGACGGAAATTGTAAGCAAATCGTCGCCGTGGAGGGGGCGGCGAACCGCACCAATCCACAGCTTTCTGACGATCAATGCGCCTCGGCGACCGCCTGGTTGATGAAGCGCTGGACATCCAGCCGCATCTCGTGGAGCGCGTCGGGGTTCAGATAGACCATGTGGCCCGCCGGATAATAGCGGAACTCGAGGTTCTGCTGCTGTGCCGGCTCCAGCATCATGTGGTTGAGGTCGAACTCCGTCCCGAAGAAGGGCGTCGCCATATCGTACCAGCCGTTGAGCGACAGCACCTTGAGATAGGGATTCTCACGCATCGCGGCGGCGAGGTCGAGCGCGGTGTTCGGGTTGTTCATCGGATAGCCCCGACCCGGCGCCTTGTGCTTCCAGTTCCACTCGAAGCCTTTTTCCTCGCTTGCGCTCAGGCGGTACTGGAGGTCGGTGTGGTAGCCGATATCGTTGAGATAGCGGTGCAGCACGCCAATGAACGCGCCGCTGATCGCAACGTCCGACGCGTCATAGTCGGGGCTGTCTCCGGCCGCATCGGGATCGACGCCCATGTAGCGGGAGTCGAAGCGGCCGACCGTCTTGCGCTCGTCGCGCAGCAGCTCCTTGCGGAAACGCGACAGGTCGACGCGAAGGTTGGCCTGCTTGATGAACTCGGGCGAAAGGCCGGTCAGCTGGCTCATCTGCTGTGCGACCGCATTCTCTTCCTCGGGGCTGATCGTCTGGCCCTTGGCAAGAGCGGCGGCGTACGGGCCTTCGGCGAAGGCACGTCCCTGGGCAGCCGCCTCGGCGACGGTCGCGGGAGGATTGGGCATCTTGTGATGGTACCAGGCCGTCGCAGCATAGCTCGGAAGGTAATTCAGGTAATCCTGGTCGAGCCCGGGCTGGCGGCGCCCGTAGTTCATGATCGAGGACAGCAGGATGACGCCGTTCAGCGACACTCCGCGGTCCTGCAGCTGGTAAGCCAAAGCGCCCGAGCGGGTAGTGCCGTAGCTTTCACCGAATAGGAACTTGGGGCTATCCCATCGGCCAAACTTCGTCACATACCTTGTAATCGCTCGGGCGAAGGCGTCGGCATCCTCGTCGACGCCATAGAAATCCGAGCCCTTCGCGTCGCCCAGCGCGCGCGAATAGCCGGTGCCCGGAGCGTCGATGAACACGATGTCCGTCGTTCCGAGCAAAGTATCGGGGTTGGAGCCGTAATCGAACGGCGCTGGGCGGATGAAATCGGGGCTGCCCGTCTGGATCCTCGTCGGGCCAAACGAACCCATGCGGAGCCACAGCGAAGCGGAGCCCGGTCCGCCATTGTAGAAGAAGGTCACCGGCCGCCGCGAGCCAGGAACGCCGTCGAGCGTGTCGGCGGTGTAGAACATGCTCTGCGTCGGCTTGCCCGAATTGTCGCGGATGGTGAGCGTCCCGGCGGTCGCCGTATATTTCAGGGTTCGCCCATCAACGCTCACGCTCCGGCGGCTCGACACCACCTGCTCGTCGACCGGAGCACCCTTCCACGCATCCGTGACCGCATCCGCCATCGCCTGCTTGTGCAGGTCCTCGACGCTCTTGCCCTTGTCGGGACCGGAGTCCGGCTGGGCAGCGGCAGGAACGGCAGCAATCAGTGCGAGAGCGGAAAAAGCGTGCAGAAGGCGCATCGAGCGAAAACTTTCCGACCAGGTTCGGGAATACTCTCGAAGGTTAAGCAAAGATGGGTTTCGCCGTGCAACCCTGCCCATCGACGAACGGGCGGTCATTGTCTGCGAGCGCGGGAACTCTTCAGGCGAGCGCCAGCAATTCGTCCCGCTTGGCGATCAGCTGCTCCAGATTCGAGCTGGTATCGGACGTGCCCGTGATCACCATCGCCTGGCGAAGCCGCTCCTCGCCGGCGGCAGTCATCGCCGGAACCGCGCCCGCAACCGCGATCATCTCGTCCATCTTGCCCGAGCAGTGGAGCACGGCGTCGCAGCCAGCATCGATCACGCCCTTCGCGCGCTCGTCAAAGCCGCCCTTCAGCGCCTCCATCCCGATGTCGTCGCTCATCAGCCAGCCGTCGAAGTCGATCCGGCCGCGGACGATCTCGCTGACGATGGTGGGCGACTGGCTCGCCGGTCGCTCCTTATCCCAGGCGGTGTAGACGACATGCGCCATCATCCCCATCGGGGCCCAGTTCAGCCGCTCGAACGGCTCGAGATCCGTTTCGAGCTCCTCGGCGCTGGCGGTAACGACCGGCAATTCCTTGTGGCTGTCGCACAAAGCTCGCCCGTGTCCCGGGATATGCTTGACGACGCCGACGACGCCGGCGGCGGCGAAGCCGTCGAGTACCGCACGACCCAGTGCCGCCACTTGCATCGGTTCCGCGCCGAGCGCCCGGTCGCCGATGATTTCGTCAGCCTCCGCGCGGCGAACGTCGAGCAACGGCAGGCAATCGACGTTGACGCCATGCTCGCGAAGCATCAGCGCGAGCGCCCGCGCGTTCGCCATTTCCGCCTCGATCGCCGACATCGGCGCCTTGTCGTACAGCTCGGCGAACGACCAGGCAGCGGGGAACTTCGGCCATTCCGGCGGCTGCATCCTTGCGACGCGTCCGCCTTCTTGGTCGATCAGGATCGGCAGATCGTCGCGTCCGGAAAGATCGCGAAGAGAGTGGGTGAGCGCCTTCAATTGCGCGGAATCCACGCAGTTGCGCTTGAAGAGAATGTACGCAGCCGGACGCGCGTCGCGGAAGAAGTCGCGCTCGTCGTCGGTGAGGGCGGGGCCGGAAAGCCCGTAGATCGCAGCTTGCATCAGCGCGCGATGAAGCAGCTTTCGCCGCCGGCCTGGATCGCCTGGCAAGCCTGGCGCGCGGCGTCGGGCGACGACGCGGCCGCCCGCAGCCGATAGCCGTTGCTGCCGTTCGCCGAGTAAGGAACAACCATTTTCGTCATTCCCGCGAGCGCTCCGAAGCGGGCGCTGAGCACTGCCCATGCGCGCTCCGCCTGCGCGGTGTTCTTGAAGGCGCCGAGCTGGATCACGCTTCCGGCGGCGCCCGATGGCTTCGGAGCGGGTGGCGGAGGCGCAGCTTCGGCTGGCTTTGGGGTGGCGGCAGTCTCGTCACTCGATTGCGGCGGAGCTTGCTGCGCACTCACATCCTCGCCTCCGGTCGCGCCGAGGTTGAGCCGCGAATCCACGTCCTGGCCCGCGCTGGTCTGAAAGGTCGTCTCCGACTCGCCCGCAATGTCGAGACCGCCCGGATCGTCCGGCTTCACCTTGTAGGGCATCGCCGGTGCCTTGATCAGCTCAGGCTCGCCCGCGATTCCGCCGTCTCGGCTTCCCAGCCAATAGAAGGCCCCCGCAACTGCTGCAGCGACGATGAGAACGATGATTAGGCCGATGAACATCGCGCGCGCTGAAATCCCGCGCGGCGCATCCTCGTCCTCCACTTCCTGGAGCCAGGGCAGCGAATCTTCGTCATAGCCGCTGCGAAGGTCGGACATTCACCGCATCTCCTCGGCGGCTTCGACACCCATGAGGTCGAGGCCGCTGCGGATGATCTGCCCGATGCCGAGCGCCAGTTCCAGCCGCGCACGCGAAAGTTGTGGATTGTTCTCAAGCAGGAAGCGCCGCTCAGGATCGTCATTGCCGCGGTTCCAAAGCGCGTGGAACGCCGCCGCGAGATCGTAGAGATAGAATGCGATCCGGTGCGGCTCGTGCGCCATCGCGGCGCCCTCGACCGTGCGCGGGAATTGCGCCGCCAGCTTCACCAGCGCCAGCTCTTCATCGTCTAGAAGCGACAGGTCCGCCGTAGCCGCCAGATCGACCCCGGCCTCGGCGGCCTTGCGCTTCAGCGAGCTGATCCGCGCATGCGCATACTGCACGTAGAAGACCGGATTATCCTTCGATGCCTCGACCACCTTCGCGAAGTCGAAGTCGAGCGGAGCGTCGGCCCGGCGCGTCAGCATCATGAAGCGCACGACGTCCTTGCCGACCTCGCGGACGACATCGGCGAGGGTGACGAAGGTGCCGCCGCGCTTCGACATTTTGACCGGCTCGCCGGCGCGGAACAGCCGCACCATCTGCACCAGCTTGACGTCGAGATCGACGCGACCGTCGGTCAGCGCCTTCACTGCCGACTGGACCCTTTTCACGGTCCCGGCGTGATCCGCGCCCCAGATGTTGACGAGATGATCGGCGCTTTCCGCCTTTTTGAGGTGATAGGCAGCATCCGCGCCGAAATAGGTCCAGCTTCCGTCCGACTTCTTCATCGGCCGGTCCTGATCGTCGCCGAACTGGGTCGACTTGAACAAGGTCAGCTCGACGGGCTCCCATTCGTCGTCTTCCTGAAGGCTCTTCGGCCGCTCCAGCATACCTTCGTAAACGAGGCCCTTCGCCCGAAGCGTCTCAAGCCCCGCGTCGACTGCGCCTTCCTGCTGAAGCTCGGCTTCGGACGCGAACAGGTCGTGGTGGATACCAAGCAGCGCGAGGTCGTGGCGGATGAGGTCGAGCATCGCCGCGACCGCCTTCTGACGGAAAATCGCGAGCCACTCGCTTTCCGGCGCTTCGACATATTTGTCGCCTAACTCCGCGGCGAGCAGCTCGCCGATCGGCTTCAGGTAATCGCCCGGATACATGCCCTCGGGGATTTCGCCGATGTCTTCGCCGAGCGCCTCGCGGTAGCGGAGGTGCACCGAGCGGGCCAGCGTATCGACCTGCCCGCCCGCGTCGTTGACATAATATTCCTTGGTGACCCGGAAGCCCGCCGCCTCCAGCACCCGCGCCAGCGCGTCGCCGACCACTGCACCTCGGCAATGGCCCATGTGCAGAGGCCCGGTCGGGTTCGCGGAGACATATTCGACGTTGACCCGCTCGGCCCCGCCGATGTCCGACTGCCCATACGCCTCTCCTTCGCGAAGGATCGTCGTCAGCTCGTCACGCCAGGCGTCGGGCGACAGCCTGAGATTGATGAATCCCGGCCCCGCGATTTCTACGGAAGTCACCGCGGGCACGGCCTCCAGCTTCGGAGCAATCATCTCCGCCAGCGCGCGCGGATTGCTCTTCGCCTGCTTCGCCAGGACCATCGCGGCATTCGTCGCGAGGTCGCCGTGCGCGGGATCGCGCGGCGGCTCGACCGCGACGTTCTTCCGGTCGATGTCAGCCGGAAGCCTGCCTTCGGACTGAAGCTCGTCGAGCACTCCGTCGAGGAGCGCGGAATATTGGGCGTAGAGGCTCAATTTCTCACCTGTGTACGGAAGCCGCGCGTCTAGCGCAGGCGCACCCCCGCGTCACCCTTTTCAAAAGTGGTCGGGAAGCTCGACCGGCCCTACGTGCTGCTCGTGCTGCGCGATGGCGAAGCGATCGGTCATTCCGGCGATGAAGTCGCCGATGCGCCGTACCTGCTCGACCTCGCCTTCGCCGCTGCGCCATTCCTCCGGAAGGAGCGTCGGATCGGCCCGATACGCCTGCGCCAGTTCGGTGACGACGCGTTCCGCCCCATCCTTCACCGCAACCAGCGCCGGGGAATTGTAGAGGTTGGCATAAAGAAAGCGCTTCAGCTCCCGTTCCTGCTCGGCCAGCTCCGGCGAGAATCCCGCAAGCGGCCGCCCCGCCGCGCGTACGTCGTCGATTGTCTCGACACCGGATTCGCCGACGCGCCGCACCACTTCGGCGATGACATCGCCGACCATCGTTCCGATCATGTCGCGGACCAGCGCACGCTGCATCTTGTCGGGCGGAAGCTCGCCAGTGCGGTCTAGAATCGCGCGGTGGTGCTGATGGACCAGCGGAACTCTCGTCAGTCTGTCGAAGTCGATCAGCCCGGCGCGCAAGCCATCGTCGATATCGTGATTGTCGTAGGCGATGTCATCCGCGATCGCGGCGACCTGCGCTTCCAGAGACGGCCAGCTCGACAGCTCGAGATCGAATTCCGCGTTCGCTTCTGCGAGTGCCCATGTCGGCGATTGCGCCGGGCCATTGTGTTTCGCCAGCCCCTCCAGCGCTTCCCAGCTGAGGTTGAGCCCGTCGAAGCCGACATAGGGCGTCTCCAGCTTCGTCACGATGCGGATGGTGTGAGCGTTGTGGTCGAAGCCCCCGCTGTCCGCCATTGCCTCCTGCAGCGCCTCCTCCCCGGCATGGCCGAATGGAGGATGGCCGAGGTCGTGCGCGAGGCACAGCATCTCCGTCAGGTCCTCGTTGAGGCCGAGCGCCCGGGCGATGGTCCGCCCGATCTGCGCCACCTCGAGGCTGTGGGTCAGCCGAACGCGGTAATGGTCACCGTCCGGCGCTGCGAACACCTGTGTCTTGTGGCGGAGCCGGCGGAAGGCGACCGAATGGATGATCCGGTCGCGGTCGCGCTGGAAAATGTCGCGAGGGCCGCGTGGACCGTCATCCCTTTCGGCATGGAAGCGCCCGCGCGACCTCGAGGGCTGCGCTGCTAGCGAAGGCGGCAGGCTCACTGGCTTGAAAGGCTGTGGATCACCTGTCCGGGCTGGCTCGTCCAGCTGAACGAGTCAATGCGCGCGCTCTGTAGTGCATCGGCAAACAGGCGCGCGTCCTCCTGGGTATGGAACGGCCCGATCAGCAGCCGCGAGCGCTCTCCGGTTTGCGCGACGAACCCGTTGATACCGGTGAAAAGGGACGGTTTCTTCGAGCGGATGCTCCTGAACCTCTGCGCGAAATCGCCGGCGTCGTCGCCACTCGCCAGCTGCAGCCAGATTTTCCTTGCGCCGGGGTCGGAGGCGACCCGCTCGGTCTGGATGATATTGTTGTTCGGTGATGTCGCGCGCTGGATCGAGGGCCGTGAAATCGAAGCGAGCTGCACCCGCGCCGGCTGTTGCTGGGCCACCGCCGGCGACGGCTGCGCATAGGCATATTGGACCGGGGGCTGCTGCGCGGCCTGTTGGTCGCCGGAATCGCCCTGCGCCAGCAGCGCGTCGATCGACGCCAGGCGGTCTGCACCAGCCTGCGTCCCCGCTTGAGCGGAAGCGAGAGCAACACCCGATTCCGGGAAGATGCCGAGATTGACCGCCGCTGCTTTCTGCGCGCTCGTCAGCGTCGGCAACCGCCGGAAGAAGGGGTCCATCCGCACGGACGCGCCGGGCATCGTCTGGTCGAGCGCTGCTTTCGCGTCGGCAAGATCGCCGTCGACCGCGAGCACCAGCGCACGCACCCGCTGCGCCCCAATGTCGCGCCGCGCGAGCAAAGGCTGGAGAGTGGAAAGGGCGAGCGTCTTCTGGCCGCTGATGGCGAGGCTCAGCGCGAGCCTGCGCCGCGCCTCATCCCGATCGACGCCGCTCAGCGCAGCACGATAGTCGGTCTGTGCGGCGACCTGGTTGCCGAGCAGATCGTAGGCGAGGCCGCGATCGCTGCCGATGTTGGCGACGCTTGCGCCATATTGGAGCGCCCTCGCGAAATAGGTCAGCGCGCCCTGCGGATCGCCCGTCGCGGTCAGCGCCGCGCCCATTCCCGCCTGCGGGAGCGGACTGGTGGGGTTCACTTCCGCTGCGCGGCCGAAGAAGCCGGCGGCGGCCTGGGTCTCGCCGAGCTGCAGCGAAGCCTTGCCGGCCGCAACGAGGGCCTCAAAATTCTTGGGACTGTCGGCGAGGATCCGGACATTGCGGAGAAGCGCGTCCGACGGCGTTTCCGCATAGTGCGGCACCGCCTGAGCGAGCGCCGTGCCCGGTGCCGCTGCGAACGCGATCCCGGCGCTCGCGAACGCCAGCGCCAATGCGCGCATGCCTGTCATTACTTGTGCTTACCCACCGCCATTCGATCCCCGTGCGGCAGAGAATCTTGCCGGAACCTTTCTGCCTAGCCCCTTAACGACGAGCCGTGCGGCAGCGACGGTGAGCGGGGCAGTTTTGCTGCCCCGCGTCAGGATTTACTGATTGTTCTGGCGGTTGAGGAAGCGCGGGATGTCGATCGGCTCGCGGCTGAACCCGCCCGACGACGGCTGGTCCTCGTCGATCTGCGCTCGCGGAGCACCGCGGGCGATGCTCGACATACGCTCGAACAGGGTCCCGCCGGAGGTTGCCGCGGCCTTCGGCTGGTCGGCCGGCTTCTCTTCCTCGGCCTCGGTCGAAGCGGTTTCGTCGTCCGACGGCGGCGCGATCGGCGGAGCGCCGACCGGGCTTGTCAGGATATCGTCGCTGTCGAGCAGAAGCTCTTCGCCCTCGCCCTCGTCTTCGTTGGTCGAAACCTCGTCAGTCAGGTCGAGCGTGTCATCATCGGCCTCGTCTGTCGCGTCCGCGGCGGGCTCGATCGGAGCGGCTGGCCGAGTCGGGAAGGTGAAAACCTTCGCGGGCTGCGCCTGGACGACATTCTCGGCTTCGATCCCGGTGGCGACCACCGAAACGCGGATCTTGCCGTCGAGATCGTTGTTGAAAGCCGAACCCCAGATGATGTTCGCGTCGGGGTCGACCAGCTCCTTGATGTGGCTGGCGGCCTCATCGACCTCCATCAGGCGCATGTCCTCGCCGCCAGTGATCGAGATAATGACGCCCTTCGCGCCCTTCATGCTGACGCCGTCGAGCAGCGGGTTGGAGATCGCCTTCTCGGCGGCCTCGATCGCGCGATTGTCGCCCGACCCCTCGCCGGTGCCCATCATCGCCTTGCCCATCTCGCCCATCACCGAACGGACGTCGGCGAAGTCGAGATTGATGAGGCCCGGCATGACCATCAGGTCGGTGATCCCGCGGACGCCCTGCTGGAGCACCTCGTCCGCCATTTCGAAGGCTTCCTTGAAGGTCGTCTCCGAATTGGCGAGCCGGAAGAGATTCTGGTTGGGAATGACGATGAGCGTATCGACGTGCTGCTGGAGCTCCTCGATCCCGCCATCGGCCGAGCGCGAGCGGCGGGCGCCCTCGAACGCGAACGGCTTGGTGACGACGCCGACAGTAAGGATGCCCTTGTCGCGCGCGGCCTTGGCTATCACGGGGGCGGCGCCGGTGCCCGTGCCGCCGCCCATGCCGGCGGCGATGAAGCACATGTGCGCGCCCTCGAGCGCGGCGATGATCTCTTCGAGCGATTCTTCGGCGGCGGCGCGCCCGATCTCCGGCCGCGAGCCCGCGCCCAGGCCCTGGGTGATCTTGAGGCCGAGCTGGATCCGGCGGTCGGACTCGGAATTGTTGAGGGCCTGCGCGTCGGTGTTGGCGACGACGAAGTCGACTCCCTGGACGTCGGCTCGCATCATGTTGGCGATGGCGTTGCCGCCAGCCCCGCCGACGCCGATCACGCTGATCCGCGGGCGAAGCTCGTCGACCTCTGGCCGGATGAAATCGATGCTCATGACCTAAAATCCCCCCAATGCGACAACGCGTTGAGCCTCCACGAGGAATCCATGAATCATTGCGAGTCGCATGCCAAGCGGAAAAGTTAACGCTGGCGAAAAAAATGGGGATGAGTGTCGCTTTGGGGACTCACCTCGCTGCGAGCAGCGTCACCCTTGTTGGTTCATAGCTGAAGTGGCTGCGTCTTCACTCTTATGTTAGTCAGGCGGCCAGGGGGTGCGGTCATGCCGGGACTGTTTCGGTCGAGCCTGCTTCTGTTGCTGCTGCTCACGGGCTCGGCGGCTTTCGCCGATCCGGCGCCTCAGACAAAACTGGTCATGGCGGCCCGTGTCCTCGACGTGCGGACGGGGCATTATCTCTCCAACGGCGCGGTGTTGGTCGACGGTGATCGCATCGCGGCCGTGGGCGCCGCCACCGAACTTCGCAAGCGATCGCCTGACGCGCGGGTTATCGACCTCGGCTCGCGGACCCTGCTCCCGGGCCTGATCGATGCACACACGCACGTCATGGCCCGAATTCCCGAGGGCGAGGACGGGTACATCGTCAACCTGGCGACGAAGTCGCAGGCGTTTCGCGCGCTCGAAGGCGCGGCGGATGCCCGCGCCATCCTTCGCTCGGGCTTCACGACGATTCGCGATGTCGAAAGCGAGGGCTCCGGCTGCGGGGACGCCGCGCTTCGCGACGCCGTCGCCCAAGGGCTGGTCGAGGGCCCCCGAATGAAGGTTGCGACCCGGGGAATCGCACAGGTCGGCCAATATTTTCCGTTCGGCATCGCGAGCGATCTCCATGACTTTCCGACCGGAGCGCAAATGGTCAGCGGCGCGGAGGAGGTCCGGCGAGCCGCGCGCGAGCAGATCGGATGCGGCGCCGATCAGCTGAAAATCTATGCCGACTGGGTGCATCCGACCTTTAGCGTCGAAGAGATCAGGGCTGCGGCCGAGGAAGCCCACAAGGCCGGCATCAAGATCGCGGCGCACGCGACCCAGCAGCAAGGCATCGCGAACGCTGTCGCGGCCGGGGTCGATTCGATCGAGCATGGCTGGAGCGCCGACCTCGCCACGTTGAAGGCGATGAAGGCGAAAGGCATCTTCTGGGTCCCGACGCTGACGGCTCGAGACAAGACCATCGAGGCATGGCTCGCGGAACCCCAGCAGCGGGAGAAGGCGCTCGCTCGGCAGGAGAGCTTGCGGTCGACCATTGCAAACGCGCGACGGCTAGGAGTGAAGGTGGCTCTGGGCTTCGACGCTGCGGAGGCAGCGGGGCAAGGCCACAGCGCCGAGGAGCTGAAGACCATGGTGAAATACGGCTTCACCCCGCTCGAAGCGCTCCAGGCCGCGACTCTCGGAGGAGCCGAACTCTACGGCGACAAGATCGGCGCTCTGGAGCCAGGCGACTATGCGGACCTCATCGCGGTCGAGGGCGATCCGCTGGCGGACATCGGAACGCTCATGCGAGTTTCCTTCGTGATGAAGGGCGGCGAAGTGATCAAGGACGAACGATAGTGGCGCGATACATGAAGAAGGCGGTCGTCGTTGAGGCCGTGCAATGGTTCAAGCCGGGGGACCATCCTGCCGTCATTGCCGAATCCCCGACGGCTTCCACGGGCTATATCGACATGCCCGAGGGCCGGCTGACCGTAGAAGCCGGAGACTGGATCATCACCGGCGTCGCGGGGGAGAACTATCCCTGCAAGCCGGATACGTTCGCGCAGCTCTATACGCCCGCCGATTGATCTGCGGACGACGTTCGGAACCATTGCCCGCCTGACCCGCTCACCCGCGCACAGGAGGAGCGCTGTGGATCTCACCGCAATCGCGATCAATTGCACGCTCAAGAGCCGATCGGACCCGCCATCCTCGACCGACCGGATGATCGGTCTCATCGCCGACGTGCTGAAGCAGCACGACGTGCGCGTGGAGGAGACGATCCGGATCGCGGAGCACGACGTGCTTCCCGGCGTGACCTCGGACGAAGGACCGGGTGACGCGTGGCCCGATATTCGCAAGCGCATCCTCGCGGCCGACATCCTGATCTTCGGGACGCCGATCTGGCTCGGTCAGCCGTCGAGCCTCGCCAAGCGCGTGCTCGAACGCATGGATGCGTTCTTCAGCGAAATGGACGATCGCGGCCGCTCTCCGGCATTCGGTAAGGTCGCGGTCGCGGCCATCGTCGGCAACGAGGACGGCGCGCACCAC
>DATMHP010000054.1:0-12756 GCA_035554875.1 Sphingomicrobium sp.
CCGTGCATGATTTCGACCGTCGGCCGGTGGGTATCGAGCGCGCCGCGAGCGGCGAGCACGATGGCCGCGGCAGTCGCGACGACCATCAGCAGCACCAGCGACAGCGCCAGCCATTGGAGCGCCCGAAGTGAATTTAACAACGGCTTCAGCTCGGCGCTTTCGGCGCTGAATCGGGCGGTGGGGACCTGCGCCTGGACGGCTTTCGCGACGGTGGTGAAATCCGCACCCGGCGCAAGCTCGACGGTCGCCATCGCCGGGATCGGCAGATTCGGACTTTTCGCCGTTTCCCCAAGCCATCGCTCCAGCGTCTTGCGCATTTCCGACTGCGGAACTGCATCGACATTGCGGACGCCCGGAACCGAACGTGCGGCAGCGACCGCGCGCGGCAGGTCCGGCGCGGAGGCAGCCGGAAGCTCGACGACGTAGCGGCTCGCGGTGCCGCTGACGACGACGCCGGCCGCATTCGCCAGCGCCAGCCCGGCGGCTGCGACGACGATCATCACGAAGCTCATCATCGCCATGACTGCGACGGTCGGGCCGTGAAGCTTTTCCGCCGGAAGCAGGCGCGCTTCGGGTCCCGATACCCAGATGCGGTCGAGGATCATGGCCGTCCCTCGCGCCGGTCCAGCCGCGGCGGATTCTTGAGAAGCCCAGTCGGATCGACCAGCGCGCCCGAATCGAGGCGCATGAGCTGCGCTCCGGGGTTTGCCGCGATCAGCCCGAGGTCATGGGTCGCGACGACAACCGTCGTCCCCAGTTCGTTCAGGGCATCGAACAAATGGAGCAGCCGCTTCGCCATTTCGGCGTCGACGTTCCCCGTCGGCTCGTCGGCGACGAGCAGGTCCGGCTGCGTGATCACCGCGCGGGCGATGGCCACGCGCTGCTGCTCACCTCCGGAAAGCGTCGCTGGCCGAGCCCCCGAGCGGTCGCCGAGCCCGACCCAGTCGAGCATCTCGCGCACCGCGGAATTGATTTCGCCTTCGTCGCGGCCTGCGATCCTCAGCGGAAGCGCGACATTGTCATAGGCGGAGAGGTGGCGGATCAGCCGGAAATCCTGGAACACCACGCCGATCCGGCGCCGGAAATGCGGCAGCGAGTCCCGCTCCGCATCGCTCAAATCTTGCTCGAACAGGCGGATTCGGCCGCGCGTCGGCCGTTGCGCCAGATAGAGAAGCTTCAGCAGCGACGTCTTGCCTGCCCCCGACGCGCCTGTGAGGAAGTAGAAGCCGCCCCTGGACAAGGTGAAATCGAGGTCGCGGAGAACTTCGGCGCCGGTGCCGTAGCGCAATCCCACGCTCTCGAACTGAACGATTGCCGACAGCTGCACCCTCCCCGCGTCTGGCGCCTTGTCGCATGAGGCCGCTGCCTTGCCAACGGTCGCGCATTCCTGTTTACCCAAACCGACTGACGAAAGGCCCGCGGCACATGATCCTCACCTGCCCGTCGTGCGGGACCCAATATGCGGTGAAAGACGGCGCAATCCCGGACGGCGGCCGGAAAGTGCGCTGCGCCGCCTGCGGTCATAGCTGGCACCAGATGCCCGAAGGCGCTGCGGAGGCGGAGCCGGAAATTGTCCCGGTGCCTGAGCCCGCGCCTGAACCGGGCGATCCCGCAGCTCCGGCAACCGAATATGATCGAATGCCCGGCGAGCCGGAGCCGGTCGGCTACGAGCCGATAGAGCCAATCGCGCCCGGACCCGAACTCGTCGAGGCGCCGCTGGCGGTGCCAGTGCCGCCCCCCGACGGCGAATGGCCGGACATCCGCAGCGACGAGCAGAATTGGGATCCGGAGAAGGAGATCCCCGACGCGGAGGAGATCGCGGCCGCGGAATCCGAGGATGCTCCGGAGCGCAAGCGGACCTGGCTGATGGGCCTCGTCATCGCCATCATCGTCGTGCTCGTCATCGTCGCCGGCCTGTGGCTCCTCGCGCCCGATTCCCTGCGCCAGCGCATCGGCATCGCCGGCGTCGGCGCGACTCCTCTCCAGATCGCGCCGGGAACGCCCGAGCGGCAGAAGCTCGCCAGCGGCAACGAGCTGGTCGTCGTCAGCGGCCGGGTCATCAACCCGAGCTCGAAGCCGCAGCAGGTGCCGCCGATCGAAGCGCAGCTTCGCGATAAGTCGGGCAAGCTCGTCTATTCGTGGACGATCGCTCCGCCGGCGCGGACGCTGGCGCCCGGCGGGACCGCGACCTTCAACAGCGCCGAGATGGATGTTCCGCCAAGCGGGCTGGATTCCACGGTCACCCTCAGCCTCAAAGGCTGATCAGGAAAATTCCACAAGCAGGACAGGCACTTGCGTGCCGTCGGCCTGAATCTGGGTCTTTCGGGGTTCCGGCTGAGACTGGTTGCCGTCCTCGGGACGATCGCCGAAGCGGACCCGTTGCCCAGCGACAATACGGACTGTCGCGGTCGCCTGTGCGGTGATGCCTGATTGCGGCTGCCACGGCTGCGCGGCGGCGATTGCTGCGGCGAAGGCGAGGCTGACCATGCCCCTCTGTAACGCCCGCAGGCTGCAATGGTAAACAGGGTGTTAAGCACTGTCCCGCTATGGGATCGCCGCCCCGGCATTGCGCCCCTCGAATCCCTTTGATAGAGGCGCGCCCTTGCCAGGAGCGGCGGCGTCCAAGCCGTCCATTCTCATGCACGTGCGGTCGTGGCGGAACTGGTAGACGCGCAGCGTTGAGGTCGCTGTGGCCGAAAGGCCGTGGAAGTTCGAGTCTTCTCGACCGCACCAGCATGAAATCAGGACAGTCTGGGAGACTGTCCGTTTCAATGCTCAGCCCCACAGATCTGCTGCGACTGCGTCGCAAAAGCGATTCACGAGCGAAAGTCGTCTCGGACGACTATTGGGAAGAGGCGATCTTGGGCCGCGGCTGGAGCTGGGTCGTGCCTAGGCGGGCAACGGGCTCGTTGTCATCGACCGTCGCCTGGAGCTTCAGGTCCTGCGGGACGCCGATCGTATCGGCCGATGCCTTGGCGATCCGCACCCGGTAGGTCCCATAGGGAACGCCTTCGAAAAGGAAGTAGCCGTCATAGTCGGTGCGCGCGGTGCCGACGACCGCGCCGTCCGAATCCAGCAGCTCGAGATCGACGCCTTCGAAACCGACGCCGCCATTCTTGACGATCGCGCCTTCGATATCGCCCGACGCGACCAGTCCGATATCGACCTCCGCCGGGACGCCTGGGCGCGGCACCACCACTTGCAACGCCTTCTTCGGCGCCAGCATCGGATCGCCGAGGCTGCTTCGGTCGATGCCGACGGTGATCGGCGTATAGGTCGCGAGGCCCGCGACCATCACCATGCCCTTGGCATCGGAAGGTTCGTCCGCGACCGTATGCCCGGCGGTGATGATTGCGCCTTTCTCGGCCGGCTCGCCGGGGTCGGCGATGCCGTTGTCGTTGAGATCCCGATAGACTTTTGCTCGGACCGATCCGGCCGAAGCGATCGGCAGGCGCGAGAGGCTGAAGCCGTGCGTCGGATCCAGCGAGAAATTGAGGTTGAACCCGACCGCGACCGAGCCGTCGCTCGCCGCCTCGCCGGTGATGGCAAGCGCAAGCCCGTCGAAGCGGTTGATATGACTGATCCGAGCCCGCGCGCGATGCAGCGGCCCGTCATAGGCGAGCGTGCCTTCCCAATCGACATTGTCGGACGCGGACCAATAGCCGGTGAGCTCCGCGCCGCGGAACCGGCTCTTGCCGTTGGCCTCGAAGGTGGCGCTGCCGCGGACCCTGACCGGGCCGACTCGCCCGGTTCCGATAAGGTCCGCGACGACATCTGCGGGCGGGGCGGGTCCTTGTGCGAGGCGCTGTTGGGTGTAGCGGACCTGCGCGGCGAGGTTGAAGCGCTCGATGGTCGTTGCCAACCTGGCCGCCGCATCGACCTGCGAGCTCCCGTCCGGGCGCCCGACGTAATGGACGTCGACGTGGGCGGGAATCACGGCCCTTCCGAGCCGGATCGGAGTGTCCAGGGCGAGGCGCGCTTCCTTCTGGCTGGTCGGGGGACCGTTCTGGAGGTGGAAATCGTGAGCGACGATCGCTTCGGCGCTGATGTTCAGCGACCCAAGCTTGGCAAGCAGCTGCGCCCGTGCGGCCGTTCCGCCGCTGCTTTCCTTCGAGACCCCGACCTCGACGAGAGCGGGCCCGATCGCGCGCCGCACCGAGCCTTCGACAAAGGTCACACGCTCATCCTGGAGGAGCATCGTCTGCGCGAGCACCCCGACCGAGGTGCGCTCGTCGAGCCCGTGCTGGACCGAGAGCGTCGCCTGGACCTTCGGTTCGGCCGGGCTGAACGCGTCGTCGCCAAGCGAAACGAGATCGCGGCCGGGCTGGTTGATGCCGGCCCAGTACCAGGTCTTTCCGGGCGGCACGTTATCCTGCCCGACGTTGATGAACTCTTCGCGCGTGCGGATCTGCCCCTGCGGTCCGTACAGCACGATACTGATCTGGTTCTCCCCATACATCAGTTGCACGTCGTCGAAGACGTAGCGCTGCCGCCCATCGCCATGCGAAAAAGCGAGAAGCTCACCATTGCGATAGAGTTCGGCATCCCAACCTGCCGGGAGTTCCCCTTCGAAATGGGTCCGGTCGAAGCTGGTCGGGCTCACCACCGGCTGGTTCGTCACGACCGCGCCGCGGCCGCTCGTCAGACTTCCGCTCAGGCGCGTGGCAAGACCCGCAACGTCGCCGAAGCCGAAATGAGTCGCATGAAGCGGCCCCAGGAGGCCGCCGTCCGGGTCCGAACGAAAAGCCCGAAGCCGGAGCGATGAGGGGACGCCCTTGTCGTCTGTGGAGATCAGCGCGTCGTAGGAAAGGCGGGCGATTTCCCCAGCAGCGTAGACCGACGCCCGCCGGTCGACCCTGGTTCCTGTCGCTGCGTTGTAGGTCACGCCCGCGCTCACGACGAAGTCCAGAGCCGGCGCGCGCCACATCCGGTATGGAATCCGGACCCGAGGCAGCGAAGCGAGATCGAACTTGGTCTTATTGAGGCTCGCCGCCCGTTTCTCGCGTTCGAGCGCCAGTTCGACCGGCAGCTTGGCTTCGGTCTCGATCACCAGCGCCGAACCGCTGGTCACCGGTTTCACGTCGATTCCGAACCAGCGCGAGAGGGCGGCCGTGTCGACGCACCAGCCCTCGGGAGTCTCGCGTATAGCGGTGGGGGCGAGCTTCTCGCTCTTCCCGGCATAATCGACCCTGCCGGCAGCGGCGTCGATCGAGATGGTATTGCTTTCCTTGAAGGCCCACCCGCTCGCCTTCCTGGCGGTCAGGTCGATCTTCATGGGCACGTCGAGCGTCGTCAGGAAGTCTCCGAAGACAAGGCAGGTGCCTTCCGGCGTGTTGTAGGCGCGAACCCCGTCGCCGAGCCGGTACTGGTGGAGTTTGACGTCAAGAAGGAACTGGTCGTCGGGATTGGCGGCCCAGCGGTGGCCGACCGGCGTCGCCGCATCGGCTCCGACCGTGGCGATGCCGGCGAGCACGGCAAGCGCGCCCACCCAGCCCAGCCACTTGCCGGCCGCACCCATCGTCCGTCACCCGTGCCCGGCGCTCCCCCGCCCTAGCGCAGCACCGCCTGGGTTTCGGCGATGGTTTTCGATCCATCGTCGTAGGTCTCGACATATTCGACGGTTACCGGGCCGGCGAGGTCGCCTTTGTAGTTCTCGTCGACTGGGACGACGACTTCGCGCTCGTTTACGTCCGTGTAGACGGCGACGGCGCGAGAGAGGGCGACCGGGTCCTTGACGCCGGCCTTGAGCACGCGGATCTCGCCGAAGGTCGAGCGGCTGCCCGTGCGACTGAGCTCCATCGCCACCGCGCTCTTGCCGTCATGCTTTTCGAGATGGACGTTGGAAATCCCGGCCTGGACGCTGAGATTGCCCAGGCGAATGATTACAGGGATCGTCACCCCATAAACGGGAACGAGCTTGAAGCTGACGCCCTTTTCGGGAGTCGCGGGAGCCTGCGTGACCGGCGTCGCGGCGGGAATCGCCCGGAACAGCAGGTGCACTCGATACTCCCCGTCCGGAAGGCCGGCGGGAGGCCGGGCGGCGATCCGGATCGATTGCGGTTCGCGCGGCGCGAGGGTCACTCGCCGTGGCGCGAAGATCAGCATGTCGCGCGCCGCCTTTTCGGAAGCGCTGGGGTTGACCACGTCGCCGAGGGTCCCGTCGGGGTTCATCCGCCTGAATTCGGCGGAGATTCGATAGGTCGCGGGCTCGTCGCCGATATTGTTGAGAATGATCTCGGCGCTTCGGCCGCCGTTGAGGACGAGTCGCGTCGGCGCGACGAGCAGGTCGCCAACTCCGGCGCTTGCCCCGGAGAGCGGAAAAAGAGGCGCGGCAAGCGCAGCAGCCGCGGCCACGGCTTTGGTCAACAGATTCATTTTCGGATCCCCACTTGCTCCGTTTCGGAGTGATTTCGGGATAGTCCGCAATGGTTGATTTTCAGTTCACCGCGTCCGTTGAACGGGAAAGAAAAAGGGGCCCGCCGTTTCCGGCGAGCCCCTCGAGCCGCGGCGCATGGAGCCGCGACAGTTCAAAACCGATTACTGATAATCGGCCGTAACGTCGAACGTGCCGGTGTAGACGCCGTCCACGGTCGTATCGCTGACCTGGATCGAACCGCCGAGGTTGAACGCGCCGTTGCCGGTCGCGTCGAGCAGCGAAGTGGCCGGAGCATCGACCGTGAGCGTCAGGTCGCCCGACGTCTGCGTCTGGTTGACCAGCGCGATCGTCGGAGACACGGTGACGGTGACCCGCTGGTCGCGCGTGCCGGTCATCGTATAACGCGCCGTCTTCGTGGTTCCCGAGCAGGTCGTGTTCGCTCCGCAGGTGAAGGCACCCGCGCGAGTGATCCCGATGGTGTCGGTGTATGGAGCGGTCCCGCTCAGGACGATGGTCCCGAGATCGAGGTCGCGAACGGACGTCAGGGTGAGCGGAACGACGATCCGGGCCGTCGCAGTCGCCTGGGTGGTCGGCGTCGCCGCCAGAGCCGGAGTGCTCGTAAGGGCCAGGGCGGAGACCGCGCCTGCAGCAATAAGAACCTTCTTCATGTCAATTTCCCCACTGGTTCAGATACAGCGGCTGGCCGACGCTGGTCCGGTCACCCGTGAGCATCCCATTAACCGGCGGCAATTACCCGTTCCCTCAAGGCATTGGTAAACGGACCCGTAACGAATCCTCCGATCTGGAGCGGCAATTTAGGAGGAGTGGAGGCGCTCAGAGATAGTCGACGGTGATCGGAACGTCGCCGCGATATTCGCCGTCGGCGTCCCCGCTGATCTGCAGCCGCCCGCCGAATCGGAACGTCAGGTTGCCGGCCGAATCGAGCCTGGGCATGTCAGGAAGGTCGGTATCGAGCTGGTCGACCGAAATCCTGCCGCCACTCAGCGAATAAAGCTGGATGCTGCCCGGCATCTCGACCCGCAGCGCCCGATTCGGCTCGCCGTGAACGGTCACCGACCCGACCATCGCTCTTGCGCTGAGCGTGGCGACCGAGCCGGTGGCCGTCCGGTCGCCGTTTGGAAGCAGGGTCGCCGCACCTTCGCCGTTGCCGAGCAGTACCAGCCGATCGAAATCGAGGGTCGCCTGGACGTCGAGCTTGATATCGCTGCCCTGTTCGTCACTCTCGAGCTGCGTCGTCGGAGTCGAGCAGAGCCGGCATTGCGCGGACGCGGGCGCGGCTGCGCCGGCCAACAGGACGGCAGCCAGGCTTGGAGCGAGGCGAAAGCTGCACCTCATTCCTCTCCTATTGGCCATCGGCGTAAAAACAGGGTTAATGTCGGCGTAACCTGCGCTTCGCCATTGGAGGGGCCATGATGATTTTGCCGATGGACGGTGGCGCGGGTAAGGGCGTTCGCCAATGACCGTCTTGCCGGAATCGCACCGCATTCCTATCGCCTGATCCCAGATGGCCCGAACCCAGACCGGCACCGAGCGCCGCCCGCTCGTCACTGCGCTCAAGCTGTTCGTTTATACGGCGCTTCTCGGGCTCATTGCGCTCGCCGTCGCCGTTGCCGTCGCGGTGGCATCCCTGCCGAGCTACGGGCAGCTGACGAAGCGCAACGATCTCGGCCAGATGATCCGCGTGCATGCGTCCAACGGCGCCGTGCTCGTCTCGCTGGGGCCGAGCTTCGGCCAGTGGCTGACCTACGATCAAATCCCTCCGGCGATGCGGTCGGCGATGATCGCCATCGAGGACAAGAGATTCCGCTCGCACCCCGGCGTCGACCCGATCGGAATCGCGCGCTCGGTCGCCGTCAGGATCAAGAGCGGCCACTGGCTGCAAGGCGGATCGACCATCACCCAGCAGCTCGCCCGCAACATCTTCCTGACCAACAACCGCACCTTCGGGCGCAAGATCAAGGAAGCGGTGCTGGCGCTCGCGCTCGAACGCAAGTTCAGCAAGGACCAGATTCTCGAGCTCTACCTCAACCGCGTCTATTTCGGCGGCGGCGCCTATGGCATCGACGCCGCGTCGAGACGCTTCTTCGGCCACAGCGCCGACCAACTCTCGCTCGGCGAGGCATCGATCATCGCCGGCCTGGTGAAGGCGCCCTCCAATTACGCGCCCACTGCCGACGTCGAGGCTGCCCGCAACCGATCGGAAGTCGTGCTCCAGGCGATGGTGGACAACGGTTTCATCACCGCGGGCCAAGCCGCCGAGGCGGACCCGGCGAAGATCCGGATCCAGCAGACGACCAAGGAGGACAGCGTCCGCTATTTCACGGACTGGGCGCTCCCGCAGCTCGACACGTTGATTGACGAAACCTCGGAGCCGATCGACGTCTGGACGACGCTCGACCCGAACATGCAGCAGGCGGCGCAAAGGGCGATCGTCGCCGATGCCCCGAACGGCGCCCAAGGCGCGCTCGTTGCCATGGACCGCGACGGCGCGGTCCGGGCAATGATCGGCGGCAAGAGTTATCCCGATTCGATTTACAACCGGGCCACGCAGGCGCAGCGGCAGCCGGGCTCCTCCTTCAAGCTGTTCGTCTATCTGGCCGCGCTCGAGTCTGGAATGAAACCGACCGATACGGTTGTCGATCAACCAGTGACCATCAACGGCTGGACGCCGCGCAACGACACCCGCGATTTTGCAGGTCCGGTATCCTTGCGCGAGGCCTTTGCGCGTTCAATCAACACCATCAGCGCGCAGATCGGCCAGCAACTCGGCTTCTCGACGATCGCCGACATGGCGCACCGCTTCGGGCTCACCACCGACATTTCCACCTATCCCTCGATGGTCCTCGGATCGAGCGAAGTCCGCCTGATCGAAATGACTCAGGCCTTCGCCTCGGTCGCCAATAACGGGATGGCGGTGACGCCCTACGCGATCAGCCGGGTGGTCACCGTCAATGGCAAGGAGCTGTACCGCCACGAAGCGCCCGAGCAGCGGGTTCTCGTCGCGCCGTGGGTTGCGGCGGAGATGACCGACTTGCTCCAGTCGGCGGTGCTGACCGGGACCGGCCGCGCGGCGCAGATCGGCCGGCCCGTCGCCGGCAAGACCGGAACGACGACGTCCAACAAGGACGGCTGGTTCATCGGATTCTCGAGCGGGCTCACGACGGGAGTCTGGATGGGCCGCGACGATGCCCGCCCGGTCGGAGGGCTCTATGGAGGCACGGCGCCGGCGAGGGCTTTCCATGATTTCATGAGCGTCGCGGTCGCCAATCGGCCGGTCGAGAATTTCCAGACCCAGGTGCCGATGCCCGATTGGAATCTCGAGCCCGAAGAAGATTATATGGGCGACGAATATATCGACACGAATACCGCTCCGCTGGTCGACGAGAATGGCTTTCCGATCGCGCCGCCGGGCGGCTATCCTCCCGGTACCGAACAGCAATATCCGCCCGGCACGGTTCCGCCGGGACAGCAGCCGCAGCAACCGCAGGGCGGCCTCAACCAGCAGTGGCTCGACAATGTCCTCGGCAATTCGCGCCCGCCGCAGCGCCCGCCGCAGCAGCAGCCGCAGCAGATCCCGCCCGCGACGAATCAGCCACAGCCCCAGCCGGGCAATCCACGCCCGGGCCAGCAGCGGCCGCCACAGACGGGTTCAAGCGGCGACGGCTATGCGTCGCAGCCGCGGAGCGGAACTCCGCAATAGTCGCTCGGCGGCCGCCACATCTCCGTCGAAAAGTTCGCGCTCGAGCGCCTTGAAGCGCCGGCCGTGGTCGAGGTGCTTCAGATGCGCGACCTCGTGGGCGACGACGAAGCGCCGCGCTTCGGGCGGAGCGAGGATCAACCGCCACGAATAACGCACCGCGCCCTTGCTGCTGCAGCTCCCCCAGCGAGTCTTCGCGTCGCCGATCTTCACGGAAACGGCGCGGAGTCCCGCCCGATCCGCAAACTCCGCGGTCTCGCGGGACAGAGTCTCCAGCGCCAGTCGTTTCAGGTACAGCTCCACCCGCTTCGGAAAGCCCGCTTCCGGTCCCCCGCACACGAGTGTCCCGTCCATAAGGCAAGGCGTCCGCGGCGCACCCTCACGCCAGACCAGCTCGACCTCGACGCCCTCGACAGGAATGACCGCGCCCGGCACCAGCGGTTCGGCGGGAAGGGTGCGCTCGAGCTGCTCCTCCACCCAGGCTTTCTGAGTCACCGCCCAGGCAAGCGCCGCCGACGCCCGAACGCCGCGCGGGTGGGTGAGCTTCAGCAGCCGCGCGCGCTCGTCGAACCGCAGCCGCATCCGGCGCGCGCTGCGAATCGCGCAAAGCAGCACCGGCAACGGAAGATCGGGATGAGTAACGACCTGCCTGGCCGGGCGTCGGCTAAAGACCACGCTCGACCAGATGGTGCTCGAGCTCGCCGGCGTCGACTTCGCTGACGGTCCAGCCGCGGGTCGACTGGCCTGCTTCGTGGACGCTCTCGCGGCTGCCGGAGATCAGATAATGCCAGTCGGGAAGCGGCTTGTCCGCCGCCCGAAGGCGGTAGGCGCAGGTCTCGGGGAGCCAGTCGAGCTTGTTGAGCCTGCGTCGGTCGAGGCGGACGCAGTCGGCGACCAGCTTCTTGCGGTTTGCATAGTCCGTGCAGCGACCGTTGCGCCGGTCGAGGAGACGGCAGGCGACGTTCGTGGGATAGAGTTCGCCGGTCTCGTCGTCCTCGAGCTTGTGAAGGCAGCATCGCCCGCACCCGTCGCACAAGGCCTCCCACTCGCCGCGGTCGAGCGCGGACAAAGGCTTTTCCCAGAACGGCTTGTCAGCATTCATGACAAAGCCAGCAATGCTCTGCTAACTGCCCCCGATCAAGTGAGCCTTGGGGGAATGCGAATGAATGCGGTGAAGTGCGCGCTGATTGCGATCGCGGCGGTTGCTGCGGCGGTTCCGGCCGTTGCCCAGGATACGGGCTATGAAGGCGCACAATTCGTGAAAGCCATCCAGGACGGCAAGAGCGACGATGCCGCCAAGCTGCTGCAAGGCTCCCCGACGCTGGTGAATGCCCGCGACATGACCGGCCAGACCGCGCTGATCGCGGCGATCAAGAACCGGGACCACGACTGGACGGCCTATCTGCTCCAACAGGGCGCCGATCCCAACCTCCCCGGTCCGGGCGGCGAGACGCCGCTGATCGCCGCGGCCCGTGTGGGCTATGGCGAGGCGGTCGACTGGCTGCTTAGCGTAGGCGCCAAGGTCAATGATTCGAACAGGGCCGGCGAGACCGCGCTGATCGTCGCCGTGCAGAGGCGCCAGGTGCCGATCGTCCGATCGCTTCTCGATGCCGGCGCGGATCCCGACAAGACCGATTCCATCGCCGGATATTCTGCCCGGGATTATGCCAAGCGCGACAATCGCACGCCCGACATGATCAAGCTGATCGAGGCGAAAAAGCCCGGCTCTTAAGTCCCCGCACCGAGCGTCGGATCCAGCTGTTCGGATAGCCTTCGCGCCGCGCGGCGGGCGAATCGCAGGATCTCTGCCTTCCGGCGCGCGGGCGCGAGCGGCCGATGGGCGGCGTGGCGGACGAGCGCGGCATCGTAGCGGTCGGCGACGATCAGCCCCGCTTCGCCCGGCAGATATTGCTCTCCGTCGAGGATCGCGGCCAGCTCGGGCGGGACGGCCCAATAGAAATGGTCGCAATAGTCGAGATAGTCGGTCCACTTGCAGTCACCGAGCAGGTCAGCCTTTGCAACCTTGATCTCGACGATCGTCAGATTCCCCTTGGAATCCACGCCCATCAGATCCGCGCGCCTGCCGTTCGGCAGCGGCACCTCGCAGATCGCGAACAGGTCCTGCCTGCAGAACAGCCGGGTTACGCCGCGCGCGACATCCATCGCCACCGGCGTTTCGGAAAAGCAGGGCTCAAGAAGCGATTCGGGGGCAGTGCTCACGCCCCGAGAACTAGAACAGTAGGAGAACGCAGGCAATCGGCCTGCGGGCGTCTTCTAGCGGAAGAAGATGTGGTTCCCGATCGAGGCGACCCGCTTCAGGCGCCAGCCCGGGTGAACTCGCCGCGCATGGAAGAACAAGGCGTCGCCGACCTTGGACTCCTTGAGGTCCCCGTCGACGATCTTGGCGATGGCGACCGCGGTCTGCCACTGCCGGCCGTCCTTGTTGATGCGCGGCCAGGATTTGCCGCGCACGAAGGAGAACTGCCCGCGCTGGAAGAGAACGCCGCAATAAGTGTCGGCGAAGCGGCCGCTCTCGGCGCGGTTGGCGATTACCTGGCCAACTGCAAGCTGGCCTGCCAGCGGCTCGCTCTTCGATTCGAAATAGATGCCGGCGGCAAGGCACTCGAGCTGGCGGCTGCCGGCGTCGGAGCTGCGAAGCCCG
>DATMHP010000055.1:0-6135 GCA_035554875.1 Sphingomicrobium sp.
TCGGCGCCGGAGATGAAGACCTTCCCGACGGCGCGGCCGCGCTCGCTCATCACCCGCGAGCGGATGGAGAAGATCCAGTGGGGCCCGAACTGGGAAGAAATCCTCGGCGGCGAATTCTCCAAGCGCAGCAAGGATTCGAACTTCGCCGACATCGAGAAGGAGATTTACGGCCAGTTCGAGAAGACCTTCATGTTCTACCTGCCGAGGCTGTGCGAGCATTGCCTCAACCCGACCTGCGTCGCCGCCTGCCCATCGGGATCGATCTACAAGCGGGAGGAAGACGGCATCGTCCTGATCGATCAGGACAAGTGCCGCGGCTGGCGGATGTGCATCTCCGGCTGCCCGTACAAGAAGATCTATTACAACTGGAAAAGCGGGAAGGCCGAGAAGTGCATCTTCTGCTACCCGCGCATCGAGGCTGGGCTTCCGACCGTCTGCGCGGAAACCTGCGTCGGCCGCATCCGCTACCTCGGTGTCATCCTCTACGACGCCGACCGCATCGAAGAAGTCGCCTCGACCGAGGACGAGCAGGACCTTTACGAGAAGCAGCTCGAGATCTTCCTCGACCCCAACGATCCTGAGGTCATAGCCCAGGCGAAGCTCGACGGTATCGCCGACAACTGGCTCGAGGCGGCGAAGCTGTCGCCGATCTGGAAGATGGCGATGGAGTGGAAGATCGCCTTCCCGCTCCACCCCGAATACCGCACGCTGCCAATGGTCTGGTACGTGCCGCCGCTGTCGCCGATCCAGAACGTCGCCGAGCGCGGCCATATCGGTTTCGACGGCGAGATCCCGGACATCGCCAAGCTTCGGGTGCCGGTGAAATATCTCGCCAACCTGCTGACCGCAGGCAAGGAAGAGCCGGTCGTCGATGCGCTCAAGAAGATGTTCGCGATGCGCATCCACATGCGCGATCGCGAGGTCGACGGCCGCGTCAATGAAACGGTACTCGAGCAGGCCGGCCTCAGTCAGGTCCAGGTTGACGAAATGTACCGCTATCTCGCGCTCGCCGATTACGAGGACCGCTTCGTGATCCCGACCTCGCACCGCGAAGTCAGCGAGGATGCCTACGAGATCCGTGGCGGCTGCGGCTTCAGCTTCGGCAACGGCTGCAGCGGCGGCGGCCGCACCGAGCCGAGCTTGTTCGGCTCGCCCAAGAAGCCCGGCCATGTTCCGGTTCCGGGGAAGAAACAGAGGGCGGCATGATCAGCTTCAAGGCCCTTGGCGCGCTCCTCGACTATCCGACGGCGGACCTTCAGTCGGCGCTCGACGAAATCGACCAGGCGCTCGGCGAGGAGCGAGCGATTCCCGCCGCCGAGCTGGAAGGCGTGCGCGCATTCACGGAACGGCTTCGCCGCGCCGACATCATGGATGCGCAGGAATATTGGATCGGCCTGTTCGATCGGTCGAAGCGGCTCGCGCTCCACCTTTACGAGCACAGCTATGGCGAGAGCCGCGACCGCGGCCAGGCGATGGTCAACCTCGCCCTCACCTACCGCATGAACGGCTTTGAGCTGAACGCCGCGGAGATGCCGGATTACCTTCCGCTGTTCCTCGAATTCCTGAGCGTCATCCCGGAGGTGCACGCGCGGCGCTACCTGACCGATGCAATCGAGATCATCGAGGCGCTTCGAATTCGGCTCGAGGAGCGGGATTCTACTTATGCAGCTCCGCTCGGCGCGCTGGTAACGCTCGCGCAGCGTGAAGCCGACGACGCCGAGGTCGAAGCAATCCTGGCGGGTGAACCCGAGGACCCGAAGGACCTCGAAGAGCTCGACAAGGAATGGGCCGAGGAGCCGGTCGATTTCACCGCCGGATCGGCGCTGAAGGATTGCCCCTATTCGGGTGACTCGGTCCGGAATCGCGCGGCCGAGCTGGCGAGAGCGGGAGCTTAGAATGCAGGGTTTCGTCCTTAATGCCGCGTTCGGGGTCTATCCGTACATCGCGCTGTCGGTCTTCCTGATCGGGAGCCTCGTGCGGTTCGACACCGACCAATATGGCTGGAAGTCGAAATCGAGCCAGTTTTTGCGCCGCAAGCAGCTGGTCTGGGGCTCGATCCTGTTTCACGTCGGGATCCTCGGAATCCTCGGCGGTCACGCCGTCGGGCTGCTGACGCCGGTCGCGATCTTCGAATTCCTCGGCATCAGCCACGGCTTCAAGCAAATGATGGCGATCGTCGTCGGCGGAATCTGCGGGACCGCCTGCTTCATCGGGCTGACGATGCTGCTCCACCGGCGGCTGTTCGACAGCCGAATCCGCAAGACGTCGAGCATCAGCGATATCGCGGTCCTGCTGATCCTGTTCGCGCAGCTGTCGCTCGGAATGGCGACCATTCCGCTATCGCTCGGCCACCTCGACGGCGCGATGATGGTCAAGTTCATGAATTACGTTCAGGGCATCGTCGTCCTGAACCCGCAGCCGGAGCTGATCGCGGGCGTTCCGCTGATCTTCAAGCTGCACATGTTCCTGGGCTTCACCATCTTCCTGATTTTCCCCTTCACCCGGCTGGTCCACGTGTGGAGCGTGCCGCTTGGCTATCTCTCCCGCCGCTACCAGGTGGTGCGGACGAAGCGCCGGGCGCTTCCCCAACCCGCCGACGCAGATCTTCCGGCTTATGTGGCGCGGGCAGCGCTCCGCCCGGCGCCGGCGCGGCGCAGAAAGGCGGCCTGACATGATCAGCGTCAACGGAGTGGCCATCGAGCAGGACGCGATCGGCCGCGAGATGCAGCACCACCCGGCAGGAAATCGCGACGACGCCGAGCGCCAGGCTGCAACCGCTCTCGTCGTTCGCGAGCTGCTGATCCAGCGCGCGCGTCAGCGGGAGATCGCGGGCGCCAGCGAGGACGAGCGGATCGCCAATCTCGTCGAGCAGGACGTCCGGATTCCGGAGCCGACGGACGAGGAAGTCACACGCTACTATCGCCGCAACACTTTGCGCTTCATGACGTCACCACTTTACGAAGCGGCGCACATTTTCTTCCCGGCCCGTCGGGACCACGAAGCCGCGCGCGACGAAGCGAAAGCGAAAGCCGAAGCTGTGCTGGCTGAACTCGAGCGCAACCCACGCCGGTTCGGCGAACTCGCGAAAGCGCATTCCGCCTGCTCGTCAAAGGAGCAAGGCGGCTCGCTTGGGCAGGTCACCAAGGGCGACACCAACCCCGAGCTCGAGCGGGCGATGGCGGCGATGGACATCGGCACCCTTCGCGTCGTCGAATCGCGCCACGGCTGCCACGTTCTCCGGCTCGACCGGCGCGTTGCGGCGAAACAACTGCCGCTGGAGCAGGCGAAACCTTGGATCGAAAATCGCCTCCGCACCGCATCGAAGCGCAGCGCGGTTTCTCAATATCTTCAGCTGCTCGCGGCAGGCGCATCGATCGAAGGCATCGAGCTCGCCGCTGCAGACAGCCCGCTGGTGCAATGATGCTGCTAGGAAAAGTCATCAAGCTGGCCATGACGGCGCAGAGCGATTTCCCCGATGATGTTATCGTTCGCGAGCCGGAGTTCGTGCCGCTTCTCAGCGCCGAGGCGGAGCGCGCCGGAATGGACGTGCCGCGGTTCGTCGCCGACACCGTCAGCCGGTTCACGGCTTATGAGGATGGCGAGAGCTGGACGACCATCGTCAGCAATATCCAGCGCACCGACGATCCCGGCTACGCCTTCATCTCGACGATCATGCACGCGCGGGTCGACCACCATTGCGAGCAGCACGAAGGTCACGAACACCATCACGATCATCCGCGCGCGCACGGCGCCGAAGTCTAAATCCCCGCGTACCACTCATAGTCGGTCGTATCTTCCCAATAGCCGCCCTTGCCGCCGTAAACCGCGGTAAGGCTTTCTACCGCCTGGATTCGCTGGATATATTTGGCGTGCTTGTAGCCGAGCTGGCGCTCGACCCTGAGCCGCACGGGCGCTCCGTTGGGGACCGGCAGCAGATGTCCGTTGAGGCCGACGGCGAGCATGGTCTGCGGGTGGAAAGCGTCGATCAGGTCGATGCTTTCGTAATAAGGCCTGTCGCCGAAGCGGTCCGCGCAGTGGAAGACGATGTATTTCGCGCGCGGGCTGAGCCGCGCCGCGTCGAGGACCTTCGCAAGGGGAACGCCGTGCCACTTGCCGATCGCGCTCCACCCCTCGACGCAATCGTGGCGGGTGATCTGCACCCGGTGCGGCATCGATCGAAGCGCCTGGATCGGGATTGAGAGAGGCCGCGCGACGAGGCCGTCCACCGTTACTCGCCAGTTGGCGAAATTTTCCGCGAGATGCTGCGCATATTCAGGGGTGCCCGGCATCGACGTGCCGTTGGAACGGAAGATCGGCGAAAGATCGGCCTCGGTGAATTCGCTAGCGAGCGCGTCGCGCGGCGAGATCAGCCGCTGCGCGCGCATCGTCAGGCCCTCCGCCGAACGGAGCACGCCGCGGAACGCCTGGCTGTTATTCAGCCGGTCGCAGCCCGCGAGCAGGCCGGCGGAGCCGACGGCGATGAATCGGCGCCGTGTGATCATTCGTGCTTCCTTTCCGGCCGCACCCGGAAGCGCCCGGTGATCATCGACGTGACTTCGTTGATCGGCCCGGCGAGGACGACCATCACGAGGTGCACGACGATGAACAGCAGGATCGCCGCGGCGCAGAGGAAATGGATCGAGCGCGCAGACTGACGCCCGCCGAACAGCTCGACCAGCCACGGCCAGGCTGCGTCCATCGCCGGGGACATGGTCAGACCCGTCAGGATCATCAGCGGAATCAGGCAGAAGATCACCGCGACGTAGCTGATCTTCTGCAGGATATTGTAGTGAAGCGCGGCATCGCCGGTCGGGAAACGAAGCCGCGCATGCGCCTTGATATCGCCCCAGATATGACCGGGCTTCAGCTGTCCGTCCTTCGGCGCAAGGTCGCGCTGAACGTGCCGGTTCCACAGGCTGACCGCCAGGAAGATGATCAGGCCGGCGACCAGGACCCAGGCGAAGGCGAGATGCCAGCGCCGCGCCGCCGCGAGGTTGTAGGTTGACGGAATGGTCGCCCAGCCGGGGAACGGACGACCGTGGAACGCAAGCCAGGCATGGTCGAAATTTGCCCCATAGGCTCCCCAATAGAGCCGCGGGTGCGCGTTGAGGATCATCAGGCCCGACATCAGCATGACGATGACGGTGATTGCGTTGATCCAGTGCCAGATGCGTGTCGGCAGCCGGTGCCGATAGGCGATGCGCCGCTGCGGTGCCGCTTTCGTGCCGGCTGGGCCGCTTCTCTCGCTCGCATCGTTCATGCGCGCTTCCCCTCGCAAGCGAGACATTAGCGCAGCGTGAAGCGGCCGAACAGCGTGGCGGCCGGCGCCGCGAGGCTAAGGGACAATCCCTATGCCGCGGTGAGCCAGATCACTTTATCGCTTGATCCACATCATCAGGAGAGCGACCGATGCTCGCACCTGCCAAGCGCCACCTTGAAGACCTTCCAGTAGGCCATCCGTGCGCGGGCTGCGAAGTTCGGGACAAGGCCGTCTGCGGAGTGCTCGATTGCGCAGACCTGGCCAATTTCAAGAATCTTGGGCGCACCGTGAAGCTGTCTCCGGGCCAGGTGCTGTTCCACGAGGGCGACCCCGTCACGCGGGTGTTCACCCTGACTCGCGGAACGCTCAAGCTTTACAACCTTCTGGCCGACGGCCGCCGACATGTCACCGGATTCGTCCATCCCGGCGGTTTCCTCGGAATCAGCATGGACGAGGAGCATGTGTTCAGCGCCGAGGCGCTGGATGACGCGCAATTGTGCTGGTTCCCGAGGAATGGCTTTGACGGCTTCGTCGACACGCACGCACCGATGGAACGCGAGCTTTACCGGATGGCCGCGCACGAGCTCGCATCCGCTCACCAGCAGATGGTGCTTCTCGGCCGCAAGACGGCAACCGAGCGGCTCGCGACTTTCCTCATCGGCCTGGCCGGAGAAAGCGCGAGCAGCCTGGTCCGGCTGCCAATGAGCCGGACCGATATCGCCGATTACCTGGGGCTGACAAAGGAGACGGTAAGCCGCGTCCTGTCGGCATTCCGCCGCGACCGCCTGATCCGCCTGAGGGCGATCGACGAGGTCGAAATCCTCGAGCGCGAGGGTCTCGAAGACCTCGCCAGCTGCGGCGCCTGAACGTCGACG
>DATMHP010000056.1:0-6996 GCA_035554875.1 Sphingomicrobium sp.
TCGGGCAGAAGCGCTCGACCGTCGCCCAGATCGTCCGCGCGCTCGAAGAGAATGGCGCGATGGAATATTCGATCGTCGTCGCCGCGACCGCCTCGGAACCGGCCCCGCTGCAGTTCCTCGCGCCCTACACCGGCTGCGCGATGGGCGAATATTTCCGCGACAACGGCATGCACGCGGTCATCGTTTACGACGACCTTTCCAAGCAGGCCGTCGCCTACCGCCAGATGTCGCTCCTACTCCGCCGCCCGCCGGGCCGCGAAGCCTATCCGGGCGACGTCTTCTATCTTCACAGCCGGCTCCTCGAGCGCGCCGCGAAGATGAACGACGAGAACGGCAACGGGTCGCTGACCGCGCTGCCGATCATCGAGACTCAGGCGGGCGACGTATCGGCCTACATCCCGACCAACGTCATCTCGATCACCGACGGCCAGATATTCCTCGAGACCGACCTCTTCTACCAGGGCATCCGCCCGGCGATTAACGTCGGTCTCTCGGTCAGCCGCGTCGGCTCGGCCGCTCAGACCAAGGCGATGAAGAAGGTCGCAGGCTCGATCAAGCTGGAGCTCGCGCAGTACCGCGAAATGGCAGCGTTCGCGCAGTTCGGCTCGGACCTCGACGCGGCGACGCAGCGGCTTCTGGCCCGCGGCGCGCGCCTCACCGAGCTCCTGAAGCAGCCGCAGTTCAACCCGATGCCGGTCGAAGAGCAGGTCGCCTCCATCTATGCTGGCACCAACGGCTTCATCGACGGGATCGAGGTCGGAGCCGTCACGCGCTACGAGGCGGCGATGCTGAGCTACCTCCGTTCGGACCACGGCGACGTCCTCAAGACGATCCGCGAAACCAAGACGCTCGACGACGACACCGCCGCCAAGCTCAAGGCCGCGCTGACGGAGTTCGGGAAGACGTTCGCATAAGATGGCGAGCCTGAAGGCCCTCAAGCTTCGCATCGGCTCGGTGAAGTCGACGCAGAAGATCACCAAGGCGCTCAACATGGTTGCGGCGTCGAAGCTTCGGCGCGCCCAGCAGAATGCGACGGCGGCCCGCCCCTATTCGGAGCGGATGCGCGACGTCGTCGCTTCGCTCGCGAGCCGGGTGTCGGTGGGACCGGAGAGCCCGAAGCTGCTCGCCGGGACCGGCAAGGACGACACGCACCTGATCGTGGTCTGCACGAGCGACCGCGGCCTTGCGGGCGCGTTCAACACCAACATCATCCGTGCCGCCCGGCACAAGGCCGACGAGCTGATCAAGCTCGGCAAGACCGTCCATTTCTTCATCGTCGGCCGCAAGGGCCGGCCGGTGCTCCAGCGCCTCTATCCGCGCGCGATCGTCGGCCAGTACGACACGAGCGAGATGAAGAACCCAAGCTACGAGGTCGCCTCGGCCATCGCCGACGAGATCGTCGACCGCTTCGGAAGCGGCAATTTCGACGTCGCCCACCTCGCCTACGCCAACTTCCGCTCGACCCTGGTTCAGGAGCCGACGGTCGACCAGATCATCCCTGTCGCGCCGAGCGCCGCCAACGAAGCCGCCGCCACGTCCGACTATTCGATGGTCGAATATGAGCCCGATGAGGAGGAAATCCTTTCCGTGCTCCTGCCGCGCAACATCGCGGTGCAGATTTATCGGGCGCTGCTCGAGAACCAGGCCGGTTTCTACGGCTCGCAGATGACCGCGATGGACAATGCGACCCGCAATGCCGGCGACATGATCAATCGCCTGACGATCCAGTACAACCGGACCCGCCAGGCCGCGATCACGACCGAGCTGGTCGAGATCATTTCCGGCGCCGAAGCGCTCTAAGAGTTGAAAGAGGACCGCAAGACAATGGCTACCGCCGCCCCAGCAAAGCCCCGCACGAAGAAGGCGGCCGCTTCGGCCGAGAAGCCGAAGGCGCCCGTCCAGACGCATAACCTGACCGGCAAGGTCGCGCAGGTCATCGGCGCTGTCGTCGACGTCGCCTTCGAAGGCGAGCTTCCTCCGATCCTCGGCGCGCTGGAGACCGACAACCACGGTAACCGTCTGGTCCTAGAAGTCGCGCAGCACCTCGGCGAAAACCTCGTTCGCACCATCGCCATGGACTCGACCGACGGCCTCACCCGCGGCCAGGACGTCCGCGCCACCGGCTCCCAGATCGAGGTTCCGGTTGGTCCCAAGACCCTCGGCCGGATCATGAACGTCGTCGGCGAGCCGATCGACGAGCTCGGCCCGATTGGTGCCGACGCAAGTTCCCCGATCCACAAGGAAGCGCCGGAGTTCGTCGAGCAGTCGACCGAGACCAGCATTCTCGTCACCGGCATCAAGGTGATCGACCTGCTCGCGCCTTATGCGAAGGGCGGCAAGATCGGCCTGTTCGGGGGCGCGGGTGTCGGCAAGACCGTGCTCATCCAGGAGCTGATCAACAACATCGCCAAGGGCCACGGCGGAACGTCGGTGTTCGCCGGCGTCGGCGAGCGGACCCGCGAGGGCAACGATCTCTATCACGAGTTCCTCGACGCGGGCGTCATCGCCAAGGACAAGGACGGCAACGCGACTCCGGAAGGCTCCAAGGTGGCGCTGGTCTATGGCCAGATGAACGAGCCGCCGGGAGCGCGCGCCCGCGTCGCCCTCTCGGGCCTCACCGTCGCCGAATATTTCCGCGACGTCGAAGGGCAGGACGTGCTGTTCTTCGTCGACAACATCTTCCGCTTCACGCAGGCGGGCTCGGAAGTGTCGGCGCTTCTCGGCCGTATTCCTTCGGCCGTGGGCTACCAGCCGACCCTCGCCACCGACATGGGCGCCCTTCAGGAGCGGATCACCTCGACAACCAAGGGCTCGATCACCTCGGTGCAGGCCATTTACGTTCCGGCCGACGACTTGACTGACCCGGCGCCGGCAACGTCGTTCGCCCACCTCGATGCGACGACCGTTCTGAGCCGCGCGATCTCGGAGCTGGGCATCTACCCGGCCGTGGACCCGCTGGACTCGACCAGCCGAGTCCTCGAGCCGCGCACCGTCGGCCAGGAGCATTACGAGACCGCCCGCGCCGTCCAGGAAACCCTGCAGCGCTACAAGTCGCTCCAGGACATCATCGCCATCCTCGGCATGGACGAGCTTTCGGAAGAGGATAAGCTCACCGTCAGCCGCGCCCGGAAGATCCAGCGCTTCCTGTCGCAGCCGTTCCACGTCGCCGAGGTGTTCACCGGCATCCCGGGCAAGTTCGTCCAGCTCGAAGACACGATCCGCTCGTTCAAGGCGGTCGTGAGCGGCGAATACGACCACCTTCCCGAAGCGGCCTTCTACATGGTCGGCGGCATCGACGAGGCGGTCGCCAAGGCCGAGAAGCTGGCCCAGGAGGCCTGAGTGAACGACGGCCTGCGCTTCGAGGATTGCGTCAACGAGACCTGCCCTTGGTCGGGGAAGCCGGTCAGTGCCGATTCGTTGACCCTCTACCGGGGCAAGGTCGTCGGATTCTGCAACACCGGCTGCCGCGACAAGTTCGAGGCGGCATCCAAGGCGTTCGACTGCGCGATTGAGGCGAAGGACTGATGGCGGACCTGCATTTCGAGCTCGTAACCCCGCAACGCCAGGTGATGAGCGAGACCGTCTACATGGTCGTCGTGCCGGGCACCGAAGGCCAGTCCGGCATTATGGCGGGCCACGCTCCTTTCATGACGGTGCTAAAGGACGGTGACGAAGTTGCTGTCTATCGCAGCGCCGGCGCCCAGCCCGACAGGATTCCCGTCAGCGGCGGCTTTGCCGAGATGGGCGCGAACGGCCTGACAATCCTCGCGGAAAAAGCAGGCGAGTAATTCGCCGTCCCACTTCGGGACAATTTTCCAAACGCGGTTAGCTTTTCCTAAAACATTCGCTCCTATCCCGTCCTCGCGAATTTTTCCGCGGGATTAAGTCGGGGTGGCAATGAACGCATTCGGCAAGCGTGGCAGTCTGGCGGCCGGTCAGCGGCCGAGCTTTGGTGTTGCCAAGCCCATGAAGGGCGGCCCCGGAGGGGCCTCTTCTGGTCCTGAAGGCGGCGAGCAATTCCCGCCGGTCGAGGAGCTCGAGAACGTAGCCGGCGACACGCCCGCGGCGGGCGGCGTCGGGGCAATGGAACGCCTTACAGCGCGCCAGAACGCCAGCGGTGAAGCTGCAAGCAGCAAAACAGAGGGCTTCGAAGCCTCGGTCCACCGGATCAAGGAACAGGTCCTCCCGCGCCTGCTTGAGCGTGTCGACCCCGAGGCCGCGGCGACTCTCAATAAGGACGAGCTCGCCGAGGAATTCCGGCCGATCATTTCCGAAGTGCTCGCCGAGCTGAAAATCACGCTCAACCGGCGCGAGCAGTTCGCCCTGGAGAAAGTCCTCGTCGACGAGCTCCTGGGCCTCGGGCCGCTCGAAGAGTTGCTTGCCGACCCGAATGTCTCCGATATCATGGTCAACGGTCCGGACCAATGCTTCGTCGAGCGCAAGGGCAAGCTCGAACTGGCGCAGATCCAGTTCCGCGACGAAGAGCACCTGTTCCAGATCGCGCAACGCATCGTAAACAAGGTCGGCCGCCGCGTCGACCAGACCACGCCGCTCGCCGACGCCCGTCTCCAGGATGGCAGCCGCGTCAATGTCATCATCCCGCCGCTCTCGCTTCGCGGCACCGCCATCTCGATTCGTAAATTCTCCGAGAAGCCGATCACCGTCGACATGATGAAGGGCTTCGGTTCCATGTCGGAGAAGATGGCGACGGTGCTGAAGATCGCCGGCGCGTCGCGCATGAACGTAATCATCTCGGGCGGTACGGGTTCGGGTAAGACGACGATGCTCAATGCGTTGTCGAAGATGATCGACCCCGGCGAGCGTGTGATCACCATCGAAGACGCGGCCGAGTTGAGGTTGCAACAGCCGCACTGGCTTCCGCTTGAGACGCGTCCGCCGAACCTCGAAGGCCAGGGCGCGATCACCATCCGCGACCTCGTCATCAACGCCCTTCGCATGCGTCCCGACCGGATCATCCTCGGCGAGATTCGCGGCCAGGAGTGCTTCGACCTTCTGGCGGCGATGAACACCGGCCACGACGGTTCGATGGCAACCCTTCACTCCAACTCCCCGCGCGAATGTCTCGCGCGTATGGAAAACATGGTGATGATGGGCGACATCAAGATCCCGAAGGAAGCGATCAGCCGGCAGATCGCTGACTCGGTCGACCTCATCGTTCAGGTGAAGCGCCTCCGCGACGGTTCGCGCCGGACGACCAACATCACCGAGGTCATCGGGATGGAGGGCGAGGTCATCGTCACGCAGGAGCTGTTCAAGTTCGAATATCTCGACGAGAGCTCCGACGGACGGATTGTCGGCGAATATCGCTCGATGGGCCTTCGTCCCTACACGCTGGAGAAGGCCAAGCAGTTCGGCTTCGACCAGCCCTATCTCGAGGCTTGCCTCTAACCCAGGCTATCGCGTTCGGCCGCCTGCCGTGCCGCCCGCCATAGTGCGCTCTTCTTCCGCCGAAGCGGGCTGAACATCGGATTTGCGTTCGTCCGTGGCGATGAAGCCCTGCTCTTCCGAGAAGCGCTGCTGGGCGTCGGCCGATTCACGCATCTGCTCTTTAGCCCGGCTGCGGGCGTCCTGAGGCCACGCCTTGCGAATACTCTCCGGCAGCGCCTGGACGACATTGCCGATCTCGCCTTCGGAAATGTGACGCGAGAGAAGGCCGAATACCGACTGGACCGCCTGCTCCGGGTTAACCGGGCGATTGTCGCGCAGCCATTCGCCGACCTCGGCGCAGAACTGCTCCATCGTGTCGCACTCGACGGGAAGCTGCTCCGGCCTGAACTGGTCGTAATAGATTCCGCGGATCAGGATCGGCAGTTGCGCGCCGAGATTGGCGGCGAGGCCGACAGGCAAGCGGTTCCGCAGCTTCTGGAGAACGATCGCAAGAACTCGCCAGGCGGTTTTGCGGTCGGGGCCGAGATCCTCCATGATCTCGTCGAGCCAGATATTGGTGGTTTGAAGCGTCTTGTCGAAGACGTCGATGCCGTTGGCGCTCATGGCGATCCTCCATCGATCTTTCGCAGGTGGACTCAGAGGCAACGATGGTTGTCCGCCGAGGTTGCTCGCTCCGGCCCGTTGTGGGGGCCTGCCGTCCGTAGTGCAGCCCGCTGATCCATTGAACGATTGCTAATGGATTAGCATAGTGCTAATCGATTCGCATAACAGACGCGAGTCGCGACCCAGAGGTGCCGGCAATGGCGAGAGGGCAATCGGCGGATCCTGCAGCCCGGTTGGGCAAGCGCGAGCGGCAGATCATGAATATCCTCTACAGCCGTGGGAACGCCACGGTTGCCGACGTCCTGGGTGCGCTTCCGGACCCGCCGTCCTACTCTTCGGTCCGGGCGATGCTTCGCTATCTGGAAGACAAGGGGCACGTGCGCCACGAGGTGGACGGTCCCCGCTACGTATACGCCCCCACCGCCGCGAAAACCGAGGTGCGCAAGTCGGCGCTTGGCCATGTGGTCAGGACGTTCTTCGACGGGTCGATCAGCAGCGCGGTCGCGACCCTGATCGAAGCGGGCCCAATCAGCCAGGAAGATTATGAGCGTCTTTCAGCGCTGCTGGACGAAGCTGCGCGCAAGGACGAGCGGAAATGATCGCCAGCGCCCTTATCGAACTCCTGCTTCGCTCCGCCCTGTTGCTCGGGATCACTTGGCTTTCGGCGGAGGCCCTTCGGCGCAGTGGCGCGTCGGCCGCGATGCGGCACATGATCTGGATTTTCGGCTTTGCGGCACTGGCGTTGCTTCCGCTCCTCGCAGCGATCCTCCCGGAGCTTCCGGTCCCCGTCCTTCCGGCCGAGCCTGCAGTTATGGCCGCCGTTGCGACGGATGGACCAGTCGGGCCGCAGCCACTCCAAAACGCAGGTCCGTCCGCGGGCGGCGTTCTCCAACTCATCTATTTCGGGGTTGCGCTTGGTCTTCTCGCGCGGCTGGTCGCGGGACGCCTGATCCTCGCGCGCATGTGGATGCAGGCCCGGGATCT
>DATMHP010000057.1:0-9527 GCA_035554875.1 Sphingomicrobium sp.
CGAGCCGCTCAAGCTCGCCCCGCTTCATCTGCCCGATGCCGTGCTCGGCGGAAATCGATCCTCCGGCCGCGGTCACGAGATCGTCCACGAAGCGTTCGATCTCATGCCCTTCGCTCTCGTTCCAGCCGGGCGTCGCACGGCTTCCAGCGCGGACGTGGAAATGCAAATTGCCGTCACCGAGATGCCCGAATGCGCTGGCTATGGTTCCGGGGAAAGCGCTTTCGACTGCGGCTTTGGCTTCGAGGAGGAAGCGCGGCATGTCGGCCACCGCGACCGAGATATCATGCGCCGTCGACGGACCCTCCGTCCGCTCCGCCTCGGAAATGGAGTCGCGAATCCGCCACAGAGCGTCGGCCTGGGCTTCTGACGAGGCGACCATCGCGTCCTCGACGAGCTTGTCCTCGATGGCGCCGGCGAGGAGCCCTTGGAGGAGCTCGGCCGGATCGAGATCGGCCGTGGACGACGTCGCCTCGATGAGCACGTGCCAGGGATGCTCGCCTTCCAGCGGATTGCGCGTGCCGGGGATGTGGCGGAGGACCAGCGCGAGCGAGTCTCCAGGCACGAGCTCGAAACCTTCGATCCGGTCGGTCTTCGCCTCAAAATCGCGGAGGAGCGCAAGCGCTGCTTGCGGATCGCTCACTCCGGCCCAGCCGACGGCGCGGGAATAGAGTGCCGGCACAAGCCGCAGAGCGGCCGCGGTGACGATTCCGAGTGTGCCTTCGGCGCCGATGAGCAGCTGATCGAGATTGTAGCCGCGATTGTCTTTCTTCAGACCCGAAAGGCCGTTGTGGATCGAGCCATCGGGAAGCACCGCCTCCAGGCCGGCGACCAGCGCGCGCATCGTGCCGAAGCGAAGAACCTGCGTGCCGCCGGCATTGGTCGAGATGAGACCGCCAACCGTGCAGCTTCCCCGCGCGCCCAGCGTCAGCGGGAAACGGCGGCCGACCGCGGCCGCCTCCTCGTGCAATTGCGCGAGAATCATCCCCGCTTCGGCGATCGCGACATTGTGCTGGGCGCTGATGGACCGGAGCCGGTTCATCCGCCGAAGCGAGAGGATCAGGACTGAGCCGTCCGCCGGCGGGGTCGCGCCGCCCACCATCGACGTATTCCCACCCTGAGGGACCAGCGGCACGCGGTGCGTCGCGGCGAGCTTCACGATCTCCGCCACCTCCTCGGTCGAGCTAGGCGAAAGGATCGCCTGCGCCTGGCCGTGGAAGCGTCCGCGCCAGTCGGTCAGCCACGGCTCGATGTCGGCAGGATCGGTAATTGCAGCCTTTGGTCCGAAGCGGATCCGGACCTCATCGATCAAGATAGAAATGGCGTCACTCACGCGCGCTTACTTGGCATTGGCGCCGCCGCGCGGCAAATCGGACGAATGACGGACCGTCCGCGCATCACGCTCATCGTCGCCCGCTCGCTTGCCGGCGTGATCGGCCGCGAGGGCAAGCTGCCCTGGCACATTCCCGCCGACCTGAAGCGCTTCAAGGCGATCACGATGGGATCGGCGATGGTCATGGGCCGCAAGACGTTCGAGAGCCTGCCCGGAATCCTGCCGGGAAGACGGCACATCGTCCTCACCCGGGACCGCGCGTGGAAGGCCGAAGGCGCGGAGGTCGCCCACAGCGCGGATGAGGCCTTGGCAATCGCCGGGAACGAGCCGGTTTCAGTGATCGGCGGCGCAGACGTGTTCGCGCTCTTCCTTCCGCTCGCCGACCGCGTCGAGCTGACCGAGGTGCTTGCCGACATTCCCGGCGACACGGTCATGCCCGACCCGCGCGACAGCATCGAATGGAAAGAGACGGAAGTCTCGGTGCATGCGCCCGAGGACGGGCGGCCGGGCTTCCGATTCGTAACCCTGGACCGCGCCTGACGCTCTATTTGATGGACGCGGCGTAGCGGCGCAGCTGCTCGCTCAGCACCTGGTCGACGATTGGGGCGAGCTTGTCGGCATTGCCCTGCGCGAAGCCGCTCGCGCGATATTCCATCCTCACCGCAGTTCCGCCAGCGGACGGATCGAACTTCACGTCCATCACGCCGTTCGTTGCCTCGTAAAGCAAGGGCCCGAGCGAACCCGTCATCACCAGCCTCTTCGGTGGCAGCAGGACCGCGACACGCATATGTTCAACGCCACCGCTGTCGCCCACAGTTTCGCAAAAGCAGCCGCCCGCCGTCGCATCGAGGCGGAGATTCGCCGCTTTGCCGGAATAGCTATGCTCATCCGACCACCACTGCCCAATGCGCAGAAAAGCGGCCCAGGCAGCATCCGGCGTGGCGCTCGTCTGGACTGTTTCGCGGACCACAAGATCGTGCGCATCGGCACTGATGACTGCGGCCGTTGCCGGTGCCGAGATCAGGACTGCGATTGCGGCAAGATATTTCATCGGGCGCCCCTCAAGAGGGACAATGCCATGAGCTAGGCGGCGCCGTCCAGAATTGCATCGATGGCGGCAGCGACCGCTTCCACGCTTGCCATGCCATCGACGCGGCGGACGAGGCCGCGCTCGTCGTAATAAGGCAGGATCGGCGCCGTCTTGGCGCGATACTCGGACATGCGGGTCCGGACCGTCTCTTCATTGTCGTCCGGACGGCGCTTGAACTCGTGGCTCCCGCAGACGTCGCAGGTGCCGTCCACCTTCGGAAGCTTGTACTTGTCGTGATAGGGCGCGCCGCACTTCGCGCAGCTGAAGCGGCCGGTGATCCGTTCGACCAGCGCGTCCTCGTCGACTTCGAGCTCGATGACATGGTCGAGCTGGCGACCGCGATCGGCGAGGAGAAGGTCGAGCGCCTCGGCCTGGGCGCGGGTGCGCGGATATCCGTCGAAGATGGCGCCATGGTCGCCGATAGCGTCGAGCCTTTCGCCGATGAGCGCGCTGACGATTGCGTCGCTGACCAGCTCGCCGGCTTCCATCACCGCCTTGGCCTTGAGGCCGACGGGTGTGCCCTGCGCGACCGCGGCGCGGAGCATGTCGCCCGTGGACAGCTGGATCATTCCGCGGGTCGCCTCGAGCCGCGCGGCCTGGGTGCCCTTACCGGCCCCCGGAGGACCAAGCAGGATGATGTTCATGGATCCGCGCTCCCCCAACGCGCCGGCGGCTAGCGGCGCCGCCCGCTCTTGAGCTTCGCCTTCTTGATGAGGTTTCCGTACTCATGAGCGATAAGGTGGCTCTGAATCTGGGTCACGGTGTCCATCGTCACGTTGACGACGATGAGAAGGCTGGTGCCGCCGAGATAGAAGGGAACGCCGGCCTGCGCGAACAGGAACTCCGGCACAAGGCAGATCAGCGCCAGATAGGTCGCGCCGACGACCGTGATCCGGGTCAGCAGGTAATCGAAATAATGTTCGGTCGCCTTGCCCGGCCGGATGCCCGGAATGAAGCCGCCATGCTTCTTCAGGTTCTCGGCGGTTTCCTCGCTGTTGAACTGGACCGCCGTGTAGAAGAAGGTGAAGAAGACGATGCCTGCACCGTAGATCAGCATGTAAGCCGGACTTCCGTGCTGCAGGAACGTGCTGATCGTGATCAGCCAATCGCTGGTCGCACTTCCGGCCTGCGCGCCCTTGCCCATCCACTGGATCACCGTCAGCGGCATCAGCAGCAGCGACGACGCGAAGATGGGCGGGATCACGCCCGAGGTGTTGATCTTGATCGGCAGGTGCGAACGCTCCTGCTGCATCATCCCGCGCGCGGTCTGCCGCTTCGGGTATTGGATCAGCACCCGCCGCTGCGCCAACTCCATGAAGCAGATGAAGGCAACCAGGCCGACCGCAAGGACCACGATGCCGGTAACCAGCAGCGGATCCATCGTGCCGCTCCGGCCGCCTTCGAACAGCTGGGCCATTGCCTGCGGCAGCCTCGCGACGATGCCGGCCATGATGATCAGCGACACGCCGTTGCCGATACCGCGACTGGTGATCTGCTCGCCGATCCACATCAGGAACAGGGTCCCGCCGACAAGGCTGATCGTGCCTGCAGCTTCGAAGACGAGGCCCGGCTGGACCACCGCCGCGATTCCTTGCCGGACAGCCTGCGCCTCGAGCCCGCGGACGACCATGTAGCCCTGTACGAGAACGAGAACGACCGTCAGGTAGCGGGTGTACTGGTTGAGCTTCTTGCGGCCGGTTTCGCCTTCCTTGCGGAGCGCCTGCCACGGTCCGTACATCGTGCCGCCCAGCTGAACGACGATCGACGCGGTGATGTAAGGCATAACGCCGAGCGCGATTACGCTCATGCGCTCAAGGGCGCCGCCCGAGAACGTGTTGAAGACGTCGAGGATTCCGCCGCTCTGCGTCTGGAACAGGGCCTGCATGGCCGCCGGATCGACGCCCGGGATCGGGACGAACGACAGGAAGCGGAACAGGACGAGTGCGCCGAGAGTGAACCACAGACGCTTCTTGAGCTCTGTCGCCTTGGCGAAGTTCGCAAGGCTGATACTGGAAGCGAGTTGATCGGCTGCGGATGCCATTTACCTGAATTCCCCTAGACGCTCCGGCCCATATAGGCCGAGTTTCCGTCATTGCGAGAAGCGGAGTGGCGAAGAAACCCGGCTGAACTTCTTCGCCCCGCTGGCGATGACGAATTAGGCGTTCTCGGTCGCCTTCGCCTTCGCCTTGGCGCTGCCCTTCTTGGCGGCAGCGAGCTCGGCGGGGTTCTTCGGCTCGATGATCTCGACCGAACCGCCGGCCTTCTCGACCGCCTCGCGGGCGCCCTTCGAAATGCCGGCGACGCGAACGGCGAGCTTTGCCTTGAGGTCGCCCTTGCCGAGCAGGCGGACGCCATCGCGGCCGCCGCGCGCAAGACCGGCGCCCTTCAGCGCGTCATGATCGAGCGTGCCCTTGGCATCGAGCTTGCCGGCGTCGATCGCCTTCTGCACGGCGCCGATATTCACCTCGGCATAGTCGCGCGCGAAGATGTTGTTGAAGCCGCGCTTCGGCAGCCGCATGTGGAGCGGCATCTGACCGCCCTCGAAGCCGTAAACCGAGACGCCGGAGCGGCTCTTCTGGCCCTTCTGGCCGCGGCCCGAAGTCTTGCCCTTGCCCGAGCCGATGCCCCGGCCGACGCGCATCCGGCTCTTCCGGGCGCCCTGATTGTCACGAAGGTCGTTGAGTTTCATGTCTTTGCACTCGCTTTCGCTTTTGTCGCGCAGCGCCCGAGGGCGCGGTGGATTAGGCTGCCTCGACGGCAACCAGATGCTGGACCTTGCGGACCTGGCCGCGAACTTCGGCCGAATCCTCGACCTCGACGGTCCGGCCCATCTTGTTGAGTCCGAGCCCGACGAGGGTCGCCCGCTGCGTCTTGTCGCGGCGGATCGGCGATCCGGTCTGGGTGATCTTGATCTTCGCCATCACTGTTCCTCCGTGATCGCTTCGGCCTGGGCTTCCGCCTCGGCAGTGCTTGCACCGCCGCGGCCGAGCAGGTCGGCGACCTTCTTGCCGCGCCGCTGGGCAACCGAGCGCGGGCTCGTCTGCTCCTTGAGCGCCTCGAAGGTCGCGCGGATCATGTTGTACGGGTTGGACGTGCCCACCGACTTGGTGACGACGTCGGCAACGCCGAGGCTCTCGAAGATCGCGCGCATCGGGCCGCCGGCGATGATTCCCTTACCGGCAGGAGCCGAACGGAGCGTCACCCGGCCAGCGCCGAAGTGGCCGAGACCGTCGTGGTGAAGCGTACGACCGTCGCGCAGCGGAACGCGGATCATCGCCTTCTTCGCCGCAGCGGTCGCCTTGCTGATCGCCTCGGGAACCTCGCGGGCCTTGCCATGGCCGAAACCGGCGCGGCCCTTGCCGTCGCCGACCACCACCAGCGCCGCGAAACCGAAGCGCTTGCCGCCCTTCACGGTCTTGGACACGCGGTTGATGTGGACGAGCTTCTCGATCAGCTCCTCGCCGCCCTCGTCGTCACCGCCGCGACCGCGCCGGTCGTCACGACGGCCGCGGCCCCCGCGATCGCCACCGCGCCCGCGTCCGCCGCCGGGACCGCCACGACCGCCGCCCGGGCCGCGTCCACGCCCGCCGCGCGCACGGTGCTCAGGCTCGGCGTTACCTTCGGTGGCGACGACCACGTCCTCTTTCGCGGGGACTTCGGTCTGCGCCTCGGCGACGCCTTCCTGGGTCACTTCGGGATTTTCAGTCTCTTGCACCATTTAGAACTCCAATCCGCCTTCGCGGGCGGCATCGGCCAGCGCCTTGACCCGGCCATGGAACAGGAAGCCGCCACGGTCGAAGACGACGGCGGAAACGCCGGCCTTCTTCGCGCGCTCGGCGATCGCCTTGCCGACCGCAGCCGCGCCCGCGCGGGTTGCCGCGGCCTTCGTCAGGTCCTTGTCCAGCGTCGACGCAGACGCGACGGTCTTGCCCGCCGTGTCGTCGATGACCTGCGCATAGATGTGCCGGCCCGAACGGTGGACCGACAGGCGCGGCTTGCCAGCGGACAGTCCGCGAAGCGAGGTCCGGACCCGGCGGCGCCGACGGTCGAAGAGAGAGAGTTTCGCCATGGCTACTTCTTCTTGCCTTCTTTGCGGAAGATGTACTCGCCGCGATATTTGATGCCCTTGCCCTTGTACGGCTCCGGCTTGCGCCAGCGGCGGATCTCGGCCGCAACCTGGCCCACCTTCTGCTTGTCGATCCCGCTGATCTCGATCGTGTTCTGATCGGGGGTCTTCACGTCGACTCCCTCGGGAACCGGGAAGTTGACGTCGTGGCTGTAGCCGAGCTGGAGCCTGAGGTTCCGGCCCTGCGCCTGCGCGCGGTAGCCGACGCCGTTGATCTCCAGGATCTTCGAGAAGCCCTCGGTGACACCGGTGACCAGGTTCTGGACCAGGGTCCGCTGCATGCCCCAGGCGGCGCGGGCGCGCTGCGTCGGGCCTGCCGGCTGGACGTTGATCGCCTCGTCGGCAACGTCATATTTGACGTCGTCGAGCATCTGCATGGTCAGCGTGCCCTTCGGGCCTTTCACGGTCAGCACGTCACCCTCGACCGACGCCGAAACGCCGCCCGGGATCGCGACCGGCCTTTTGCCGATGCGGCTCATCAGAACACCTCCGCCAGCACTTCGCCGCCGACATTCTGCTCGCGCGCTTCCGCGTCCGAGAGGACGCCGCGCGGGGTCGACACGATGACCACGCCCAGGCCGTTACGGATGCGCGGGAGGTCCTTCGAACCCGAATAGACACGGCGGCCCGGCTTCGAAACGCGCGCCAGGTGCTGGATGGCCGGCTGGCCTTCGAAATATTTCAGCTCGATGCGCAGGCCCTTCTGCCCGCCGAGCAGTTCCTCGCTGTAGCCACGAATGTAGCCCTCGCGCTGGAGCACATCGAGGACGTGCGCGCGAAGCTTCGACGCCGGCGTCAGGACCGAGTCCTTGCGCGCCTGCTGGCCGTTGCGAATGCGGGTGAGCAGATCGCTCAGGGGATCATTCATCGACATCTATGATCCTCCTTACCAGCTCGACTTGATGACGCCGGGGATCAGGCCCTTGTTGGCCAGCTCCCTCAGCATGATCCGCGACAAGCGGAACTTGCGATAATAAGCGCGGCTACGGCCGGTCAGCTCGCAGCGGTTACGGATGCGCGTCGGGTTCCCGTTGCGCGGGAGCTCGGCCATCTTCAGCCGTGCGATCAGCCGCTCGGTCTCGTCCTTGGACTCGTCGTTCGCGATAGCTTTCAGTTTCTCGTACTTCGACGCGTACTTCTGGACGAGCTTCTTGCGACGCTCGTTCTTGTTGATCGAACTCAGTTTCGCCATGACTTAAGTTCTTCTCCTACGCAGCCCGCATTAAGCGGCCTGCTTTTCCTCTGCTTCCGCGGGGAACGGGAAGTTGAACAGGCGCAGCAGCTCGCGCGCCTCTTCGTCCGTCTTCGCGGTGGTGGTTACGATGATGTCCATGCCCCGGACCTTGTCGATCTGGTCGTAGTTGATCTCGGGGAAGACGATCTGCTCTTTCAGGCCCATCGCATAATTGCCGCGGCCGTCGAACGACTTGGGGTTGAGGCCCCTAAAGTCGCGGACTCGCGGAAGAGCGATGGTGACCAGCCGGTCCAGGAACTCGTACATGCGCTCGCGGCGAAGGGTGACCTTGCAGCCGATCGGCATGCCTTCGCGCAGCTTGAACTGAGCGATCGACTTCTTCGCCTTGGTGATCACCGGCTTCTGGCCCGCGATCGCCTGCATCTCGGCGGCAGCCGCCTCGACGCGCTTCTTGTCCTGGGTCGCCTCACCGACGCCCATGTTGATGACGATCTTCTCGAGATGCGGGACCTCGAGCCGGTTCTTGTAACCGAACTTCTCCGTCATCGCCTTGACGATGCGCTCGTCATAGTCGGCCTTCAGGCGCGGCTTGTAGCCCTTGGGCGTCTTCGACGGCTTCGCGTCCGTCTTCGCCGCCTTGGGGACAGAGGCCTCTTCGACCTTCGGAAGGGCTTCGATCGCCTCGGCCTCGGCCTTCTCGGCCTCGCCGACGCGCTCGACCTCGACCTGCTGCTCGGTCGCAGGCTCCTGCGCCTCTTCGACCTTGTTCTTGTCGTCAGCCATTGATCAGCTCTCCGGACTTCGTCGCGACGCGGACCTTCTTGCCGTCACGCTCCTCGAAGCGGACTCGGGTCGGCGTGCCGTCCTTGGGATCGGCGACTGCGACGTTGGAAATGTGCAGCGGCGCTTCCTTGCGCTCGATCCCGCCCTGCGGGTTCAGCTGCGTCGGCTTGCGATGGCGCGCGTGCACGTTGATGCCCGAAACGACGACCTTGTCGTCCCTCGGAATCACCTTCGTGACCTCACCGGTACGGCCCTTGTCCTTGCCGGCAAGCACCACGACCGTGTCGCCCTTGCGGATCTTCATCGCCATTACAAAACCTCCGGGGCGAGGCTGATGATCTTCATGTGCTTCTTCGCCCTCAGCTCACGGACGACCGGGCCGAAGATACGGGTGCCGATCGGCTCGTCGCTCTTGTTCACGAGCACAGCCGCGTTGCTGTCGAAGCGGATCACCGAACCGTCGGGACGGCGGATGTCCTTGGCGGTACGGACGATCACCGCGCGGTGAACGTCGCCCTTCTTTACGCGGCCGCGCGGCGCCGCTTCCTTGACGGAAACGACGATGATGTCGCCGACGCCAGCAACGCGGCGCTTGGACCCGCCCAGCACCTTGATGCACTGGACGCGCTTCGCCCCGCTGTTGTCCGCGACGTCCAGGTTGGACTGCATCTGGATCATTGTTCGACCCTTATCCTCTCAAATCTTCTCAGGCGTCCGCTTCGGCGACGTCTTCGGCCTTGGCCTTCTTGCCGCCACTTCCCTTTGCGCCCTTCGATTCCTTGGCCGGCTTCTCGGCCGTTTCCTTGGTCTCGGGCTCGGGCGCGGCGAGCACTTCCGGTTCGGCGATGTCGACACTGCCGACCTTCGCGGTGCCGATGCGGTCGACGACCTTCCACGCCTTGAGCTTCGAGACCGGCGCGCATTCCTCGATGCGCACGATCTCGCCGACGTGGAACTCGTTGGCCGCGTCGTGGGCGTGGTACTTCTTCGACAGCTTGATGAT
>DATMHP010000058.1:0-3042 GCA_035554875.1 Sphingomicrobium sp.
ACGGCGGCGGCATTCGCGGCGGCAAGAACCGTGATGATTTCAGCAACTTGCTTGCCGTCATTCCCGGCGGCTCTTCGGTTCCGCTGGTGCCCGCCGAGGAAATTCTCGACGCGCCGATGGACTTCGATGGGCTGAAGGCGCTCGGCTCGGGCCTCGGCACGGCGGCCGTCATTGTCATGGACAAGTCCACCGACATCGTCCGCGCGATCAGCCGCATCAGCTATTTCTACAAGCACGAGAGCTGCGGCCAGTGCACGCCGTGCCGCGAGGGCACCGGCTGGATGTGGCGGGTGATGGAGCGCCTGCGCGAAGGCGAGGCCAGCGTCGAGACCATCGACAAGCTCCTCGACGTCACCAAGCAAGTCGAGGGCCACACCATCTGCGCTCTCGGCGACGCGGCCGCCTGGCCGATCCAGGGCCTGATCCGCCACTTCCGCCCCGAGCTCGAGCGCCGCATCGCCGAGCGCAAGTCGCGCGAGATGCTGGAGGCGGCGGAATGACGAAGCTGTTCCTCGCCATCCCGCTAGCGTTCGTTTATCTGACTGGCGCCGCGTCGGCCCAAGACGACATTTCGCTCGATACGATGGCAAAGCGAAAATCTGTCCAGATCTTCGCCGATTGTGTCGTCAAGCGACATCTGGAGGGCGCGCGGCAGTTCGTCCTGAGTGGATCCGGGTCCGGCGGCTCGGAAGCAGCGAAGATTCTCGATTCTGAGTGCATTGGGGCGGCCACTGCCGATGTCGGTGGAATGGGCGGCATTGTAACGCTCCAGGCGCCCCGCAATGAGATTCGTTTCGCAGTCGCCGAAGCCCTTGTGCATCGGGACTTGCGGAATTTTGATCCGAACGAGATTGCGAAGGCTGCGCCCCTTCCACAATCGACTCTCAACTCCGCACTGTACGCGATCAAAGACAGCGCGAAACTCAGTGAAAACGAGCGCCAAGAGCGAATTCTGCAATTGGAGCGCGCGCGAAGCCGCGACGAAGCTCTCGTTGCGCTGACTAATTATGGCGAGTGCGTCGTTCGCAAAAATCCGGTGGGAGCACGTAACCTGCTCGAATCCAGAGTTAACGGGCCCGAGGAGGGTGATGCCTTCCAAGCCATGATGCCCGCTTTCAGCGCGTGCCTGGATAAGGGCAAAGACTTTAAGTCCGATCGCAATTTGCTGCGCGGGACGATCGCGCTCAACTACTACCGTCTCGCTCTCGCACCGAAGCTTCCGCAGCCGGAGGCGCCGAAGTGACGAAGCTGTTCCTCGTAATCGCGGTCGTTGCCATTCTCGTCATCGTCATTCTGGCGATGCAGCGCGGCGGCACCAGCGTCACGACCATCACGCGGCATCGCGAAGAGAAGGACGAAAAGGATCGCGACGATGCCTAAGGTCACCGTCGACGGCGTCGAAATCGAGGTCCCGCAGGGCGCGACAGTGCTGCAGGCGTGCGAGCTTGCGGGCAAGGAAATCCCGCGCTTCTGCTATCACGAGCGCCTGTCGATCGCCGGCAATTGCCGCATGTGCCTGGTCGAGGTCGCCCCGGGGCCGCCCAAGCCGCAGGCGAGCTGCGCTCTGCCCGCCGCCGACGGCCAGGCAATCCGCACCGACACGCCGATGGTGAAGAAGGCGCGCGAGGGGGTGATGGAGTTCCTGCTCATCAACCACCCGCTCGATTGTCCGATCTGCGATCAGGGCGGCGAATGCGACCTGCAGGACCAGGCGATGGCCTATGGCCGCAGCTTCTCGCGCTTCGACGAGAACAAGCGCGCGGTCGACGACAAATATATGGGCCCGGTCATCAAGACGGCGATGACCCGCTGCATCCAGTGCACGCGCTGCGTCCGCTTCGCGGAGGAAGTGGCGGGCGTTCCCGAGATCGGCATGCTCTATCGCGGCGAGGACGCGCAGATCACGACCTATCTCGAGCGCAGCGTTACCAGCGAGCTCGCCGGCAATCTCGCCGACGTCTGTCCGGTCGGCGCGCTTCTCCAGAAGCCGCAGATTTTCGAGATGCGGCCGTGGGAGCTTCGCCGCGTCCCGGCGATCGACGTTATGGACGCGGTCGGCTCCAACATCCGCCTCGACGTCCGCCAGCGGCAGGTGATGCGAATCCTTCCGCGCGTGAATGACGACGTGAACGAGGAGTGGATTTCCGACCGCACGCGCCACCATGCCGATGCGCTTGTGCGCAACCGGCTCGACCGGCCGTGGGTCCGCGAGAACGGCAAGCTCCGCGCCGCCGACTGGAACGAGGCGCTGGGCATTTTCGCCGAGAAGCTGAAGGCAGCGGGTCCGAAGGTTGCTGCGATCGCGGGCGACCTGCTCGACGCGGAGACGATGTACGCGGCCAAGGCGCTTTTGAAGGCGCAGGGCTCGAGGCTGCTCGAAGGGCGGCAGACTGGACTGGATTATGACATCAGCAGCCTTGCCGCGGTGAACTTCAACTCGACCATTGCCGGGATCGAGAATGCCGACGCGGTGCTGCTGATCGGAAGCAACCCGCGCTGGGAAGCGCCGTTGATCGCGACCCGCCTCAGGAAGATCACGAAGAAGGGCGGCAAAGTCTTTGCGATCGGGCCGGAAATCGACCTCGCCATGCCGGTCGAATGGATCGGCGACGACCTCAAGTTGCTGGGCAAGCTGCCCAAGGCGGTGAAGGAAGCCTTCGCGAAGGCCGAGCGGCCGGCGGTGATCGTCGGGCCGGGGGCGCTGGCGAAGGGCGCGCTTGGCGCGGCTCTCGCGCTCGTTGAGCCGCTGGGCCTGATCAAGGGCGACTGGAACGGCTTCAACGTCCTCCATACTTCGGCCTCACGCATGGCGGGGCTGATCCTCGGCTACGCGCAAAAGGGCGGGCTCGCGGACATCGAGGCTGCCAAGCCCCAGGTCGTCCTGTTGCTCGGCGCCGACGAGATGCCGGCGGACCGGCTGTCGGACGCGTTCAAGATCTACATCGGGCATCACGGCGATGCGGGCGCACGCCAAGCAGACCTGGTGCTTCCGGGCGCGGCCTACAGCGAAAAGCATGGCACCTACGTCAATACCGAAGGCCG
>DATMHP010000059.1:0-2669 GCA_035554875.1 Sphingomicrobium sp.
GTGGGAAGATCGGCATTCGGGTCGACCTGTGCGGCCGCCGAATCGGAGTCTTCGTCTGTCTTCGTCGTTTCTTCGGGAGGAATCGCGAGCGTCTCGGAATTGCGGAGCAACTCCTTCGCGATTGCCGACGGGCTGACCGCCGTTGCTGCGGGAAGCACCGTCTGGGCGCTCGGGCCGACCTGGGCCGGCGCAACCGAACTGGCGCTCATCGCAGCGCAGATCAGCAGCGCCGAGCGAAGCGAAGCCACCATATTTTCCGTTATAAGTGCGGTTATCCGCCCTGACCGAGGCTCTTACGCGCGGTTACAACTTCCGCTTTGCCCCCGGGAGGATTCCCGTCTCGCGTGGTGCTTCCGTCGGTCATTCGGCGGAAAAGCACCCCCCGCTCTCACTTTCGATAGGGCCCTTTTTCCGCCCCACGGCCGATAATCAACCCGACAAGGTCGTTTCAGCGATGAATCGTTCCGGCTGCGCGATATCCAGTTCAATTAACCATAAATCCGGGTCGAATCCGGTACGGCGCGCGAGGAACTGCGAAACATTTTCGTCGGCTTCGGAAACTGCGGGACCGACCGTTCCCCAGCTGTAGCTGCCATTCAGCGTCAGCGTCCGTTCCAGGCAGGATACATAGTTGCCACGGCTGCGGATGACGATGAGGAGCGAGCCTCGCTGGGGATCGCCCTTGCGCAGGATCGCTCCGAACCCTCCTTCGGCTTCCACCTTGCGGATCAGGCCCGCGGCTTCGATCGAGGCGCTGAGTCGGGCGCTCATCGCTGTGTCAGGCGGCGTCGCGCTCGTCCGCACCCATCAGCACGGCGGCCAGGGCGTCGCGGCTTCGCGCGCCGCGCATCTTCTCCAGAGTCGGCGCATTGCGGACGACCCGGCTGATCGCGGCCAGCGCTTTGAGATGTTCGGCGCCCGCATCCGAGGGCGACAGGAGCAGGAAGACGAGATCGACGGGCTTACGGTCGATAGCCTTGTAGCCGACCGGCTCGGCCAGCCGAACGAACAGGCCGTAAATCTGCTTCAGGCCCTCGACCTTGCCGTGTGGGATGGCGACGCCCTGGCCGAAGCCGGTCGAGCCAAGCTTCTCGCGCTCGCCGATCGTGTCCAGGATCTCCGACGCGGGCACACCCAGCCGGCCGGCAGCGATGTTCGCCAGCTGGCTCAGCAACGAGCGCTTGTTGCCCGCCGGAAGGGCAGGCTTGATCGCGTCGAAATCGAGAAACTCGCTAAGGTGCATCGGCCAGACTTCTGCAGCACGATGGCGGCCTTTGCCAGCCGCCGTCGGAATCGTGATCGCGCGCTTTAGCGCTGTTGCGGCTCTACCCAGCCGATATTCCCGTCGTCGCGGCGATAGACCATGTTGAGCTCGCCGGAATTGCTGTTCCGGAACATCAGCGCGGTCGTGTTCCGAAGGTCGAGCATCATCACCGCGTCGGCGACATTCGCCTCCGGAATATTGACCTTCGTCTCCGCGACGATCGTCGGATTTTCGGGGGGCTCTTCCTCCTGATCGGTGCCGGCGAAGATATGATAGGCCGCATTGGCCTCCAGGATCGGGGAGGAGTCACGGCCCGTCTTGTGCTCCTTCAGGCGGCGCATGTAGCGCCGGAGCTGCTTTTCGATCTTGTCGGCTGCGCACTCGAACGCGACCTGCGCCGTCTGGGCCCGATGCGAGGCTTTGAGGATGACTCCCTGGGCGACGGGAGCGACGATGTCGCAGGTGAAATCCTCGTACGGGCCCTTGCCGAAGGTAACGTTCGCCCCGACCGCCCGCGCATAATATTTTTCGGTTATCTCCTCGATCCGCTGGATTGCATGTTCCTTGATGGAATCGCCGGTTTCGACCTGATGGTCCGCGACTCGAACATCCACTGGCGAGGCTCCTTTCCTGAAAAGGCTTCGGCCGCCGATTTGGGCAGCACCCCGCGCGGCGTCAACTTGCCGCGGTGAAGCGTGCCCAGATCGGATCGACCAGCTTGGAGATAAACGCTCGATGGCGCTCTAGCTCCTCATCTGCAGGCAAATGCGGACGGGGTGCCCGCGGCTGTCGAACGGTGACAGTGCCCGCAACCTCAACGATTTCAGCGGCGGCGGTTTCCTCGACCAGGCCAAGGCCGATCTGCCGCCCGCCGGTAAGCTCTATATAGACCTGCGCGAGCAGCTGCGCATCAAGCAACGCGCCGTGCTTCGTGCGGCGGCTGCGGTCGACCCCGAAGCGAGTGCACAGAGCATCGAGGCTGTGCTTGGCGCCGGGATGTCTGGACCGCGCCAGCGCCAGAGTGTCGACCATTCGGCTCATGCAGACGACCTGCCGGCCGCACAGCCCCAGCTCATTGTTGAGGAATCCGAAATCGAAGCCGGCGTTGTGCGCGACCAGCGGAGAATCCTCGATGAAGTCGAGCAGCTCCTCGACCCGTTCGGCGAAGCGCGGCTTGTCCGACAGGAATATGTCGCTGAGGCCATGGACCGCCTCGGCTCCGGCCGGCATCGGCCGTTCCGGATTGAAATAGGCGTGGAAGTGGCGGCCGGTCTCGGCGCGGTTGATCATCTCGATGCAGCCGATTTCAACGATCCGGTCGCCGCCGGCCGGGTCGAGCCCGGTCGTTTCAGTATCGAAGACGATTTCCCGCATGGCGCTGTTTAACCACCTGGCGCGAGGCCGA
>DATMHP010000060.1:0-12173 GCA_035554875.1 Sphingomicrobium sp.
ACGATCATGATCGTCGGGCGGGTCTCCTCGATGTTGGAAGCGAGCTTCTCGAGGCTTTCGGCATAATAGATTTGGGCGCCCAGCCCGATCGGGAACAGCTGGCCACCGGTATGCTCGAGCGCGTGGCTCGCAGGGAGAAACGACAGGAAGACTTCGTCTCCCCATCCGAAGTCGCTTGAGATCACGTCGGTCGCGCCGGCGATATTGTGAAGCAGCGCGCCGTGGTGCTGCATCACACCACGCGGCGCTCCGCCGGTTCCGCTGGTATAGATGATGCAGGCAAGGTCTCCGCGCTTGGTTTCGGCAGCTCGTGCCTCGACTGCCGCGACATCGCCCTCATCCGCGGCGAGCTTCGACCAGCTATGGCAGCGGATCCACTCGGGGGACTGACCGACGCGGATCTGCTCCATTCCGATCACATGATGGCAGTCGGTTGAAGTGAGGACCGCGGGAACGAGCGTCTTCGCCAGTCTCGCGTTCGAGACGATCACCGCCCTCGCCCCCGAATTGCCAAGGATGTGCGCGTGGTCGCGCGGGGTGTTGGTCGTATATGTCGGCACCGTCACGCACCCGGCGGCCATGATGGCGAGGTCGGAGATCAGCCACTCCGGCCGATTTTCGCTGACGAGGCAGACTCGGTCGCCAGGCTCCAGGCCGATGTTCCTGAGGCTGGTGGCCAGGGCGATGACCTGGCGGCGCGCTTCCGCCCAGCTCGTGGAGCGCCATTCGCCCTCCCGCTTCGCCCATAGGAACGGCGCGTCGCCCTTGGCGGCGGCGCGCGTCAGGAACATCTGAATCAGATTGTCGAAATGTTCGAGCTGCCTGCCCTCTTTCATTCCGCGACCGCCGCCCCCTCGCTTCGCGGATCGGCAGCGCCGGCCCAGCGGCGGTTCACCAACTCGATCGCATTGGCCTTGAATGTGACCGGAGGAAGGAAATCGACCGTGTGGCCCATCGCCCGAAGGTCAGGCGCCATCGCTTCGAGGAACGTCCCGCTCTCGAGGTAAACCGTGTCGCCCGGCGCATAGATCATCGGCAGGGCCAGCGCCTGCTGCGCGTCCAAGTGGAAATCGATGACCCCGACGATCGCCTTGATCACCTGCGCCGGGATCGTCGAACCGCCAGCTGCGCCGATCGCCAGGCGAACCTTCCCGTCCGGGCCATAGACGATGGTCGGGCTCATCGAGCTTCGCGGCCGCTTGCCGCCCTCGACGCGATTGGCGGCGGGGCAGCCGTCCTTCACCGGCTCGAAACTGAAATCGGTCAGCTCATTGTTGAGATAATAGCCGTTGGCCATCAGGCCCGACCCGAAGCTGCTCTCGATGGTCGAGGTTTCCGAAACCACGTCGCCCCATCTGTCGACGACGACGAAATGAGAGGTGCCGCGTTCGGGCTGCGCTGCGGGGGTACAAACAGGCGGAGCGCCCGGCGGAGTGCCGGCCTCGGCATGCGCAATCGCCTTGTCGGGCGAGATCAGCGCCGAGCGGCTTGCGAGATAGCTTGGGTCCGCCATCCCGGCGAGCGGCACCTGCACATAGTCAGCATCGCCGACATATTTGTCGCGGTCGGCATAAGCGAGCCGCTCCGATTCCGCGATCAGGTGCCATGCCGTCGCCGAATTCGGGCCGAGCTTGGACAGATCGAACGGTTCGAGTTGTTTGAGCGTCGCAAGAACCGTGATCCCGCCGGAGGAGGACGGCGCCATCCCGCAAATCCGATACCCGCGGTAGGTACCGCAGATCGGCGGCTTTTGTTTGGCATCGTAAGTCGAGATATCGCCGGCCGTCATCTTCGACGGATTGTGACTGGCGCCGTTCACGGCGTTGACGATCGCCTGCGCGTTCGGGCCAACGTAGAAGCTATCCGGTCCCTGGGCAGCGATACGTTCGAGGAAATCGGCGAATACCGGATTCTTCACGAGCGTGCCGACCGCCTTTGCGCTGCCGTCGGCATTGTAGAAAATCGCCCGCGCTTCGGCCGAAAGGGCGCCGGTCCGGCGATATTTGTCGAGCGAATTGTGAAGCCGGGGGGTGATCCTGAAACCCTCCCGGGCAAGCCGGATCGCCGGTTGGAACAGCTTTGCCCAAGGCAGCTTGCCGTGCTCGCGGTGAGCGAGTGCGATCATGCGCAAATTGCCCGGAACTCCGACGCTCTTGCCGCCCGGCTGTGCCTCACTGAACACCATCGGCTGGCCGTTCACCAGCCACCAGTCCGGAGTGGCTGCGGCCGGAGCCGTCTCGCGGCCGTCATAGGTGACCGGCGCACCGCCGCGATCCGCATAGACCATATAACCGCCGCCACCGATCCCCGAGCTCTGCGGCTCCACGAGATTCAAGGTGACGAGGGTGGCGATCGCGGCGTCGACGGCAGTGCCTCCGGCGCGAAGCATTTCGGCGCCCGCCTCGGCCGCTCGCGGGTCGGCGGCGCTGACCATGCCCGTCGCGGAAGTGACTGGAGTTGGTGCGACTTGTGCGGGGGTGGCGGAGCCGCCGGCAAGCAGAAACGCGGCGGCAATGGGCAGGAACGGCTGACGCATGGGCGCGAAGGGCTACTCGGTCCCTACGGCCTCGGCAATGCTGGAAAAACCGCCCTCGTCGAGCTTGCGCGCTAGGCCCTCGGCAATGTGCCGCGCGACGTGCGGTCCCTGGTACACCATCGCCGAATAAAGCTGGACCAGCGACGCGCCCGCGCGAATGCGCTCCCAGGCGTCATCGGCATTCGCAATTCCGCCGCAGCCGATCAGCGGCAGCGCGCCGTCGGCGGCTTTCCGGAATAGCCGAAGCGTGTCCAGCGCCATTGGCTTGAGCGGAGCCCCCGAAAGGCCGCCCTGCTCCCTGCCCCAATCCGACTTGAGCGCCGGCCGCGAAACGGTCGTGTTCGAGACGATGATCGCGTCGATGCCATGGTCCATCGCCGCCCGGACGATGCGGTCCGGATCGCCTTTATCGAGATCCGGGGCGACCTTGAGGAAAATCGGCGGCCCGCGCTTGGCACGAGCGCCGGCGATCGCCGACAGCAAGGTGTCGAGGGCGCCGTGGTTCTGGAGCGCGCGAAGGCCGGGAGTATTGGGCGAACTGATATTGACGGTGAGATAGTCGGCGACGCTGCTCATCGCCTTCACTCCGGCGACATAATCGCCGACGAGGTCCGGGCTGTCCTTGTTGGCGCCGATATTCACCCCGATCGGACCGCCCGCCCGGCTGCAGGTCTTGAGCCGCATGAAGGCGTCCGCCTGCCCGCAATTGTTGAACCCCATGCGATTGATCACGGCCTGGTCTTCGCTGAGCCGGAACAGCCTAGGCTTCGGATTTCCGGACTGGGGCCTCGGTGTCAGCGTCCCCACCTCGACGAAGCCGAAACCGAGAGTCAGCATTTCGGCGGCAACTTCCGCGTCCTTGTCGAATCCGGCTGCCAGCCCAACCGGCGAGGGAAATTCCAGACCTGCGACGGTCGTGGAGAGGGACTTCGGAAGGTGAGCCGAGTGTAGCGGCAGCCACTTCAACGCGGCGATCGTCGCTCGATGCGCGGTCTCGGCATCCAGCGCGAACACGAACGGGCGAAGAAGCCGATACAGCCGCATCGGTAGCAACTTAGCTTAATAATGGATGTCAGAGGAAGCGGACAATTTCCCGTTAACGAAATTGCTTCTGCGCCTCCTGGAACCAGCCCCTCTGGGCCGTGCCAAGTTCTTGCTGCTGCGGCTTCGGCTTGAATTGGGGCTGCGAGCCGGGCCAGGCGACGACCGCGAAGAGAACCGTCAGGATTGCGAGCACCAGGATCATCGCGACGAACGGGAGGGTGCTCAGCATCAGGCGCGGAGACTCGGGCTCGGTCCGCGCCGCAATCTGGCGCCGGCGCCGCGCCGCTCCTCGACGCGCCAGGCCTTCGATATAGGTGTCGATTCGGCTCCAGCGGCGCGCATTCGCGCTTGCAAGGTCCGGCTTGTCCATCAGCATCCCAATTGAGCGCGTCGGGGCGTCTGCGCAATCTCGATCTCGCGAAAGTCGGTTCAGGCGACGCTTCGCCGCGCCGTTCGGCGGCGCGGCCCATGTTCACCCGCTCTCAATGGGCTCATTGTTATTGGTTCCAATGTGCCTATCTTGACGTTGAAGGTATAAAAAGCCGCCGGAAAGCCGCTGGAACGAGAGACGGATGAACGAGAAAAAGCCGACGAATCCCTGGGTTAAGAGCCTCCTGATCTGGGTCGCGATCCTCTTCGGACTCGTGCTGTTCGTTCAGATGATCGGTGGTAGCACCCGAAGTGCGGCCGGGGATCAGATCGCTTATTCCGAATTCATCCGTCAGGTGAACGACGGGAACGTGCGGTCGGTGACGATGACCACCACTGCCGATCGGAACAGCCTGATCACAGGCCGGCTCTCAGACGGCGGCGTCTTCCGCACCACCGCTCCGGCCGACGCGTCGGTTTCCACGGCGCTCATCGAGAAGGGTGTCGACGTCCAGGTGAAGGCCGACGAAGGCTCGAGCATCTGGCTCCTGATGCTCTACAATTCGCTGCCGCTGCTTCTGATCATCGGCATCAGCTTCTTCGTGATGCGCCAAATGCAGAAGAATGCCGGCTCCGGAGCCATGGGCTTCGGCAAGAGCCGCGCACGGATGCTGACCGAGAAGCAGGGCCGGGTGACCTTCGCCGACGTCGCCGGAATCGACGAGGCCCGCGAGGAGCTCCAGGAAATCGTCGAGTACCTAAAGGACCCCGGCAAGTTCGCGCGCCTCGGCGGCAAGATCCCGAAGGGCGCTTTGCTCGTCGGCTCCCCGGGCACCGGCAAGACGCTTCTCGCACGCGCGATCGCTGGTGAGGCGGGCGTCCCCTTCTTCACCATCTCCGGCTCGGACTTCGTCGAGATGTTCGTCGGCGTCGGCGCGAGCCGGGTCCGCGACATGTTCGACCAGGCGAAGAAGAGCGCTCCGTGCATCCTCTTCATCGACGAGATCGACGCGGTCGGCCGCCATCGCGGCGCCGGCCTTGGCAACGGCAACGACGAGCGCGAGCAGACGCTGAACCAGCTGCTGGTCGAGATGGACGGGTTCGAGGCGAACGAAGGCATCATCATCATCGCCGCCACGAACCGTCCTGACGTGCTCGATCCGGCGCTGCTGCGCCCGGGCCGCTTCGACCGCCAGGTCGTCGTGCCGCGCCCGGACATCGACGGCCGCGAGAAAATCCTCGAGGTCCACATGAAGAAGGTGCCGTTGGCGCCCGACGTCGATCCGCGCGTCATCGCCCGCGGCACGCCCGGCTTCTCCGGTGCCGACCTCGCAAACCTCGTTAACGAGGCCGCGCTTCTGGCGGCCCGCAAGGGCAAGCGCCTTGTCGCGGCGCAGGAATTCGAGGAGGCCAAGGACAAGGTGATGATGGGCACCGAGCGCAAGTCCATGGTCATGACCGAGGACGAGAAGCGCATGACCGCCTATCACGAGGCGGGCCATGCGGTCGTCGCGCTCCACGAGGAAGCGTCGGACCCGATCCACAAGGCGACGATCATTCCGCGTGGACGAGCGCTGGGCATGGTCATGCGGCTGCCGGAGCGGGACAATTACAGCTATCACCGCGACAAGATGTACGCGAACCTCGCCGTCGCCATGGGCGGCCGCGTCGCCGAAGAGCTGATCTTCGGATACGAGAAGGTGTCGTCCGGCGCTGCTTCCGACATTCAGTATGCGACCGGCCTGGCCCGCGACATGGTGACCCGCTGGGGCCTCTCCGACGCGCTCGGCCCGCTTCAGTATGCGGAGCCCGAGGAGGAGGTGTTCCTTGGCTATTCGGTCAATCGCACGCGCCAGATGTCAAACGAGACGGCGCAGCTGATCGACAAGGAAATCCGCCGCATTGTCGATGAGGCTTATGAGAAAGCGAAGACCTGCCTCAGCGACAATCGCGAGCAGCTCGAGACGCTCGCGCTGGCGCTTCTCGAATATGAGACGCTGACTGGCGAAGAGATCAAGGCGCTGATGGAAGGCGGCTCGATCGATCGCAGCGGCCCGACCGGCGCATCGATCCCCGCGGCAGGCTCCTCGATCCCGAAGGCCAAGCGGCCGAAGCCGGGCGCAATCGGCGGGCCCGCGACCGCAGGCGCCTAGTCGAAGGCGCCGATCGTCACCAGGAGGCTGGTGAAAAGACTGATCGCGATGAAGGCGAAGATGGTCAGCGCCATCGATCGCCAGATCCCGCCCCATTTGCCGACGCCGTAGGTGCCGCGAAGCTGCCTGTACATGTGAAACGGCGGCACCAGCCACGCGAGCGCAGCGATCGGAGATGCGACGAAACCGACCAACGTCGCCGTGATCAGCAGCAGCATCATGAAGCTGAGCGAGTAAGTGACGAACACCGTGTGATCGTACAGCCGGAACTTGCGGCTGAACGGGAACAGCAGCCAGACGAAGGGAACGGAGATCGGGATCAGCGCCCAGCTGAACTTATAGGCGTTGGTCTTGATCTTGTAGACGACCAGCTCCGGGTTCTGCTTCGCCTTCCCGATTGCCCCGACGATCCAGTCGGGCACGCCGTCGCTAATGCCCATGTTCTCGACTGGCAGGTTCCTGTCGCCGATCGTCTGGAGCGCCGTGGTTTCGTTCTTCAGGTCGGCAATCTTCTCATCGAGCTTGATCGCCACGGGATCGGAGGCGCTAAGCCCTGCACGCTGGCCCTCCAGGATCGAGAGTTTCTGCTGATTCTTGGCAAGCTCCTCCGCCACGTCCTTTTTCGCGGCTTCCGGCGCGCCGCCGAAGCTTCCGGCCAGCCCCATCACCGCGAAGGTCAGGAAGACGAAGAAGAGGAACAAGGCGATGGGCGACACGAACCGCGCCCGCTGCCCGTCGATGTAGCGGCGGGTGAGCTCGCCGGGCTTCCACACGAGGAGCGGGAGCGTGTGCCAGACCTTGCCTTCGAAATGCAGGACGCCGTGAAGCAGGTCGTGGAAGAAGGATGTCAGAGTCCGGTGGACGTGCGCGTGCTGTCCGCACATCGAGCAATAGGGCCCGATCAGCTCCGCCCCGCAATTGAGGCAGTGCGTTTCGTGCGTGACCTCGCCCTCGCCCGTGCGCGGCTCGACCGCCCGGCCGAGCACTCCGCCAGTCAGCGCATCCCCGATTGCTTCGAAATCCGGCATCGTCCCCCCAAGTTTTGCGCGACATTATGCCGGACGCCAGCCGCGTGCTAGCCGTTCCGGAATGAAGCGCATCGGGCTCCTCGGCGGATCGTTCAATCCCGCGCACGAGGGCCATCGCCAGTTGAGCCTCGCTGCCATCGACGCGCTCGGCCTCGATGAATTGTGGTGGCTGGTCTCGCCGGGAAATCCCCTGAAGGAGGGGGCGGGCGACATGGCGCCCTACGAAGCGCGGCTGTCGTCTGCGGAAGAAATGGCGGCGGATACGCCGATACGGGTGAGCGACTTCGAACGGAGCGCCGGGACCCGTTACACCGTCGATACGTTAAAGGCACTGATGCGGGATTTCCCCGACGACAGGTTCATCTGGCTGATGGGCGCAGACACTGTTGCAGATTTTCATCGCTGGAAGGACTGGCGCGACATCGCCCAACTCCTTCCAATTGCGGTGCTTCCTAGGCCCGGTTATGATGAGCCTGCCCGCGCGGCGCGCGCGATGGGCTGGCTTTCACGGTTTGTCCGACCCGAAAGCCAGGCAAAAGACTGGACGGAGTGGAGTCCACCGGCGCTCTTGTTCCTAAGCCTGCCGACCAACGCCACCTCCGCTACCGCCTTACGCGCGCTCCATCCCAACTGGCATCGTCGAGATCGGTCCCCGGGCTCAGGTCCGGGCTCCGGCGGCGCTGCATCCGATTAAGGAGACGCCTTGCCCGACCATCCAGCCGAAACCGCCGTCAATGGCCATCAGCCGGTCGACGTCGAAAAGCTCCACCAGCTCGTCCTCAAGTCGCTCGATGACGACCAGGCCGTTGAAATCACGACCATTCCTCTCGAGGGCAAGTCCAGCATCGCCGACCATATGGTGATCGCCTCCGGGCGCTCGACCCGGCAGGTCGCGGCGATGGCGACCAAGCTCGCGGAAAAAATCAAACAGGAATTCGGAAAATCTGTTAGAATCGAGGGGTTGCCCGCGGCGGACTGGGTGCTAATCGATGCCGACGACGTCATCGTCCACCTCTTCCGCCCCGAAGTAAGAAGTTTTTACAATTTGGAGCGAATGTGGGCATTCGGCGATGAAAGGGTGACTGCAACAGCTCAGGGTGGGTGAGCGATGCGATTTCTTACTGGGTTTCTATTCTGTCTCTTGGCCTTTGTCGCGCAGCCGGCCGCGGCTGCCGAAGGCTCGCTGTACCATTCGGTGCAGCAACAGCTGGCGATGCTCGTCACGACCAAGACGTCGGACGTCGGCATTGCTGCAATCGACCTCAACACCGGCGAATCCGTCAGCGTTCGCGGCAATCGGCACTATCCGATGGCGAGCACCGTCAAGGTCGCCGTCGCGGCAACCTATCTCTCCTACGTCGAAAAGGGCGACCGCTCGCTCGACGACACGATCAGCGGAGTCTCGGCGGCGGCGCTGATGAAGCGGATGCTGGTCCACAGCGACAATCACGCAACCGACCTCCTCATCCGCAATCTCGGCGGACCGGAGACGGTGCAGAAGTGGCTCGACTTCCACAATGTCGACGGACTCCGCATCGACCGCACGATCGCGCAGCTTTTGAGCGACAAGCGCGATCTCTACGACCCGCGCGATTCCGCGACGCCGCTAGCGTTCGCGACCTTCCTGAAGCGGCTCGACAAGGGCGAACTTCTGAGGACCTGGAGCAAGAATTACCTGCTCGACCTGATGGCCCAGTGCATGACCGGCAGGAACCGGATGAAGTCGCTGCTTCCGGACGGCACCCTGGTCCAGCACAAGACGGGCACGTTGAACGGGCTGACTGACGACGTCGGCTTCATCACCTTGCCCAATGGTCACCGGATCGCCGTGGCGATCTTCGCGCGCGGCGGCACCAACCGCCCCAGCGCGATCGCCGAGGCCGCAAAGACCATCTACGACGGTTTCCTGGAAGTCGTCGGCTGGCCCTACAGCGTCCCGACGGCCATCGGCGGACGGTAAGCTGCTCCTTCACATCGTCGCTCGAGGAAAGATCGGCCGATCTCCGGAATCCGAGCTGGTCGAGCGCTATCTGAAGCGCATCGCCTGGCCGACGAAGCTGACCGAACTGCCGGACTCCGGGCGATCGCCGCCGGCGCTTCCGGCGAATAGCGTCTCCATCCTCCTCGACGAGCGCGGAAAGGCGCTCTCTTCGACGGAGCTTGCACGCAGGCTCGAGGAATGGCGCGACGGCGGCAAGCGCGAGGCGCGCTTCTCGATCGGCGCCGCCGACGGGCACGAGGAGGCGGAGCGCTCCCAAGCGGACCTGATGCTGTCGTTCGGGCCCGCGACCTGGCCGCACCTGCTGGTCCGGGCGATGCTGGCCGAGCAATTATTCCGGGCAACGTCGATCCTTGCCAACCATCCCTATCATCGGGAAGGCTGACGACGTGCTTCGCTCCGCCATGATCTTGCTCCTGCTCGCCGGAACGGCGGCGGTTGCGGCAAGCGCACAGGTCCAGCCGGAGCAGGTTCCGATCGACGTGCAGATCCAGCAGGCACGAACCGAGGCTGCGGCCGCGGCGTTGGAGCAGCGCCGGCTGGAGAAAGCCGCAGACGAGGCGCGCGACGAGGTGTCGCGGCTCCGCGCCCAGCAGCTTGCGGCGGCCCAGGCGATCGAAGCCGCCGAAGCCGAGATCACGGCGGCGGATACCGAAGCCCTGCTGGTCCAGGCGCGGCTCTCGGCCCAGCGGCAGCGCCTTGCAGCGCAGCAGGCACCGGTCAGCTCGCTTCTCGGTAGCCTCTATCTGGCGGCGCGGCGGCCGCCCTTGCTCCTGCTCGCAAACTCCGGTTCTGCGGAGGATCTCGTCAGGCTGAGGCTGCTCGTCGCTGCGACAGCGCCGGCCATCGGCGCACGGACCGCGGCGCTGTCGGCCGATCTGCGGCGGGAGGGCCAGCTTGAGCAACAGGCGCTTGCCGCCCGCGAGCGCAAGGCCGGCACCCGCGATGAACTTCAGAGCAGGCGCGACGCTCTCGCGGCGCTCGAGCAGCAGGCAGTCGGGCTGGCGAGGAAGCGCGGCTCCGAAGCCTTGAGCGCCGGTGACGTTGCGCTCGTCAGCCAGGAGAGGTCCGCGACGGTCGAGGGAAACGCCGCGTCCGCAGGCGCATCGAGGAAGCTCGCAGCCGATCTTGCTGCGCTCGGGCCGGCGCCGGTCCCGGCCGGAAATGCCGCCCCTGCCCCGCCTTTCGCGTACCAACTGCCCGCGGAAGCGGCCATCACCGGCGGCATGGGCGCGGTTAGCGCGAACGGCGTGCGCTCGCGCGGGACGACGCTTGCGACGCGGCGCGGGACTCCGCTGGCCGCGCCCGCCAGCGGCACCATCCTCTTCTCGGGTCCTTTCCGCGATTATGACGGCGTCGTCATCATCGACCATGGCGGCGGGTGGAAGTCCGTCATTGTCAACGCGGGCTCGAAGCTGCGCAGGGGCGATACGGTTCGAATTGGCGAGCCTCTGGGCGTGGCGCTGGGACCCGTGGAAGTGCAACTGCAGCGGGGGAGCGAGGCCTTTTCCCCGGCTCTCATCGCAGGTTCATCTCAAGTGCTGTCAAATGCCCCCAAAGGCGGCTAATCTACATCGCGACGCGACCGTAAGGCATTCATCATGAAGACTATTCACAAACTCCTTCCCCCTCTGGTCCTGGTCGGAGCGCTCGCGCTCGTGCCGGTGACGACAAGCTCGCTCGCTGCGGCGGACGTGGCCAATTACGAAGAACTCGAAAAGTTCATGAGCGTCTATGAGCGGGTGAAGGCGAATTACGTCGATCAGGTCGACGATCACACGTTGATCAAGGGCGCCATCGACGGAATGCTCGCCGCGCTCGATCCGCATTCCTCCTACATGGAAGGGAGTGATTTCGAGAGCCTGAAGACCACCACCGACGGCAATTACGGCGGCCTGGGCCTTACGGTCACGGTCGAGGACGGCGCCGTGAAGGTCATTGCGCCGACCGAGGACACGCCCGCGTGGCGCGCCGGGATCAAGTCCGGCGACTACATCACCCATATCGACGGCCAGCTCGTTTATGGAGAGTCGCTCGACGAAGCAGTCGACAAGATGCGCGGCCCGCCCGGCAGCGCGATCAAGCTGACCATCGTCCGTCCGGGCCGTGACAAGCCGTTCGACGTTTCGCTCACTCGCGAGCGGATCGAGCTCAAGCCGGTGAAGTGGGAGATCAAGGACGGGATCGCGATCCTCGACATCAATACTTTCTCCGGCAACTCCGCCGAGGAGACGAAGGCGGCGCTGACGGCGATCGACAAGGCAACGGGCGGGCATCCGCTCGGTTACATCCTCGACCTTCGCTCCAACCCCGGCGGGCTGCTCGACCAGGCCGTCGACATCAGCGACGACTTCCTCAACCGTGGCGAGATCGTCTCGCAGCGCGGCCGCGAGAAGACGGACATCGAACGCTATTACGCCAAGCCCGGCGACATGACTCACGGCCTTCCGGTCGTCGTCCTCGTCGACGCGGGAACGGCCTCGGCGGCCGAGATCGTCGCCGGAGCGCTCCAGGACCAGCGCCGGGCGCTCGTCATGGGCGAGACCAGCTTCGGCAAGGGCAGCGTCCAGACCGTCGTCCAGACAGGCCCGGAGAGCGCCCTGAGGCTGACGACGGCGCGCTACTACACGCCGTCGGGCCGTTCGGTTCAGGCGGGCGGCATCCGGCCGGACATCTCCGTGCCGCAGCTGTCCGACCCGGATTACAAGGATCGCCCGGTGGTTCGCGAAGCCGATCTTCGCCGCCACCTGCTGGCACAGGCCAAAGCGACCGACGAGCTCCTGGAAGAGGACGACACGGCCAAGGATCCGCGCTTCAGCGCGACCGCAGAAGAGCTGAAGAAGCAGGGAATCAAGGACTTCCAGCTTTACTACGCTCTCAACACGCTGAAGCGCCTCGGCTCGACTACGGCAGTGGCGTCGGCCGGCGGCAAGTCGCACTCGAAACGCTAAGGCGACGGGGGAATGGCTGAAGCGACGCTCGGGCCCTCGCGCGGGATCGGACCGTTGACCCGAGCCGAAGCCGGCCGGCTGATCGCGCTGCTG
>DATMHP010000061.1:0-27120 GCA_035554875.1 Sphingomicrobium sp.
GCACCTCGGGAAAGCGCCCTTCCGGATCGGCCATTTCATAGCCGGTGCAAAAGACGAACGGGACGTGGCGCTCCTCGAGCGCCTGGGCGAGCGGATAGACCGAGCGCCCGCGCAGATTCACGTCGAGAACGGCGGCGTCGAAACTGGATGAGAGAAGCGATTCAGCTTCCTTGAGCGTCCCCGCGGGGCCGACGATCGCCCAACCCAGCCGCGACAATTCCGTGCTGAGCTCGAGCGCGACAAGCTCCTCGTCCTCGACCAGGAGGATCCGCCGGTCGGTCCCCGATTTGACGACCTTGCGGTCGGCTCCGTCACCGTCACCGTCCTCGTCGTCGCCGTCGCCGCTATGGCCGAGAACGAAGAGATCGCCGGGAAGCCTGACCTGGAGCTGGAGCCCGTGGGGGTCCCAGTCGAATTCAAGCTTCGCGTTAAGCTGGCGGCCACTCACCTGGTTGAGGAGCCGCGTGCCGAAGCCCTTGCGCTTGGGTGGAACAACCGTTGGGCCGCCTTCCTCCTTCCAGCTGACCAGCATGATAGCGCCTTCGCGCCGCCAGGTGATCTCGACATGTCCGCTGTCGCGTCCAAGGGCGCCATATTTGACGGCGTTGGTCGCAAGCTCGTGGAAGAGGAGGCTCAGCGATTGCACGGCGTCGGCCCTGCAGGTGACTTTCGGGCCCTTGAGCAGCAGCTGCTTGTCCTTCGCATAAGGCAGCAGCTCGTCGCGGACGAGCTGGTCGAGCGGAGCGCCGCGCCACTGCGATTGCGACAGCAAGGAGTGCGCCCGCCCGAGCGACTCGATGCGGCCGCGGACCGCTTCGGCGAACTCTTCCTTCGTGTCCGCCTTGGTCAGGCCGACCAGCGCCTGCGCGACCGCAAGCGCGTTCTTCGCCCTATGGTCGACTTCGCGCGCAAGGAGTGACCTCGCCTCCTCGTTCATCTTCCGCTCGGTGATGTCGCGGAGGATGATGGTTCCGACGCGCTCTCCCCCGACCGTCACCTGCGAAATCGAGGCTTCGATCGGGAAATGCTCGCCATTGTTCCGAAGGGCCAGCAGCGGATTGGCGCTTTCGAGCTTGCGGTTGATGACTTCGCTCTCGAAGAATCGACGAACGTAATCCTCGTGATGATCTCGATATTGCTCCGGGATCAGCATTGTCACGGGCCGGCCGAGGACCTCATCCACCGAGAAGCCGAAAATCTTCTCGGCGGCCGGATTGAAGAGGACGATCCGCTGCTCCTCGTCGATGGTGATGATCGCGTCCATCGCGGACTGGACGATCCCCTCCATCCTCCTGCGGCTTTCGAGGATTGCCCGTCCGGCCTTGCTTCGATCGCTGATGTCGCGGGTGATCTTCACGTAGCCGGTCACTTCGCCATGCTCCTCGCGCAGCGGGAACAGGCTCACGTGCGCCGCGAAAACCGATCCGTCCTTGCGCATTCGAGGCGCTTCTTCCTCGAAGCGGCCGGTCTCGGCGGCGATCCTGAGCTCCCGGCCCGGAGCGTTGGTCGCCCTGCTCTCCGGCGTGTGCAGGATATTGTAGGGCTTGCCGATAACCTCATGGGCTTTCCAGCCCTTCAATCGCTCCGCGCCCTTGTTCCAAGTGACGATCCGGCCTTCGCGGTCGAGCTCGTAGATCGCGAAATCCTGCGCGGCGTCGATGAGTCGATATTCGCGCGCCTCGTTCGCCAGCTTGACCTCGCGGTCCTCAAGTTCGTCACGCTGCTCGAGCACTCGCCAGGAAAACAGCACAATGGCGGCGCACACGATCAGAAAAGAAAGGACATTGGGGAGCTTGGAGGCGGCCAGCGAATATTCGGGCGGCGCGAAGGCATAGGTCGCCGCAATTGCGCCGAGCAGCGACGCGAGGATCGCCGGACGTGTCCCGAGACGAACCGCGGCGACGAGCACAGCCACGACAAAGAACAGGAAGACGGCCTGCCCGCCGAGCACAGGCGCGAAAGCGAGCCGCACAACGAAGGCAGCAGCAACGAGCCCGACGGCAATCAGATACGGACGCAACTGCAGTCAAACCCCCGTAAATGCTGTCTCCCCGCGCACAACGCGAGGGACCCGCAAAAGTTACGAGGAGAAGCCGCCGAGCTAGGAAAAGCGCTCGCGCAGCACGTCGAGCGATTCGTCGTGGGTCAGATCGAGGTGAAGCGGCGTGACGCTTACGAACCCGTCGTTCATCGCTTCGAGATCTGTCAGATGGCCGGGAGTCTGCACCATCGGCCCGAGGCCGAACCAGAAATAGTCGTAGCCGCGCGGGTCCGTGCGCTTGACGATCCTCAGCCGGCCGTAATCCCTTATGCCCTGACGGCAGACGCGGATTCCCTTGACCTCCTCGGGCGGCAGCGCCGGGAAGTTCACGTTGATCAGAGTTCCCGGAGTGGGCTCGTAATCGACAAGCTCCTTGAGCACTTTCTCCGCCCACGCTTCGGCCGCCGCGAACGGGACGAGATCGCCCATCCCTTCGCGCGAATAGCTTTGGCTGAGCGCGATCGAGGGAACTCCGGCAAGCGCGCCCTCCATCGCGGCCGAGACGGTGCCCGAATAGGTCACGTCTTCGGCGAGATTCGCGCCGCGGTTGATCCCCGACAGGATCAGGTCGGGCGGCGAATCGTTCATGATGTGGGCAAGCGCGAGCATCACCGCGTCGGTCGGCGTCCCGGTCACCGAGAAGCGCCGGTTGTCATGCCGCCGGACTCGGACGGGCTCCGTAAGAGTGAGCGAATGCCCGGCACCGGACTGCTCCTCGGTCGGAGCAACCACCCAGATGTCGTCGGATAAGCCCTGCGCGACCGTCTCCAGCAGATCGAGGCCGCGCGCATTGATTCCATCGTCGTTGGTGAGCAGGATCCGCATTCCGACCGTCATAGCGGGGCGAGTGAAGCCCGCAACCAAGGCCGCCCGAAATCGAAATTGCGCCATATCGGCAACAGCTTGTGGATTTCGTGGATAGCCGGACGTCAGCGCTTGTTAAGCTGACAACGCTTATCTATAGGCCCGGTCGGGGATAACCGACTTTTCCGGTCTAAGTCCCGGGAAAGTCTAGTTGAATCCGCCTCCGGCTGCACCGGTGGGCCCGGTCGCAGAGGCGGCGGGCGCACATGCGGGGTTCCCTCGGGCCAACTGCCTGACGGAAAGAGTGGGAGGGGTTTCAATGGCGACTGCTCTAGTCGATCTCTTCAATAAAAAGTCGATTCCGTTCGATCGCATCGTCGTTCCGGAGGGCTATCGCCCGTCGGAGGACGAGGAGTTCATGTGCGGTCTCCACCGTGCCTATTTCCTAAAGAAGCTTCGCGAATGGAAAGAGGCTATTATCGATGAATCGCGCCAGACGATGGCGCAGCTCCAGGTCGACTCGCTTCGCGAGCCCGACATTGCCGACCGCGCGTCGAGCGAGACCGACTGGGGAATCGAGCTTCGAACCCGCGACCGGCAACGCAAGCTGATCGCCAAGATCGAATGCGCGATCCGCAGGCTCTACGAAGGCGAATATGGCTATTGCGAGGTCACCGGCGATCCGATTTCCCTGGCCCGCCTCGAGGCCCGGCCGATCGCAACAATGACCCTGGAGGCGCAGGAGCGCCACGAGCGGATCGAGAAGATATCTCGCGACGACTGAGCGCGGGGCGCTCATCCAAAGCGAGATACGGGAGGACTGAGCCGGGGGCCCAGTCCAGATCGCGATATGCGACGACTGGCCCGGCGCCTTTGCCGGCAGGCTAATGATCTATATGGCCGGCGAGCTCATCCTTGAGCCTGAGCTTTTCCTTCTTCAGCTGATGGAGAAGATCCTCGTTCGGGTGCGGTCGATGCTCCTCTTCGTCGATCATTGCGTGGAGCGCTGCATGCTTCGATTCGAGTGAATCGACCTGTACCTTGTCCATCGGTGCCAGTTCCTTTCGTAAGCGAGTGAACAGACAGAGCCAGTAAAACACTTTTCATTGCCTTTGTCTCGCCTCTGTCACATCCATCCGACCGCCGGCGCGGGCGATCCGTCGTGCGGAAAGGCTCGAAATTCCTCGTCCCGGTTCGGGACAAACCGGCACCCAGACGCGCTCTTTCGCGTTTCCGCAGGCACATTAAAGTGGCAATTTACAGCTCATGGACGACTCAAGCGAAGCGCCCGTTCCCGAAGTCCGGATCACTCCGCGGCTCGTCGATTCCTTCTACACGGAAGCGATGCTGATGGCCGACGAGGCGCGGTCCTATTTCGACGAGGCCGGCCGTGAGCACCGCTCGCTCCTCGACCCGGTCGTTCGGGTGAATTTCGCCTGCGAGTCGCTGAGGGTCACGACCCGGATCATGCACATCGTCGCCTGGCTGCTGACGCAGCGCGCCATCGAAAGCGGCGAGATCCCGTTCCGCGAAGGCCGCCGCCCCGAACGGCGCCTCGGCCACGCGCAGGAGAGCGATCCGGAAGTCGTCGCCCGCCTTCCGGAGGAGGCGAGGCGCCTCGTCGCCGCCAGCTCCGACCTCTACGGCCGGGTGAAGCGCCTCGACGAAGGCAGCCTCGCCGAAGAGCCGCCGGTCAGCCCGGCCCGGGCGCTGATGGGACGCCTCGAGCGCGGCTTCAGCGGCCAGTAAGGGCGCACAGGCGCTCGCGCGCTTGCCTGTATTGCCGGTCCAGTTGCGCGACATAGTCCGCCGCGGGCTGGACCCTGTCGATCGCGCCGATCCCCTGCCCCGACCCCCAGATATCGCGCCACGCCTTGCTTCGGCTTGAGCCTTCCGAGCCGAATTCGGTCGGCAGCGACTCCAACGTGTCGAGCCCGTCAGGGTCCAGACCGGACGCGGCAATCGACGACCGCAAATAATTGCCCGGAATGCCCGTGAAGAGTGCGCTGTTGATGATATCGGCGGCACCCCCTTCGACGATTGCCTGGCGATATGCGTCGGAGCAGCGCGCCTCGGGAGTAGCGATGAAGGGCGACCCGACATAAGCGAAATCGGCCCCCATCGCCTCGGCGGCGAGGATTGCCGATCCGGTGGCGATTGCGCCGGAAAGGATCAGCGGACCGTCGAACCAGGCCCGGATTTCCTGCACGAGCGCGAACGGAGACCAGCGCCCGGCGTGTCCCCCTGCACCGGCAGCGACCGCGATCAGCCCGTCGGCGCCCTTCGCGACGGCCTTTCGGGCAAAGCGGTCGTCGATGATGTCGTGGAGCGTGATTCCGCCCCATCCGTGGACGGCGTGGTTCAGCTCCTCGCGTGCCCCGAGCGACGTGATGACGATCGGAACTTTCCACTTCTCGCAGACGGCCATGTCGGCTTCGAACCGGTCGTTGGACCGGTGGACGATCTGGTTGACCGCGAAAGGTGCTGCCGGTCGGTCCGGGTTCTCGCGGTCATGCACCGCAAGCGCTTCGGTGATCTCGTGAAGCCACTCGTCCAGCTGCGAGGCCGGCCGCGCGTTCAGAGCCGGGAAGCTGCCGACGATCCCGGCGGTGCATTGCGCGATCACGAGCTTGGGATTGGAGATGATGAACAAAGGCGCGCCGATCACCGGCAGGCGCAAATCAGCCAAGATCGAAGGTTTCGCCATTCCCGCCCCCGGACGTCCGATTCCGAGGCTTAGCCGCTCCGCCAGACGCGGGCCAGCGGCTGTTTCACGGAACCGGCCGGCCGTCGATATTTCCCGGCGGCGAATAGCGGCAGATCAGGAATTCCCAGTCCGGAGTGCGGTGGATGGCGCAGCCGAGGCGCGTCGTCGTGCGCCAGATCATGGTCGTATAATGCGAAACATCGAACCAGTTGCCGGTCGTGCTCACGTCAGGAAAGATCCCCGGGCGAAAATAGCGTTTCTCGCTGGTCCAGGTGGCGACCATCTGCTCGGGCGAGAATGCCCCTCGCGTTCCCATCCAGAGATTCTCGCGCTGGCCGCGGCGCGTGTCCGCGGGCGAATGCTGGAGCCGGCCAAGTGCGGCGAGCACCGGCCCGTAGGAGGCGGCGGACGCGGCCAGCGCCGGGTCCCAGACAAGCGGCGGCACGCCGGCTCGGGCGCGCTCCCAATTGTGCGCAGCGAGCAGCCGCAGCGAGATGCGGTCGGGCGCCTGGCCCTGCGCGACGACGGGAGCGGCAAAAACCACAGAGAAAGCGGCAAGGAAAGCGGGCTTCAGGTACGCGGCCAAGTCGACCTCCTGAACAGGCGAGCGTCTATGCTGCCTCACGCGTCAGCCAGGGTGCGTAAAATTCGCGCAGCATGGCCACGACAACGGCCGGATCGTCCTGCTGGTTCACGCGGTTGCGAAGCTCCGCCGACCCCGGCAGGCCCTTGGTGTACCAGCCGATATGCTTGCGGGCGAGATTGACGCCGGTGTGGGTCCCATAGAGCGACAGCATCTCGTCATATTGGGCGAGCATAGTCTCGAGCTGCTCGCCGAGATCGGGATCGGGGCGGTACCCACCGCCGCAAAGATCGCTCATCGCCTGCGCGACGAACCACGGACGGCCATAGGCTCCGCGGCCGATCATCACCCCGTCCGCGCCGGACTGGCGAAGCGCCTCGCGCGCGTCGTCGATACTGTTGATGTCGCCGTTGACGATCACCGGGACCGAGACCGCGTCCTTCACCCGGCGGACAAAGCTCCAGTCGGCAATGCCCTTGTACATCTGGCAGCGGGTGCGGCCGTGGATGGTGATCATCTGAACGCCGAGGTCTTCGGCGATCCGGGCGAGCTCGGGCGCGTTGAGGCTGTTGTGGTCCCAGCCCATGCGCGTCTTGAGCGTCACCGGCACCTCCACGGCCTTGACCGTCGCCTCGATGATCGCGGCCGCGCCCTTGAGGTCGCGCATCAGCGCCGAGCCGGCCCAGCCGTTGACGACCTTCTTCACCGGGCAGCCCATGTTGATGTCGATGATCGCCGCACCGCGCTGCTCGTTGAGCTTCGCGGCTTCAGCCATGACCTGCGGCTCGCACCCGGCAAGCTGCATCGAGACCGGTTCTTCCGACGGGTCCCACAGGCACTTCTGGAGCGACTGGCGGGTTTCGCGGACCATCGCCTGGCTGGCGATCATCTCCGTGACCGTGAGCCCCGCACCGTAGCGCTTGACGGCGCGCCGGAACGGCAGGTCGGTGACAGCCGTCATCGGCGCCAGGATAACCGGCGCTTCGATCCGCACGGGACCGATCTGGATGGGCTTCACACTGCTCATGGGAGCGGCGGAGATAGTGGAACAACCCTTGGCGGACAAGGCGAGGCGGCCTAGAGGCCCGCGCGAATGACAACCACGGCCCTAATCGTCGCCGCCGGAAAAGGCGAACGCGTCGGCGGACTGCCCAAGCAATATCGGCTGCTTGGCGGAAAGCCCGTGCTTCGGCGCGCCGTCGAGGCGCTCGCCTCGCATCCCGCCGTCGCGAGGGTGCGGGTGGTGATCGGGGCCGGGCAGCAGGAGCTTGCCCAAGGCGCGCTGTCGGGCCTCGACGTCGGCAGCCTTGTCGAAGGGGGCGCCGAACGAGCGGACTCGGTCCGCGCCGGCCTCGCCCAAATCGAGGGCGACGCGGTGCTGGTCCATGATGCAGCCCGTCCCTTCTGCCCGCCGGCCGTGATCGATCGCCTCCTCGCACCGCTGGAATTCTTCGACGGAGCGGCTCCGGTCCTTGCAGTCGGGGACACGCTTGCGAGGGCGTCCGACAGGCTGGAAGACGCGGTTGACCGCCGCGGCATGGTCCGCGTCCAGACACCCCAGGCATTCCGGCTCGATGCCCTGCGCTCGGCCTATGATCGCTGGACGGGTGAAGCTCCTACCGACGAGACGACCGTCGCCCGGGCAGCGGGGCTAAGGGTCGCCGCAGTCGAGGGCGACCCGGCACTCGAAAAGATCACGACTCCTTCCGACTTCCGCCGCGCCGAGGCCTGGCTCGCCGCTCGCCTGACGCCGCGCACGGGCCTCGGCTTCGACGTCCATGCCTTCGCCGGAGACGGACCGGTCATGATGGGTGGAATCGCCATCCCGCATTCGCGCGGCCTTGCCGGCCACAGCGATGCGGACGTCGTCCTGCACGCGATCGCCGACGCCTTGCTCGGAGCTGGCGGCCTCGGCGACATCGGCGAGCATTTCCCGCCATCGGACCCGCGGTGGAAAGGTGCTTCGTCCGACCGGTTCCTGGCCCATGCCGCCGGGCTCATCCGCGAGCGTGGCGGAATGATCGACCATGTCGATTGCACGATCATCTGCGAGGAACCGAAGGTCGGCCCCCATCGCTTGGAAATGAAACGCAGTGTCGCCGCCATTCTTGGTCTCGACGAGGGGCAGGTCAGCATCAAGGCGACGACGACCGAAGGACTTGGATTCACCGGCCGCCGCGAAGGCATTGCCGCCCAGGCGGTCGCGAACATTCGTTTGGAGAGTGAGTAATGACCGAACGGCTGCTTCCGCAGGCGCTGTACGACAAGGCCAAGGAGGTCATCGACGCCAACCGCAGGCTCGGCCGAACCGTGGCCGTCGCGGAGAGCTGCACCGGCGGGCTCGTCTCCGCCGCGCTCACCGAGATTCCGGGCGCGTCAGACGTGTTCGAAGCCGGCTACGTCACCTACTCGAACGCGTCCAAGATCGACGATCTCGGGGTCAGCGAAGAAGTCGTCGAAACGTTCGGCGCGGTGAGCGTCGCGACGGCCTGGGCGATGGCACGCGGAGCGCTCTCCGCATCGAAGGCCGATCTTGCGGTTGCAATTACGGGAATCGCTGGGCCGGGGGGCGGGACTCCGGCAAAGCCGGTGGGAACCGTCGTGTTCGCCCGCGCCGAGCGCGGCTCCGACCCGTCGCAGATCGTCGCCGACCAGAAATTGTTCGAGGAGAAGGACCGGGCCGGAGTGCGGCTTCAGGCGGCGCTCTGCGCGCTCGAGCTGCTGATGCCGTAAAGTGCAGCGGCGCGGCGCTCGAAGGCGCCGGTCATCCGCCGGAGCGCACGGTCGAACATCTGGCCCGCGAGCGTTTCGAACAGCCGCGACTTGAACGCGAAGTCCACCGAGAAATGGAGGTTCGTCCCGCCGTCGGCGGCACGCTCGAATTCCCACTCGTTGTGGAGATATTTCAGCGGCCCCTCGATATAGTCGACGCAGATGCGGTCGGGCCGGTGCTTCACGACGCGGCTTGTGAAGCGCTCCTTGAAGGCGCTGAAGCCGACGACGAGGTCGGCGACCGTTTCCGTTTCGCTCGACGACCGGATTCGAACGGCCACTACCCAGGGCAGGAATTCGTCATAGCGCCCGACGTCGGCGACGAGTTCGAACAATTGTTCGGGGGTGTAGGGAAGATGGCGCGTCTCGCTGTGCCGCGGCATCAGCCTTTCGCCCGCTCCAGCTGAGCCGTTCGGGCCGCCTGCATCTTCTTGAAATCGTCGCCGGCGTGATAGCTCGAGCGTGTCAGCGGCGAGGCGGCGACAAGAAGGAAGCCCTTGGCCCGCGCAATCGCGGCATAAGCGTCGAAGGCCTTAGGAGTGACGAACTCCTCGACCCTGGCGTGGCGGGGAGTCGGCTGGAGATACTGGCCCATTGTCAGGAAATCGACGCCCGCAGAGCGCATGTCGTCCATCACCTGGTGCACTTCGAGCCGCTGCTCGCCCAAACCGACCATCACGCCCGACTTGGTGAAAATCCGCGGATCGTGCCGCTTCACCTGCTCCAGCAGGCGCAGCGACGCATAGTAGCGCGCGCCGGGGCGGATCGTCGGATAGAGCCGCGGCACGGTTTCGAGGTTGTGGTTGTAGACGTCCGGCCCAGCGTCGACGATCGCCTCGACGGCGGCTTCGCTCTTGTTGCGGAAGTCCGGAGTCAGGATTTCGATCGTCGTCGACGGCGTATTGCGCCGAAGCGCCTTGATGACCTTCACGAACTGCGACGCGCCGCCGTCCGGCAAATCGTCGCGATCGACCGAGGTGACCACGATATGCTCGAGGCCGAGCTCGGCCGCCGCGGTGGCGACATGCTCGGGCTCAAGCGGATCGACCATCCGCGGCATCCCGGTCTTCACGTTGCAGAAGGCGCAGGCGCGCGTGCAGGTGTCGCCAAGGATCATCACCGTGGCATGCTTCTTGGTCCAGCACTCGCCGATGTTCGGGCAGGCCGCTTCCTCGCAGACCGTCGCCAGGTTGAGGTCACGCATCAGCCGCCGGGTCGCGTGATAACCGGGGCTGGTCGGCGCCTTCACCCGGATCCAGTCGGGCTTGCGCTGTTTCGGAGGGACGGCTGCGGGAGCGTTCATGGCCGCCAGATAGCGACGGGCGCCCCGCCTTGCCAGCCCCGCCCGCGCGCTTTAGCTCGGCGGCCATGCCACGCTTTACCCGACTGATCGAAGGTTACCGCCGATTCCGCGACAATGAATGGCCCAAGGAGCGCGAGCGATGGGCGGAGCTCGCCGAAGGCCAGAGCCCGAGAGTGCTGGTCATGGCTTGTGCCGACAGCCGCACGGACCCCGCCATGGTCTTCGATGCCCGCCCAGGCGAAATCTTCGTGGTCCGCAATATCGCTGCGCTGGCTCCGCCCTATGAGACGAGTGCCGGCCTTCACGGCACGTCCGCAGCATTGGAGTTCGGGGTCACGCAGCTCGAAGTCGAGGAGATACTCGTCCTCGGCCATGGCTCGTGCGGCGGATGCGGCGCGGCACTGACCGGAAAGTTCGACGACGCCCCCCCGGGCGAAGGCCGTTTCATCTCCGACTGGGTCTCGATGCTTCACCCGGTGCGGGACCAGGTTCTGGAGCATCACCATCATATCGACGCCGACGCGGTGCGCGAGATGGAATGGGAAGCGGTGAAGCTCAGCCTAGCGAACTTGCGCACCTTCCCGTGGATCGCCGAACGCGAGAACGCCGGGAAGCTGAAGCTTCACGGCGCCCATTTCGCGATCGCGGAAGGCGTTCTCTATGTGCTCGACGAGGCGGAAGGTACCTTCCGCCCCGCCTGAGCAATTCAGCTTAACACCTTACGCTGTAATTATAATGCGGTTGGCCGTAGCGATCGACGTAATAGCAATAACCGCGCGTGTCGCGATAATATTGCCGTCCGCCAACCACTGCACCGAGCGCGCCGCCCAGGACCGCGCCGGCAATGGCTCCGGTTCCGGTGCCTAGGCCGGGAAGCACGGATCCGGCGACAGCTCCGACACCGGCGCCAACCGCGGCGCCCGTCGCGGTGCTGGCGACCGCATGATCGTAGTTCGGGCTGGTTGCGCAGCCACTGAGCGCGAGACTTGCCGCGGCAGCTGCGGAAACGAATAGACGTTGCATGTTCATGCCCTCCAAAGGGTGGCCCAACTCCTCCACGCGGGAATCAGCCCGCCAAAGGCAGTTTCGTTCCTTTGGGCATGGTTTTCGTCCGTGAGCCGTGGCGAAAACGGAACGGACCGGTCGCAAATGCAATCGACGGGACGGGGATGGTCCCCGCCCCGTCGAGCGAAATCACAGCTGTCCGAAGGCTAGCAGCGGACGTTGTAATTGTAGTGCGGCTGACCGTATTGGTCGACATAATAGCAATAGCCGCGTGTATCGCGGTAATATTGCCGCCCGTTCACGACCGCGCCCAGGACTCCGCCCAGGATCGCGCCCGCGATGGCGCCTTCGCCGGTGCTGACGCCCGGAATGACCGCGCCGGCAACAGCACCACCGGCCGCGCCGATCGCTGCACCGGCAGCGGCGTTACCGAGCTGGCTGTTGTTATTGTAGCCGTAGGGCTGGTTGTAGCCGTAATAGGGATCGTAGCCGTAGCCGTACGGATTGGTCGCGCAGCCGGTCAGGCCGATCGCGCCTGCCACCGCGGCGGTAAGTGCGAGACGTTTCATTTCAATCGTCCTCCAAACTGCCCCCGGACCCGATGCGGAATCAGTGCACAACGAGGCGTTTCGTTCCCGCATTAATCGGCTAAGACGCGCCGACGTGAAGGAATGTATCGGATGAGTAACGGTAACGGCAATAGAGCCGATTCGAACATCGCGTTGCTGATCGACGCCGACAACGCGTCGCCGGAGCATCTCGACGAGGTCCTGCTGGTGCTGGGCGAGCTTGGGACCATCAACATCCGCCGCGCCTACGGCAATTGGGCGAAGGCGAGCCTCAAGGGCTGGGGCGACCTGTCGGGGCTCTATTCGATCGTTCCCATGCAGCAATTCGACGTCGTCAAAGGCAAGAGCGCGACCGACATGCGCATGACCATCGATGCGATGGACCTTCTCTACCGGGGCAATGTCGACGGCTTCGGGATCATGTCGTCCGACAGCGACTTCCTTCCGCTCGCGCAGCGCATTCGCGAGAACGGCCTCGACGTCTACGGCTTCGGAACCGCCAAGACCCCCCTGAGCTTCCGCCAGGGCTGCACCCGCTTCTTCGACGTTGCCGCGCTGGTCGCGAACCAGCCGGTGGAGGGCCAGACGGAGCCGCAGGTCGAGGAGCGGCCGGTGGACGAGGCGCTGCTGGAGCTGCTCGGCCACGCCTACAAGGCGTCGGAGCGGGACGAGGAAGGCTATACGACCCTGTCGGAACTCGGGCAGCGGGCGAAGGCGGTGTCCAGCTTCGCGACCCGCAACTACGGCTACACGCGGCTGTCGGACCTGCTTCGGTCGATCCCCAACTTCGACGTCAAGACGGGCCCGGACGGCAGGTTGCTGGTCAAGCGCCTCCGCTAGCGGAACCCGCGTCGCCTCCTTCCGTTCGCTTCCCGAGAGGAAGCACAATGGACCAGACTAGAGGCGAGCGCCGAGCGGAAACAGCGCGGGAGAATGACGACAGCGACATCATCACCGCGGCCGAAGAGGAATCGCTGAAGGGCGAGCACCGGCAAGGCAGCGAAGGCGGGAGCCTGCAGACCGACCTCGGCTCCAGGGTCGACAAGGAACGGGCGACCGATCCCAACCGGCACGAGAGCGTGAAGAAAAGCGAGCATATCGCCCACGGCCAGGGCGAGCGGCCGCCGCAGCCGGCGGAGGAGGTCGTTTCCGAAAAGGACTGACGCCCGATCTGTTGCCTTGCCGACACAGGGCGGCACCAAGGCGAACCGGACCCCGGATTTTCCGGAACAGAAGAGCTGCGAGGCGGTTCACGCCCTAATCCAAGTTAATCGCTGCCGAACTGATGCTCGCGACCGGAACCACGATCCGCATTCTTGATACTGCGCTTGCCGCTCTCCAGGAGCGGCCGGACTGGCGCGTCGTTCTCGATGAACTTCCTGTCCCAGTCTACACGACGGATGCCGATGGAACCGTCATCCATTGGAACCAGGACTGCGTCGACCTTGTCGGCCGCGAGCCCCAGGCCGGGGCCGACCGCTGGTGCGTCACCTGGAAGCTCTATTCGATGGCTGGCGAGCCGATGCCGCACGACCAGTGCCCGATGGCGCGGGCGATCCGCGAGCGGCGGGAAATCCGCAACGAGATCGTGATCGCCGAGCGGCCCGACGGGCGGCGCGTCGCCTGCCGCGTCTTCCCGACGCCCTATTTCGACGAACAGGGCGAATTCGAGGGCGCGGTGAACCTGTTCATCGACGTCACCCACGAACAGGCGGGCGAGCTTGCCGAACAGGCCGCCCGTTGCCGAAGGCTAGCGCGGGCGACCAGCGATACCCAGACCTCCGAAATCCTCGCCACCATGGCGCGGGATTATGACGCGAGCGCCGCGACCCTGACGACCGGCGAATAGCGGCGAGCACTCCGCTCAGACAGGCTTCTCGGCGCGATTGGAGGGGGCTATGAAGGCCTGCCGTCCGTGCCGGGTCTGTGGCCCGTGCGGCCTGTACGCGTCATCTTCGTAGCTCAAGGCAATTGGGGGTGCGGTTTATGTACGAGGTTGGACCTGACGAATTTTCCGAGCGCTGGGCGCCTACCGCCATCGGCGTCCTTCGAATCGTGACGGCATTGCTTTATTTCGAACATGGCACCGCCAAGTTGCTCGCCTTCCCCGCAACCGACATGGCGCACCCCGCCATGTGGTCGCTGCCCTGGGTTGCAGGAATCTTCGAGCTGGTCGGAGGCTTCCTGCTCATCATCGGCCTTTGGACGCGCTGGGTCGCCTTCCTTCTCGCCGGCGAGATGGCGGTCGCATACTGGTACGTGCACGCCCAGCAGGGCTTCTTCCCCATCCTCAACATGGGCGAAGGCGCGATCCTCTACTGCTTCATCTTCCTGACGCTCTTCGTCGTCGGGGCCGGGAATTTCAGCGTCGACAAGATCATCGCGAGCAAGGCCTCGCCGGTCCAGGGCTATGCCGCCCCGGGCGGCGAGCGCAGCCTAGCCGAAGACTAGGCCGAGCCTGACCGTGACCGTGTCGCCGGCAGAAATGCCGGCGTCGCGGCGCACCTTCGCCTTCACCGGAAGGATGTAGCCCCCGCTCTTCTGCGGGAACACCGACGTGCGCCAGGTGACGCCGTTGATCGTCGCCTCGACCTTGACCGAGCCGAACCCGCCGGGGCGGGAGAGACTCTCCGCCCGAAATTCCACCGCGTCCTCCGCGGGCACGGTGATGAAGTGCCAGGTCCCGCCCTCCCCCGACCAGAGCCAAATGGGGGCGGTGACCCAAATCGCGGTTGCCGGCTCTGCCATCCTCCAAGAGTAGAATGAATCCCGGCGATTGGCGAAACCGGCTTCGCAGCGGAGCAATCCAGTATTATTCATATGATACAGCTGCGAGAGGCGCGCTCATGGCAAGCCGATTATTCTGGATATTCTTGACCGGCGTCGCGATCGTCGCGGGTTTGGCCGTGCAGCAGCGTGACCTGCTGTTCGGCTGGGACAGCGGTGCGGCCACCGACCGCGGGATCGAGGCCCGGATCGATCGCAGCATTGACCGCAGCTTCGACCGAATCCAGGTCATGGGCTCCGACGGAAAATCGATCGACGTCGCTCCGGAAACCAAGCGGGCATTGGGCGACGCTGTCGGGCGATTGGTTTCGGCGGAAACGCAGCTCGCACTGGTGAAATTGCGTCATTCCGACGACGCTGAGATCCGCCAAGCCATATCCAGCCGCGACGCCGAGCGCGCCGAAGTCGACCGGCTCAAGGACCAGATCGACCGCGAAAAACAGCTTTCCGATGGCGATCGGGATGTCGTCCGGGATCAAATCCAGCAGAGGATCCGCGACGATATTCGCGAATCCATCCGCTCCGCAGTCCGCAACTGAATTCGCTTTAGCGCGTAAGCTTACGGTAGGTCGTCCGGTGCGGGCGGGTCGCTTCCTCGCCGAGGCGGCGGATCTTGTCCTGCTCATAGGCTTCGAAATTGCCCTCGAACCATTCGACGCGGCTGTCGCCCTCGAATGCCAGGATGTGCGTCGCAAGCCGGTCGAGGAAGAAGCGGTCGTGGCTGATCACCACCGCGCAGCCGGCGAAATTCTCGATCGCTTCCTCGAGCGCGCCCAAAGTCTCGACGTCGAGGTCGTTGGTCGGCTCGTCCAATAGCAGCACGTTGCCGCCGCGCTTGAGCATCTTGGCGATGTTGACGCGGTTGCGCTCTCCGCCCGAGAGCTTGCCGACGTTCTTCTGCTGGTCCTGGCCCTTGAAGTTGAAGGCGCCGACGTAAGCGCGTGTCGACTGGTCGTGGCCGTTGACCTTCATATAGTCGAGCCCGTCCGAAATCTCCTCCCAGACGTTCTTGGAACCATCGAGGTGGTCGCGGCTCTGGTCGACGTAGCCGAGGTGCACCGTCGGGCCGATGTCGATCGACCCTGAATCGGGCTGTTCCTGACCGGTGATGATCTTGAACAGGGTCGACTTGCCGGCGCCGTTCGGCCCGATCACCCCGACGATTCCGCCCGGCGGCAGGTTGAACGACAGGTCCTCGAACAGCAATTTGTCGCCATAGGCCTTGCTGAGGTTCTTCGCCTCGATGACCTTGCCGCCCAGGCGCTCGGGCACCTGGATGAGGATTTCCGCCTTGCCGGGGACATGCTTTTCCTGCGCGGCAACGAGCTGGTCGAACTTGGCGATACGGGCCTTGGATTTCGCCTGCCGGCCCTTCGGTCCCTGCCGGATCCACTCAAGCTCGTCACGGATCGCCTTCTGGCGGCCGGATTCCTCGCGCTCCTCCTGCTCGAGGCGCTTCGCCTTCTTCTCGAGATAGGTCGAATAATTACCCTCGTACGGAAAGTATTTGCCGCGATCCAATTCGAGGATCCAGCTGACCACATTGTCGAGGAAATAGCGGTCGTGGGTGATCATCAGCACCGCGCCCGGATAGTCCTTGAGATGCGCTTCCAGCCACTGGACGCTCTCGGCATCGAGATGGTTGGTCGGCTCGTCGAGGAGCAGGATCGACGGCTTCTGGATCAGAAGGCGGGTGAGCGCGATCCGGCGCTTCTCTCCTCCCGACAGCTTGTCGACCGGCCAATCCGACGGCGGGCAGCGCAGAGCCTCCATCGCGACTTCCAGCTGGTTGTCGAGGGTCCAGCCGTCGACGGCGTCGATCTTGCCTTGGAGCTCGCCCATCTCCTCCATGAGCTTGTCGAAATCCGTGTCGTCCTTGGGATCGCCCATTTCTGCCGAGATGGCATTGAAGCGGTCGACCATGTCGGCGACGTCGCGCGCCCCGTCCTTGACGTTCTCCAGCACATTCTTCGACGGATCGAGCTGCGGCTCCTGCGGCAGATAGCCGACCGTGACGTTCTCGCCGGGCCAGGCCTCGCCCTGATAATCCTTGTCGATGCCGGCCATGATTTTCATCAGTGTCGACTTGCCGGCGCCGTTCGGGCCGACGATGCCGATCTTGGCGCCGTGGTAGAATTGCAGGTTGATATGGTTGAGCACCGGCTTCTGGGCGCCGGGGAAGGACTTGGTCATGTCCTTCATCACATAAGCATATTGGGCGGCCATTGGGTCGCGGGTGTCCTTGTCGAAAGTGCTGGAAGGTTGGGGGCGAATTAGTGTGCCGGGCGGGATTTTTCTAGTCGCGACCGACCATGTGGGCCGCATCCTTGAAGCGATAGTCGCGATATTGCTCGCGCAGCGTCTTCTTGCTGAGCTTGCCGGTGGCGCTGTGGGGAAGCTCGTCGACGAACTCGATGGCGTCCGGCTGCCACCAGCTTGAGACGCAGCCGCGGAGATGGTCGCGGATCTGCTGTTCAGTCACCCGACTCCCCTCCGCGCGAACGACGAGCAGGAGCGGCCTTTCGTCCCATTTCGGGTGCGGGATCGCAATTGCCGCCGCCTCCGCCACTCCCGCACAGCCGACTGCGGCATTCTCGAGGTCGATCGAGCTGATCCACTCGCCGCCCGACTTGATGACGTCCTTGGCGCGGTCGGTGATCTGCATCGTTCCGTCGGAATGGAGGACGGCGACGTCGCCGGTGTCGAACCAGCCCCCGGAGTCGATGCAGTCGCGGTCGTCCTTGAAATAGCGCTTCACGACCCACGGGCCGCGGCACTGCAGCCGGCCGGACGAGGCACCGTCGCGCGGAAGCTCATTGCCTTCGTCGTCGACGACACGGAGCTCGACTCCGAACGGCGCCCTTCCCTGCTTCGCGACCAGCTCGAGCTGCTGATCGGGATCCAGCGAGTCCCAATCGGCAGGCTTCGAACAACAGGTGCCGATCGGCGAGGTTTCCGTCATTCCCCAGGCATGGCCGATGTCGATCCCGCGCTTGCGGAACCAGTCGATCATCGCGCGCGGTGCGGCGGAACCGCCGATCGTGACCCGCTTGAGCCTGCCGAGCTCCTCGCCGGTTCGTTCTACATATTCGATCATCGTCAGCCAGACCGTCGGAACGCCCGCCGAATGGGTTACACCTTCGTCGCGGAAGAGCCTGCACATGCGTTCCGGCCGGTAGTCGGCGGACAGCACCAGCTTGGCTCCGCTCGCCGGCGCCGACCAGGGGATTCCCCAGGCGTTGGCGTGGAACATCGGGACGATCGGAAGCACGACCGCCTGCCGCGAGAGGCCGAACACATCGGGCGTGATCGACGCCATCGTGTGGAGGACGGTCGAGCGGTGCTCGTAGAGCACGCCCTTGGGGTTGCCGGTGGTTCCGGACGTGTAGCAGAGGCCGCACGGCTCGCGCTCGTCGCCCTCGACCCAGCGATAGTCGCCGCTCTCGCCGGCGATCCAGTCGGCGAAGCCCTGCTCGCCGTCGGCGGGGTCGAAACAGATGTAATGCTCGATCGTTCGCCAGCGCGGCTTCATCCGGTCGACGATCGGCTGGAACACACGGTCGTAGAGGAGGACGCGATCTTCGGCGTGGTCGGCGATATAGCCGAGCTGGTCGTCGAACAGGCGCGGGTTGATCGTGTGGAGCACGCCGCCCATCCCGCATGCGCCGTACCAGGCGGTGAGGTGGCGGCTGTGGTTCATCGCGAGCGTGGCGACGCGGTCTCCGGGCCGGATGCCCAGCCGCTCGAGCGCCTGCGCCATCTGCCGCGCCTCGTGGGCGACCTCGCGCCAGTTCGTGCGGGTGAGCGTCCCGTCCGCCCAGGCCGAGACGATCTCGCCGTCGCCATGCTCGCGCTCCGCATGGTCGACGAGGCGCATTACGCGCAGCGGCCAGTCCTGCATCGCGCCCAACGTCATTCGCCGCCCCCGGCTGGAAGGCGGCATCATGACTCAATTCTGGCTGCAAACAAGCCGGTCAGACGAAAGTTAATATTAGAACGGAAGCTTGAACCCCGGCGGGAGGGGCATTCCGCTGGTCATCTTCTGCAGCTCCGGCGCCGCTGCGGCATCGGCCTTGGCCCGCGCATCGTTGATCGCGGCGGCAATCAAGTCTTCCAGCATCGCCTTCTCGCTCGGCTGGAGCAGGCTCTCGTCGATCTCGACTGCGTTGATCTGCCCCTTGGCGGTTGCCCGGATCTTCACCAGCCCGCCGCCCGCGGCGCCCTCGACCTCGATCCTGCCGAGAGTCTCCTGCGCCTTTTCCATTTCGGCCTGAACGTTCTGGGCCATCTTCATGATTTCATCGAGGTTGGGCATCTCGGGCATGTCACGCACCTTTGGTCAAAGAGAAGGATTCGAGCTCGGAATCCGGGAAAGCGTCCATCGCGGCCTTCACCGACGGGTCCTGGAGAACTTCGGCGCGGACCTGTTCCTCGGCCATCTTCTCCTGCTCCAGAAGCGAGGGCTCGGCGCCCTCGTCGGCGATGGTAACGGTCCAGCTGGCGCCGGTGATCCCCTTCAGGATCGCCGAAAGCTCGCGCGTCCAGTCGGAGCCGAGCGGGCGAAGCGGCTTCACGGCCAGCTCCGGAGGGGCATAGCGCACCAGCCCCACCTGGTCGTGGAGCTGGATCGCGAGCTGATGCTTGCCGTCGCTCTCCAGCGCCTGGATGAGCGCAGGGAAATCGGCCGGAAGCCGCGCAGACGGAGCCGACGGCGCGGATTTCGGCACCGCAGCGGCAGCAGCAGGTGCCGTTGCGCCTGCGCCAAGCTGCTGGAGCAGCGAGGCCGGATCGGGAAGCTCTGCGGAGTGGATCAGGCGCAGGATCGCCATGGTCGCGGCTTCCTGCGGGTCGGGCGCGATATTGACGTCGGAAAGGCCCTTCAGGAGCATCTGCCAAAGGCGATGGATCTGGCCCCAGGTCAGCCTGTCCGCAAGCTTCTCGGAAAAATCCCTCTGCTCCGTGGAAAGCAGCGCCTCGGTCTGAGCGCCGGCCTTGGCCCGAGTGGCGGAGTGAAGCGCCTCCATCAGCCCGCGGAGGATCGATGCCGGGTCCATGCCGAGGTCGTGCGCCTCGTCCATCCCGTTGAGCGCGGCGGTCGAATCGCCCTGCAGGACCAGCTCGAGCAGGTCGCGGATCCGGCTTCGGTCGGCAAGGCCCAACATGTCGCGGACCTGCTCGGCCGTGACCGTGCCGCCGCCGTGGGCGATCGCCTGGTCGAGGATGGAGAGGCCGTCGCGCGCCGACCCTTCGGCGGCGCGGGCGATCATCGCAAGTGCATCCGCTTCCACCTCGACGCCCTCCGCCTTCGCCACTTCGGCGAAGTGCGCGACCAGCTTTTCGGGGTCGATTCGGCGAAGGTCGAACCGCTGGGTCCGCGACAGCACCGTCACCGGCACCTTGTTCACCTCGGTGGTCGCGAACAGGAATTTCACATGTTCAGGTGGTTCCTCAAGAGTCTTGAGCAACGCGTTGAACGCGCTCTTGGAAAGCATGTGAACTTCGTCGATGATGTAGATCTTGTAGCGCGCCGAGACCGAGGCGTAGCGGACGGCGTCGATGATCTCGCGGATGTCGTCGACACCCGTATGCGAGGCGGCATCCATCTCGACCACGTCGATGTGGCGGCCTTCGGCGATCGCCCGGCAATGCTCGCAAGCCCCGCACGGCTGGATCGTCGGCTGCCCCTGCCCGTCCGGACCGATGCAGTTCAGCGCCTTGGCGATCAGCCGCGCCGTCGACGTCTTGCCGACCCCGCGGACGCCGGTGAGCAGGAAGGCATGGGCGATCCGGCCCCGCTCGATCGCATTGGCGAGCGTCCTCACCATCGCGTCCTGCCCGATCAGCTGATCGAACGTCTGCGGGCGATATTTGCGGGCGAGGACCCGATAGGGCGAGGCGGGATTGTCCTCGGGCAGGTCCAATCCAAGTCCGGGCGATTCGTCGGTCATCAGGGCTGTTCTAAGCGCCGCTCGGTTCGATTGCGAGCAAAGCGGCGGAGGAAGAGGTGGGAACCGGAACGACCCGGGACGAAATCGTTGTGGCTGCTTCCTTCCGGATCTGACCAGGTTGGCGACAGCCCCGTCCGCCCGGCTCCCGCGGCGCATATGGGCGAACGGCTGCAATGCTGCAAGGCATGGCCCCTTCATTCTCGGTTCAGCACAGCGGACTGAAGGCAGCGATACTTTCCGGAGGCTGCCTATGCCCAATCCTGCCCTGCTCCTCTCCATGGCGCTTGCCGCGTCGCAGCCGGGGGTCCCGGCAGCCGCTCGGGCTCCCCAACACCTGGTCCAGCGCGTCTTCATCAGCCCGATGGGCGAGCCGTTTCACGCGTCGGCGGCCGACGACGACCCGCTTGTCGACTGGTTCAGGCAGGCGGACACGAATCACGACGGTTCATTGTCGCTGCTCGAATTCGCGAACGACGGCGCGCGTTTCTTCGGCACTCTCGACACCGACCATGACGGCAAGATCGGATTCGACGAAATCCACCGTTACGAATGGGTCGTCGCGCCGGAAATCCAGGTTGGATGGTCGCCCCGATTGATGCGAGCCGGACGAAGCTATGATGCGGGCCCGGGGAGCGGCACACCGGACGCCGGCGCTGACGCTAGTGGCGATCCCGACGCTCCGGCGCCCGACGATCCTCTGACGGGGCTCGAAGGCGCAGGGAAATTCGGCTTGCTGAACATCCCCGAGCCGGTGACCGCGGCCGATACCAACCTGGACCACACCATCGCGGCCGCCGAGTTCACCGCGGCGGCGTCCAGCCGCTTCCAGCTCCTCGACACCAACCGAGACGCGAGGCTCGATCTTGGGGAGCTCGAGGCGCTCCGGCCCAAGGTGAATTTCGCCAGGAACCGGTACCACCGGCACCAGTGGCAGGGCGGCAACGGCGGCGATTAGCCGCGGAGCCAGTTCCTAACGCTCGGCGGGATCCGAACCGTCAGGCTCTCCATCTCCTCGGTGAGGAAGATCTGGCAGGCGAGCCTCGACGTGCGCGTGGCGTGGGCGGCGAAGTCGAGCATGTCCTCTTCCTCGTCGCTCGCCGCAGGCAATTTCTCGAAATCGGCCTTGTCGACGATGACGTGGCATGTCGAGCAGGCCATGACGCCTTCGCAGGCGCCCTCGAGCGGCTGCCTGGCCGCCCAGGCGACATCGAGCAGCCGCTGGCCGGGCTTGGCCTCGACCTCTTTGTCGAGAGTCCCGTCGGCCTTGTAGAAGCGAACCCTGATCACGCGGCGAAGCGCTCCTGGGCTTCCGCCGCCTCGTTGATCCGCCGAAGGGCGCCGGAGAGCTCCTGCTTAGTCGTGTAGCGGCCGAAGCCGAGCCGGATCGACGAGCGGGCTTCGCGGTCACTGAGGCCGATTGCCCGAAGGACGTGGCTCGGCCGGCCCGAGCCGCTTGCACAGGCGCTTCCCAAAGAGAATGCGATATCGCGCAAGTCAGAAATTAAACGTGCCGCATCAATGCCTTCTCGCCTGATATTGAGATTCCCTCGATACCGGCGGTCGATGGTTCCGTTCACGATCCACGCCGAGCCAAGCGCGTCGATTGCAGCCCTCCAGAGGCGCTCGATATGCTCTTCGTCCTGCTCGAAACGGTCCGATGCGAGCCTTGCCGCGGCACCGAAGCCGACGCACAGAGCCGGCGACAGCGTGCCCGAGCGAAGGCCCTGCTCCTGGCCACCGCCATGGATAAACGGCACCGGCTCGGCACCCTTGCGCATCCAGAGAGCGCCAATCCCTTTCGGCCCGTGGATCTTGTGCGCGGAGACGGCGACGAGATCCGGTCCCTCTGGAACTTCGATGCGGCCGAGCGCCTGCACGGCATCGCACAGCATCAGCGCGCCGGCTTCGTGCGCCAGGCGTGCAATCTCGGCGACCGGCTGGATGACTCCGATCTCATTGTTGACGAGCATCACTGCGACCAGCGCAACGTGTTCGTCCAACGCCGCCATGACGTCATCGAGAGCGAGCAGCCCGTCCCTTCCCACTGGAAGATGGGTGATTTCAATGCCTTTGGCCTCGAGCCATCGGCACGTGTCGAGAACCGCGGCATGCTCCGTTCCGACCGTAACGATCCGGTTGCGGCCCGGCAGCGCCTTCTCGAGCGTGCCCTTGATCGCCCAATTGATCGCCTCGGTGGCGCTTCCAGTGAAGGCAAGAGTGCCCCCCTTAAGCCCGACCGCCTGCTCGACCTGCCTGCGCGCGACCTCGATCGCCGCTGCCGCTTCCCGGCCTTCGCGAGACGGCGAATGGGGATTGGCGAATCTCTCCTCGATCCACGGCCGCATCGCCGCCGCGGCTTCGGGAGCGACCGGCGTCGTCGCCTGGTAATCGAGATAGATCATGCCGCCTTCGCTGCGGTCCTTTCCGCAATCCGCGCGAATTCGGCGACGAAAGCGTCGACTTCCGGCTCGCTGGTCTCGGGACCGAAGCTCATCCGAAGGAAGCCCGCGGCGATGGCGTCGGGAACGCCCATCGCGGCCAGGACGTGGCTGGCCTTCGCCTTGCCGGAGGAGCAGGCACTTCCCGCGCTGACTGCAAAGCCCGCAAGGTCGAGCTGGACGAGAAGCGCAGCGCTAGATCCGCCGGGGAGGGAGACAGCGCCGATGGTCGGCACGCGGGGCGCATCTTCGGCAATAACGACGCCTCCAGCGGCTTTCACGCCCTCTTCCAGGCGCCGCCGAAGCCGTGCCATCCGCTCCATGTCGTAGGGTTTCGAAGCAAGCGCCGCGGCGAACGCCAGGGCCGAGGGCACATCCTGCGTTCCACGGCGATACCCCTTCTCCTGACCCCCTCCGCAGGCGCGCAACGCGCCGAGGTCGCGGACCAGCAGCGCCCCGATCCCCGGCGGCCCGCCGAGCTTGTGGGCGCAGATTGCGATGAAGTCGGCATCGGGAAGCGGAAGCTTCGACGCGCCCTGGGCGGAATCGGACAGGAGCAGGCTCCCGGCCTCACGAATCTTCGGCGCCAGCCGGTCGAGCGGCTGGATCACGCCCGTCTCGTTGTTGACCTGCTGGATGGCGATCAGCGCCGGCCCCTTGGCCAGCACCGCATCGAGGGCGGCTTCATCGATGAGGCCGTCGCGATCGACCGGAATGACCGTCGACCGCTCTCCCATCGCATGGCCGACGATTGCATGTTCGGTCGCTCCATGCGCCCGGCCCTCCGGCACGGCGCAGCGCGAAGCGAGCTCGACGCTCTCGCTCGCTCCGGACGTGAAGATGACGTCATGAGGCCAATCGAGCATTTGCCGGATCGTCTCGCGCGCCTCCTCGAGCAACGCTCGCGAGGCCCGGCCCTCTCCATGCGGGCTGTTCGGATTGGCCCAATGTTCGAGCGCCCGCGCAAAGGCTTCGCGGGCGGGAGCGATGATGGGCGTGGTCGCTGCGTGATCGAGATAGATTCGCTGTGTCATTTTGGGCGGATATCTGCCAATTGCCAGTTGAACTTCCACCCCTATATAGAACCCGCCGCCGCGGCGCACCCGCCGGCATCACATCATCTGTTACGCGAGCAGCCGAACCTTACATGCCCGAAGTCATTTTTCCTGGTCCCGAGGGCCGTCTCGAAGGCCGCTTCCATCCCGGACCGCGTCCCCGCGCGCCCGTCGCGATGATCCTCCATTCGCACCCGCAGGCCGGCGGCACGATGAACAACAAGATCGTGCAGCTCCTCTACCAGACGTTCGTGAAGCGCGGCTTCGCCACGCTGCGGTTCAATTTCCGCGGAGTCGGCAAGAGCCAGGGCACGTTCGACAACGGGATCGGCGAACTGTCGGACGCGGCAAGCGCGCTCGACTGGGTTCAGCAGATCCACCCCGAAGCCGAGACCACCTGGGTCGCCGGAGTCAGCTTCGGCGCCTGGATCGGCATGCAGCTGTTGATGCGGCGGCCGGAAATCCGCGGTTTCATCTCGATCGCGCCGCCCGCGAACATGTACGATTTCAGCTTCCTCGCGCCCTGCCCGTCTTCGGGAATCATCATCCAGGGCGAGGACGACGAGGTCGTCACCCCGAGCGCGGTCCAGAAGCTGGTCGACAAGCTCCGGACGCAGAAGCACATCACGATCGCCTATGACGTGATCCCGGGCGCCAACCATTTCTTCGCGAACGAACTCGACCTGCTGATGAAGAGTGTCGACGACTATCTCGACATGCGGCTCGCGACCGACCCGAAGCGCCCGGCTATACTGTCCAAATCAGGACGTTAGCGATCAGCACCGCCGCGGCGGCGATCATCAGCGCGCCGCGAGTCCGGTTCGCCCGCCCGGTGAGGATTCTAAAGCCCGCGAAACCCAAGAAGAAGGCGCAGATGACCGCGAGCGCCATTGCCGTCGCCGCAAGTGTTTCCAACTCCGTAATTCCTTTCATCAAGGTTTAACTCATCTCGTCCACTATCGGACAAGTGGACCTGGACGAACAGCAAGCGCGCCTCGAGGATGCTTTCGAGCGGATCGAGGAGACGATCCTGCCCTGCATCGCAATGATGCTGGAGACGCTCCTGGACGCGTCCGCAGGCGCCGCTCAGGCCGATCCCAAAGCGCTCGCAGCCGAGCTTCAAACCCTCGCCGCCGAGCTCGAGGAGCTGACCCAGGCGGTCGAGCGGTCGAGCCCCGTGCACGTCGAGCCAGGCGAGTATAAAACCGGCACCGCCGCCTGAGGCCGATGCTGCTGGCCCGATCCCTCGTGACACGGCTGTCCGCGCCGATCGCGATCTTCGCGCTCGCCGTTCTCTACATGCTCCTGGACGCCGCGCTCTTCCGGACCGTCGACTTCGGTTGCGATTGGGCGCCGCTGTGGGCCGCGGGCCGGATGGCCTTGAGCGACCCAAGCCGAATCTACGACTTCCATGCGGTTACGCTGATGCAACAGCCGCTGTTCGACGCTACCGTCCTGAGGCCGTTCGTCTATCCCCCGACGACGCTGCTCCTGCTCGTCCCGCTGTCCGTCTTTCCGTTTTTCTGGTCCTTTGCCCTGTTCGCGCTCGCGTCGGTAGCAGTCTTCGAGCGAGTCTCGACGAGGCTATCGGCCCAGCCGGCCATTGTCCTGCTGATGCCGCCCGTCGTCCTTGCAGCTCTTGTCGGGCAACCGACGCTGGTCGTGGCCGCTCTCATTCTGGCGGCTCTGATGCTTCTTCCGCGAGACGAGCGCACCGCCGGCCTCCTCATCGGCATCGCCGCGGCCATCAAGCCGCCGCTCCTGATTCTGGCGCCGCTGGGCTTGTGTGCAGGGAGGCACTGGCGCGCGCTTTGGGTTTCGGCGCTGGTCGGAAGCGTCATGGGCCTTGCGTCAGTGGCCCTGTTCGGGATCGAGCCGTGGAAGCAGTGGTTCGCAGCGCTTCCCGAGTTCCAGACGCTCGTTGCGGGCTTCGAGCCGCTCGCCCGCAAGACCGTCACGCCTTTCGCGATGGCGACCCGTTTCGGAATCAGCGGACCCGCCGTACTCGCGGTGACTGTGCCGGCGGCACTGCTGCTCGTCTTTTTCGCCTTCAGGCGCAGCAGCGACACGGCGGTTCGCCTGACCGCGCTCGTGGGCGGAGCGCTGCTGATCAGCCCCTATGCGATGGACTATGAACTTGCTGCTTTCGCACCGGCCGTCGCCGCCATTCGACTCCGCGGGGTGAAGGATGCCGCCCTCCCGGCGATCTGGACGGCGAGCCTGTTTGCGAGCGCCAGTATCGTCGGGCTCCTGACCATGTGCGCCTGGGCCGCCGTCAGGCTCGTTCGAGCCGGGGCTCAGCCTGAGACGATGGAGCGATGCCGTTCCGGATCGATGTTGCCGCCTGAAAGCACGGCTACGGTCGCGTTACCGGGCTGAACCTTGCCGGCGAGCAGCGCCGCAAGCGCGGCTGCACCGCCCGGCTCGACGACCAGATCATGCTTTCGCCAGGCGAAGCGGATCGCCGCCTTCACCTCCTCGTCGCTGACCCAAAGCGGCCGCGCGTTCCGCTCACGCAGGATTCCGAAGGTGATCGGCGACACGCGCGGCGTCTGGAGCGCGTCGCAGAGCGTCGGAGGGGCATCGGCCGCCACCGGTACGATTTCGCCGCCCTCCAGCGATTTCCTCATGTCGTCCCAGCCCTCCGGCTCGACGATCACGATCTCCGCGTCCGGACAGGCGAGCGCGATTCCCGACGCGAGCCCGCCGCCGCCGCAGGGAATGACGATCCGCGCCGGGGGGACGGGCATCTGCTCGAGGATCTCGAGGCCAACGGTCCCCTGCCCGGCCACGATTGCCGGATCATCGAAGCTCGGCACCACGACCGCGCCGCGCTCCTCCGCCAGCCGGGCGGCGATAGCCTCTCGGCTCTCGGTGCGGCGGTCGTAGAAGATGATCTCGGCGCCGTGGCTGCTGGTGGCGTCGACTTTCACTTTGGGAGCATCGGCCGGCATGACGATCACTGCCGGAATGCCCAGACGTTTGGCCGCAATCGCCACGCCCTGAGCGTGATTGCCCGACGAAAAGGCTACGACTCCGCGCGGCCGTTCCTCCTCCGACAGTTGCAGGAGGCGGTTGGTCGCGCCTCTCAGCTTGAACGCGTGGCCG
>DATMHP010000062.1:0-9402 GCA_035554875.1 Sphingomicrobium sp.
CTCCGAGTTGCCGGAGGAAACCGCCCAACTGATCGATTACATTCTGCTTTGCTATCACGAGAAGCACCGGCATCAGCTTCCGCAGCTGGTCGAGATGGCTCGCCGCGTCGAGCAAGTGCACGCCGCGAAGCCCGACGTTCCGGCCGGCCTTGCCGACGTGCTTCAGCGCACTCTTGGAGAGCTCGAGGTGCACATGAAGAAGGAGGAATTGATGATCTTCCCGGCCATGCGGCGCTCGGACGGCGCCCGGCCACTCGACGGGCCAACGTCGATGCTTCGCGAAGACCATAACGATCAGGTGAAAATGTTGGAGCAGATCGCCGCGCTAACCGACGATCTTACGCCGCCTGCGAATGCGTGCGGGACGTGGCGGGCCCTCTACGCCGGCGCGGCGGAGTTCAAGGAGGACCTGATCGAGCACATCCACATCGAGAACAACATATTGTTCCCAAGGTTCGAGAGCGCCGCGGTGCCTGCCTAGCACCTCGCCGCGCGGTCAACGCAGCCCGAGGTTCTCGCTCAGAAGCCGAGTCATCGCGTAAATCCGGTCGAGCTGCGGAGTCGGCACATCGATCCGGCGTCCAATTTCTATCGGAGCGCCGAGCAGAGCCTCCAGCTCGATGGGCCGGCTGGCTTCGACGTCCTGAAGCATCGAGGTTTTGAACGCGCCCAGCCGCGCCGTCACCGCCATGCGGTCTTCGGCTGTCTCAGCGACGGGACAGCCGATCGCCGCACCGACGGCGGCGAGTTCGTCCATCGCCTCGGACATGAAATCCAGGATCGCGTCATCGTCGAGCAACTGGTCGGCGGTCGCACGCGTAAGAGCCGACACCGGATTGAGCGTCGCGTTTCCCCACAATTTGTACCAGATCTCGCTGCGGATGCTGGCGCTTTGCTCGGAGCGAATCCCGTCGGTGTGGAACAGGTCGCAAAGGCGCGCTACGCGGTCGCTGCTCCCGGCATCAGGTTCGCCCAGAATGAGCCGGTCCGCCTGAACCACGCGAACATGGTTCGGCGCTTCACGACGGCAACTTGCGTGGACTACGCAGCCGACTATCCGATCGAAAGGCAATGCATTGGCGATCGCACCGCTCGGATCCACCGAACTGAGCGGCTCCTCGGTGAACCACCAGGGCACTCCGTTCAGCATCGGAATGATCAAAGTTTCGGGTCCGATCAGCGGTTCGAGCGTGCTTGCGATTTCGACGAGGGCCGGCGCCTTCACCGCGACGATAACGATGTCGTGTTCGCCCAACGTCGCCGGATCATCGGACGTCGCAACCGCGACGCAGCGGGTTTCGCCATTGTCCGTGAGCCGCAGCCCTTCGGTGTCGATGGCCTGGAGAGTCTCGCCGCGAGCGACGACGCTGACGTCGAGGCCGGCGAGCGCGAGCCTTGCAGCAATCCAACCGCCGATCGCGCCCGCGCCGACGACCGCGATCTTCACTTGCGCTCGTTATCCCAGATCATGTGGATGATTCGCCAGCCGCGATCGGGATCGCGGAACAGCTGGATCGAGTTGATGCCGCGCCGTTCGGGCTGCTCGTCATCCGGCGAGCGGCGCGCTTCGTAGCCGCTCCACACGTGCGCCATGTTGCCGAAGACATCGATCCGGCGGCTCGTTTCGATCTCGTAGAAGGGGTTCGCGTCGAAGAAAGGCTGCGTGTCGCGGGAATATTCGTCGAGACCCATCGCCTTCTTCTGCGGTCGCCCCTCTTCGTCGACCCAGGTCCGGACCTGCCGCGCTTCGGGAAGGAAGCAGTTCGCCTGGCGGCTCCAGTCGCGCGGCCCCGCGGGACCCGAGATCATCGCATACATTTCATCGACCGCGGCGCCGATTTGCTCTTCGTCGGTCATGCCCCTCCCCCGGGTTTCGCGGTGCCGCTTGGGGGACTCGAACCCACGACCCCATCATTACGAATGATGTGCTCTACCAGCTGAGCTAAAGCGGCATTGTCGCGAAAAGCCGAGGCAATTTGCCGCGGCGGGCGCCCACTAACAGTCGGAATTGTCTCGGGCAAGCGCAAGTGCACGCCGGTGGGGTGAACGCTTAGGGTTAAGGCTTTGGTAACAGCTGTGCGCCATTTTCCTAACCGTTGTTAGAGGAGTGGGGCCTCTTCGGATGGACGCGTACCGCGAGTTTCCAAGCGAGTTCGAGCCAGGCGCTGACGTCGCCGAAGCGCAAGACGACACCGTCTCGGCGATCGGAACGGACGAGCGGCGAATGCACGTTCGCGCCTATAATTATTGGGTCTCGCTGCTTGACGGACGCGATTATCCGTCGATCGAGGACCTCGAGCCCGGCGACCTCATGGATTTCGCGCCACACAGCGTCCTCCTCGATTTCACCAGCGGCGGCGACGACCCGGCCACTCCCTACATCGGCGCCGCCATTCGCGCCGAATGCGACCTGCCCGAAGACGTGCAGTCGATTGCCGACGTTCCCAGCCGGTCGCTGCTGTCGCGGCTCACCGATCATTATATGCAGATCATCGCCAACCGTGCACCGGTCGGGTTCGAGGCCGAGTTCGAGAACCAGCGCGACGAGACCATCTGCTATCGCGGCATCCTGATGCCGTTCTCGTCGGACGGCGACACGATCGATTTCATCTACGGCGTCATCAACTGGAAGAAGCTCGACCAACCCGCCGAGGCGCAACAGCCCGCGCCCGTCGAACCGGCGGCCGATGAAGAGCCGCTCGAGCTTCGCGATCCGATTGCGCCTGCTCCCGTTGAAAGTGACGAGGTGCTTGAGCTGACGGATACGGTTGAACCGATCACCGTCCCTGATGTCAGTGAAGACGATGGTCCCAGTTTTGAGATCGACTTCGACGTGGAGATCGACGAAAATTCCGGCCTTGCCGACCGCCTCTGGGCCGCACGCGAATGCGCCGAGGCGGTCAAGGACGCCGAAGGACGCACGCGCGACGCGCTCTATCGCGCCCTTTCTCGTGCCTACGATTTCGCTCTCGCCGCCAAGGTGGAGCCCGAAGATTATGCGGAGCTTCTCGCGGAATCCGGCGTGAAGGCGCAGGCCCGCGCGCCGATGACACCGATCGTGAAGCTCGTCTTCGGGATCGATTGCGACAAAGCGCGGCTCACCGAATATGCCGCTGCTCTCTCCTTCGCGGATCGGCAGGATATCGAGCTCGGCGGCTTCCTAGCCTTCATCGAGGCGCAGGCGGGCGGCCTCAAAGCGCTCGTCGCGGCCGAGAGGCAGGCACGCAGGCCCGAGCCGAAGTCGGACACGAAGACCGAAAAGGCGCGGGAGAATCTTCGCACCGCCAGGCCGGTCGCTCTCGACACGATCAACTCGGACGAGGAATTCGCGTTGGTGCTCACTCGCCGTTCTGATGGCGGCGTCCACGAAGCCATTGCCGTCGTTGAGGATCCTGCTCTCGTGGAGCGCGCAATTCGCCAGGTCGGCGCCTAACTAAAGAGAAAGCTCCGGCTTCGTCCCTTGTCCCCGCCGTGAAGCGGGGGCTATAGGCCGCGGCGAACCCACGATCCTTCCGGAGCAAATACAGAAATGACGGCCCAGCCGCGCCTGCCGAAGACGCTGGTCGAATTCATTCGCGCTGCACTGACCACGAATGCACTTCCCGGTGAAACTGAGGGTCTCGATCGCGAGCAGCTGCGCGAAGCAGCCGAATTCATCGCTTCGGCAACAGCGGTTCGTCCGCCGCGAACGACGGCAATCAAGATTGAATCGACGGGCGGCGAAGCCGGGCGCCGGCGGATGCGGCTGGTCACGATCAACGAGGATATGCCGTTCCTGGTCGACAGCGTTGCCGGTGCGATCGCCGCCCGCGACCTGACCATCCACCGCCTCCTCCACCCGATCGTCAGGGTCACCCGCGACAAGCAGGGGCGGATCGAGAAGTTCGGCGAGGGCGAGCCGGAGTCGATCATCTATATCGAGCTCGACCGCGCAGACGCCCGCGGCCGGCAGGAGCTGGTCCGGCAGTTGAAGCGCGTCCTTTCCGACGTGCGCGCCGCGGTCACCGACTGGCGGTCCATGCTCGGCGAAATGAAGTCGGACGCTGACAGCCTTGAGAAGCGCGACAGGGAGAGCGCCGAGCTTCTGCGGTTCCTCGCCGCCAACAATTTCACCCTGCTCGGCCACGCGCATGTGAGCCAGGACGGGCAGCTTAAGGATGCGCTCGGAATCCTGCGCAACGAGACGGCGCTATGGGAACAGAGCGCTGCCGAGGCGGCGGTCAATTACCTTTCGCACGAGGATCGCACGGTGCTTCTCCTGAAGGCGGACCGCATCTCGCCAGTTCACAGGCGGGTACCGCTCGACGTCGTCATGGTGCGGCTCCCGGACGGCACGCTTTCCGTCCACACGGGTCTGTGGACGAGCGAAGCGCTTCGGACGTCGGCCCAGCACATCCCGGTGCTTCGCGAGAGGCTCGTCAAGCTCGACAAGGAGCTTGGCTTCGCACCGTCCAGCCACGCAGGAAAGGCGTTGGCCCACGTCGTTTCGACGCTTCCGCACGATCTCCTGATCTCGTTCGATGAGAATGAGGTTCGCGCAGCTGCATTGACGGCGATGAGCCTTGCCGACCGGCCGAGGCCGAAGCTGCTGCTCCTCCCGGGAGCGCTTCGCAGGCACCTCTACGCCTTCGTGTGGCTGCCGCGCGACGAGCAGAACACCGCGCGCCGCAAGGCCATCGCGACCATGCTCGAGCAGGAAATCGAGGCGCCGATCAACAGCTGGTCGGTCGAGCTCGGCGAGGGCGATCTTGCCCTTCTCCGCTTCACTTTCTCGATCGATCCCACGGCGGAGCTTCCCGACACGGACGCGCTCGACGCCGCACTTGTCGAGATGGTCAAGGGATGGAGCCCGGCTGTCGAAGCCGAGCTGGTTGAAGCGGCAGGCGCGCCGCGAGCGACTCGTCTGGCGCTGACCTACATCCCCGCAATGCCGGACGGGTACCGGTCGCGCACCAGCCCCGAGCAGGCGGCCGCCGACATCATGCGCCTCTGCGATCTCGCCACCGACGGCGAGCGCGACGTGCGCCTTTCGCGCGCGCCGGTGGGTGCTCCGGGCCAGCTTCAGCTCAAAACCTATCGCCAGGGTGGCCTCATCTCGCTGTCCGACGCGGTTCCGGTGCTCGAGAATTTCGGATTCCGCGTCGTCGAGGAAATCCCGACGATGCTGGTCGATTCCTCGCTAGGCTATATCGGGGATTTCCGGGTCGAGCTGCCGGGCATAAGCGATCTCGATTCGATCCTCGCTCGTGCCCCGCAGATCGAACAGGCGATCGCATGCGTCCTGAGCGGCGCCGCTGAAGATGACGAATTCAACCAGCTCGTGCTGTTCGCGGGCATGGAGCCGACGGCGGTCGTCTGGATCCGCGCCTGGTTCCGCTATCTCCGCCAGACCGGAAGTGCTTTCGGCCTCCTCACGATCGCCGACGCATTGCGCAGGGCTCCCAAGGCGACGAGCGCCTTGATCGGCCTGTTCCGCGCGACCCACGATCCGGCGGTGAAGAATCGCGAGAGTGCGATCGAGCGTGCTAGGTCGGAGTTCGACGATGCGCTCGCGTCGGTCCGTTCGATCGACGACGATCGAATCCTTCGCAGGATGCGCTCGCTGATCGAGTCCATCCTGAGGACCAACGCTTTCTCGCCGTCGGCCGGCGAAGCGCTCGCCTTTAAGCTGGATTCGAGCCTCGTGCCGGGCCTTCCCGCGCCCATCCCGTGGCGCGAGATCTGGGTCTATTCGCCGCGAGTCGAGGGCATCCACCTTCGCGGCGGGCCGGTCGCCCGGGGCGGCCTGCGCTGGTCGGACCGGCGCGACGATTTCCGCACCGAGATCCTCGGCCTGATGAAGGCGCAGCTGGTCAAGAACTCGGTCATCGTGCCGACCGGCGCGAAGGGCGGCTTCTACGCCAAGATGCTTCCGCCCCCGGACCAGCGCGACGCGTGGCTCACAGAGGGCAAGGAAAGCTACAAGATCTTCATCCGGGCCCTGCTCTCGGTCACCGACAATATCGTCAACGACAAGGTCGCTCATCCGGTGGACGTCGTCGTCCGCGATGGTGACGATCCCTATTTCGTCGTCGCCGCCGACAAGGGCACCGCCACCTTCTCCGACACCGCCAACGCGATCGCCCTCGAGCATAATTTCTGGCTCGGCGACGCATTCGCCAGCGGCGGCTCGCACGGTTATGACCATAAGGAGATGGGCATCACGGCCCGCGGCGCGTGGATTTCCGTCCAGCGCCACTTCCTGGAGATGGGCGTCGACGTTCAGAACGACCCCGTCACCGTCGCTGGCGTCGGCGACATGTCGGGTGACGTGTTCGGCAACGGAATGCTGCTCAGCCAGGCGATCAAGCTGATCGCAGCCTTCGATCACCGCCACATCTTTATCGATCCCAATCCCGACCCGGTGTCGAGCTGGGGCGAGCGCAAGCGGCTCTATGAGCTGCCGCGGTCGAGCTGGGACGATTACGACAAGTCGAAAATCTCGGTGGGCGGCGGAGTCTTCCCGCGTACGCAGAAGAGCATTCCGCTGTCGAAGCAGGCGCGTGCCGCGCTCGGAATCGACGCGGCCACGGTCGATCCGGCAACGCTCATGAACGCGATCCTGAAGGCTCCCGTCGACCTGCTCTGGTTCGGCGGCATCGGGACCTACATCAAAGCCTCGACCCAGCTGAACGGCGAGGTCGGCGATCCGGCGAACGATGCGATCCGCGTCGATGGCAACGAACTCCAGGCTAAGGTTGTCGGCGAAGGTGCCAACCTCGGCGTCACGCAGGCGGGCCGGATCGAGTTCGCCCTCAACGGCGGGCGGATCAACACCGATTTCATCGACAACAGTGCGGGCGTCGACTGCTCCGACAAGGAAGTGAATATCAAGATCCCGCTCAATCGCGAGATGCGGGACGGGAAGCTCACCTTCGCCAAGCGCAACAGTCTGCTCGTGAAGATGACCGACGAGGTCGCGGACATGGTGCTGGAGGACAACCGGCTCCAGTCGCTGGCGCTATCGATCGCACAGAGCAGCGGGCCGGAAGCCCTGCCTGCCCACGTTCGCACCATCGAGCTCCTCGAATCCTCGGGCCGCCTCGACCGCAAGGTCGAGGGGCTTGCGAGCAGCGAAGAGCTCCTGCGCCGCGCACAGGACAATCGCGGCCTCACCCGGCCCGAGCTGGCGGTCGTGCTGTCGATGTCGAAGATCGCGCTTCAGGCCGCGGCCGAGCCGCTGTGCCTGTCGCGGGAAAAGGTGCTGGAGCCGGACCTGTTCGCGGCTTTCCCGAAGCCGATGCGCACGGCCCACGCCGCTGCGATCCGCGCTCACCGCCTGCGCGATGACATTATCGCGACGCGTGTCGCCAACCGTATGGTGAACCGTCTCGGCCCGGTGGTCGCGCTCGACATGACCGAGGAGGAGGGCGCGTCCCTCGGCCAGGTCATCGTCGCCTTCCTGGTCGCAGAGCGCCTTCTCGATATCGACAAGCTCTGGGAGCAGATCGAGCACGCCGATCTTCCGGAGAACGTCCGGGTCGAGCTGTTCGCGATCGGCGCCAGGAGCGTCCATGCGCACCTCTCCGACATCCTCCGAGCGATGGGCGGCGAGATGAGCGTCGGTAAGCTGTGCGAGATGCTGGAGCCGGGGGTCCGGAAGATTTCGGCCGCGGCGACCAAGCTGATCCGCGCCGAAGTCCGCAACGAGGCCGCCACGCGGCGCGACCATCTGCTGACCCTCGGAGCGAGCGATGACATCGTGCGCGGCCTGGTTCGGCTCTACGAGCTCGACGGAGTCTTCGCGATTGCCGCCCTCGCCGCCCGAAAGGGCCTCGATGAGCTCGCCGTGACAGCCGCCTACACGCAGCTCGGCGAAGCGCTGGGACTCGACTGGGCGCAGCAGCAGCTCGCGCGCTTTACGCCGCGCGATCAGTGGGAGCGGCTGCTTACCGCCGGCCTGGCCCGCGACTTCGAGCAGCTGAGGATCGACTTCCTCGGCCGCGTACGCGGCAAGGACCTCGCCAAGGGCGTCGAGCAATGGGTCGAACACACCCGGGCAAGGATCGACCAGTTCAGGGGGATGATCGATCGGGCCCGCCGCGAGGGCATGGTCTCGGCCTCGATGCTCGCTCAGATCGCCAGCCAGGCGCGCATTCTCCTCGCCCGGTAAGTGAAGCTCGCGCTCCTCGTTCCGGAGGCCGATTATTCGGCCGATTGGCGGTGGGCATATGACGTCGAGGCCGACGCGCTGGCCGCGGCCGGTGCCGAGGTCACGCCGATCGTCTGGAGCGAACCGTTCGATGCGGGAGCGTTCGACCTCGTCCTGCCGCTCGTCGCCTGGGGCTATCACAAGCATTTCGACCGCTGGATGGCGGTGCTCGACCGGCTGGAGGAGCAGCGCGCCCGGGTTCGCAATCCGATCCCGCTTCTGCGCTGGAACAGCGACAAGGCCTATCTGGCCGAGCTGTACGAGCGCGGCGTTCCCGTCGTCCCGACCGAAGTCGCGAAGACCCTGGACGACGACTCCCTCGCCGCCATCCGTGCGCATTTCGGATGCACCGATCTGGTTGTGAAACCGCCGGTCTCGGCGAGCGCCTACCTCACCTTCCGGATCGGGCCGGACGATCCCATTCCGGAGTCCGTTCGGGGCCGGCGGATGATGGTCCAGCCCTGGCTCGAGAGCATCACGACGACCGGCGAATGGTCGCTCCTATTCTTCGACTGCCACCTCAGTCACGCGCTGAGCAAAGTGCCCGTGGCGGGCGATTTCAGGGTGCAGCCCGAACATGGCGGAATCATCGAGAGCTGCGAACCTCCTGCCGGGGCGGAGGAAGTCGCGCGTGCCGCACTTGCCGCCGCGCCGGCACCCGCCCTCTATGCCCGCGTCGACCTCGTCGCGGGCAATTGCGGGACGCTGCAGGTCATCGAGCTGGAGCTGATTGAGCCCGCACTTTGGCTGGATCAGGCGCCGGACGCCGCCCGGCGGTTTGCCGACGCCGTCTTTTCAGCCGCTGGAAGCCCGAGCGAACAGCCATTGGCGGATCGCTGATGCGAGGTTCGCCGGCGGCGACTGCTCCAGCCGCCCCGCATCGATCCGCGCAATCAGCGCATTGAGCGGCAGCTGCCGCTCCGAAGCTGCTTTTTCCAGCGCGGCCCAGAAGACCGGCTCCAGAGCGATCGACGTTTCATGTCCGGCGATGGTGACCGACCTTTTCACCGGCGGTCCGGGAGGCGAAGCGGCCGCCATCAATACATGTGCTGGCCGCCGTTGATCGACAGCGTCGAGCCGGTGATGAAGCCGGCATTCTCGTCGCACAGGAAGGTGACCCCGCGCGCGATCTCATCGGCGCGGCCAAGACGGCCGACGGGAATCCTCGCCACGATCTTCTGCAGCACTTCCTCCGGCACAGCGGCGACCAT
>DATMHP010000063.1:0-2932 GCA_035554875.1 Sphingomicrobium sp.
ATTCGCCGGATCGCGGCGCGACTGAATCTCCAGTCACGGCTTCACTTCGTCGACGGCGGCGATCTCGACGCCATGGTCGAGCGCTCGCGCGGACTCGTCTGCGTCAACAGCACGTCTGCGACTCTGGCGCTCGAACGCAGCATCCCGGTCTGCACCGTCGGTAAGGCGATCTACGACATCCCGGGGCTCACCCATCAGGGTCACCTCGATACATTCTGGAGGGCGCCGAGCTTGCCCGAACCCGGGATCTATCCGGCCTTCCGCCGGGTGCTGGTCCACCGCTGCCTCGTCCGCGGCGGCCTGGCGAGCGAATCCGCGGTACAGGTGCTCGTGGACTCGATTCTCGATCGGCTGGAGATCGGCGCTGTCCGCGCCTCGCGCCATGAGCGCATGTCGGCATGAGACTGCCGAGCCCGCTTCGTTGGTGAACGCAAATCCCCAATTCGAGCCAGCTCGGAAAGTCCGAAAGCAGCGACCGAAGTCTGTCCTGAGCACGGTTTTCGAGGCGCTTCATTGGTGGCGTGCGCCTTTTTGGGCGCTGGCCGTTTTCACCGGCGCCAAATCCTTTGCCGACAACCCGATCATCGGCTCTGTGCGGCTCAACCGTGCCGGGCTGCACGCATGGCGGATTCGGACAGCACACTCGCTTGCCTGGCGGCGGCGAAAGCGTCTCACGAAAGCTCTGCCAGATGGGCTTCGCGAGCAGTTCGAGCGCGACGGTTTTGTCGTCGTTCCGGACGTTCTCGCTCCGGCGGAATTCGACAGCCTGTGGTCAGCACTTTTGGAAACCGCCTTCGAATCGCGCTCGCAGCAGCAGGGCGATACGATCACTCGGCGGATTGCCGTTGGCCCGGAGGTGCGGAGGAAAATTCCGGCACTGGCCGCATTGCTGGAAGGCAATTTGTGGCGCTCGCTGATGGCCTATGTCGCGACGACGCGCAGCGCCCCGCTCTATTATATCCAGACCATCCTCGGCGGCGTTGCGAGCGGTCCGTCCGACCCACAGCTCGAACTTCATTCGGACACGTTCCACCCGTCGCTCAAGGCCTGGCTGTTCCTCACCGACGTGGAAGAGAAGGGCCGCCCACTGACCTACGTCGCCGGCTCGCATCGGCTGACGGAACGACGGCTCGAATGGGAGAGGCGGAAGAGCATCGACGTCATGAGCGGCGGCGACCGGCTGTCGCAACGCGGATCGTTCAGGATCAGACCGGACGAGCTGCACGGGCTGGGGCTTCCGCCGCCAATCCGCTTCTGCGTTCCAGCGAACACCCTGGTCGTCGCCGACACCTGCGGATTCCATGCGCGTGCGAGCTCGGATGAGCCGAGCGTTCGCGTCGAGATCTGGGCTTATTGCCGGCGCAATCCATTCCTGCCGTGGACCGCGCCGGGCCCGCTGTCATGGCCGCCCGTCGCCAGGCGCCAGGCGGAATGGCTGTACAGCTTGGTCGACGGGCTCGATCGGCTCGGGCTTAAAAAGCAGCACTGGGTGCGCAGCGGCAGGTGCCGGGCGATCGACCCCGAATAAGCGCCTAGAGGCTCCAGTAGGACAAATCGGAACGAAGCGAGGCGGGGTCGACCTTCGAGCGCACGTCCACCAGCACTCCGTCCTCCGCGAGCATTCCGCTGAGCTGCTTCCCGTCCAGCGCGGCGAAGCCGTCGTGAGCGACGGCAAGGATTAGCGCCGACAGGTCCGTGAGCTCCGTGAGATCGCACAGCTCGACCCCATAGGCGCGCTGGACTGAATCGCGATCCGCGACGGGATCATGGACCATTGGTTCGACGCCGAACGCGACGAGCTCCTTGTAGATGTCTACGACCTTGGAGTTGCGGATGTCGGGGACGTTCTCCTTGAACGTGAAGCCGAGGATCCCGACGCGGGCGTTGTGGATCGGCTGGTCGCGGCGGGCGAGAAGCTTCACGACGCGCTGCGCCACATACGCGCCCATGCCGTCGTTGATCCGGCGTCCCGAGAGGATCACCTGCGGATGATAGCCGAGCTGCTCGGCCTTGGCGGTGAGATAATAAGGATCGACGCCGATGCAGTGGCCGCCGACGAGACCCGGGTGGAACTTGAGGAAGTTCCACTTCGTACCTGCAGCTTCAAGCACTTCGCTCGTTCGGATTCCGATCCGGTCGAAAATCTTCGAAATCTCGTTCATGAGCGCGATGTTCACGTCGCGCTGCGTGTTCTCGATCACCTTGGCGGCCTCGGCGACCTTGATCGAGCTGGCGCGGTGGATGCCCGCTTCGATGATCGAGCCGTAGAGACTAGCCAGAGTCTCGAGAGTTTCCGGGTCGCTACCGGCGACGACCTTCATGATCTTCTGGATCGGGCGTTCCTTGTCGCCCGGATTGATCCGTTCGGGGCTGTAGCCGAGCTTGAAATCCGCCCCGGCCTTGAGCCCAGAGGAGCGCTCCAGTTCCGGTCCGCAAATCTCCTCCGTCACGCCTGGATAGACGGTGCTTTCGAAGACGACGATATCGCCTTTCTTGAGATTCGGACCGACAAGCGCGCAAGCGGTGAGAAGGGCGGTGAAATCCGGCCGGTTCGCCTCGTCGATCGGCGTCGGGACGGTGACGATGAAGATTTCGCAATGCTTCATCTCCGAGGAGTCCTCGGTGATCGTGAGGCCCGTCGCCGCCTTCAGCTGCTCTGCCGAAATCTCATGCGTGGCATCATCGCCCCGCTTCAGGCTCGCGACGCGCTGGGCACTGATGTCGAAGCCGATTACGGAATGTTTTGCCGCCAGCGCGACCGCAAGCGGAAGCCCGACGTAGCCAAGGCCGACAACCGCGATTTTCCGGTCACCCATCCGCCCTCACCCTCCAAAGGATTGCACGCGTTACAATGCCTGATTGACGGCGTCACCTGTGGATCGAGTTCGGTCGATTTTGATTGAAATTCGCTTGCAGACCCGCCGTCGTTCCA
>DATMHP010000064.1:0-14444 GCA_035554875.1 Sphingomicrobium sp.
ATGATCTTCGGCACCGATGCCGGCGTCTATCCGCACGGCGACAACGGCAAGCAGTTCGCGAAGATGGTCCAGTGGGGGATGACCCCGCTGCAGGCGATCCAGGCGGCGACGATCCGCGCCGGCGAGGCGCTCGACCGTGAAGGCGACGTCGGCCAGATCGCGCCCGGGCTCTACGGCGACATCATCGCTGTCCGCGGCGACCCGCTGCAGGACGTGCGCCTGCTCGAGCATGTCGATGACGTGATCAAGGGCGGCAAGCTGGTGAAGGGCCCAGCGCAGGTCGAGTAGCTCGGCAACGGCGGAAATCCGCGGCGGAACGGCCCGGATTCCAATGCGTTGCAGGATGGCAGCACGAACAGAGAGGAGGATTCCATGCGAATTCCCAAGCTGCTGTTCGCCGCCGCCGTCCTTCCGCTGGCCGGATGCGATACATACGCGCCAGCGCCCGTGCCGGTTGTCCCGGTGCCGGCGGCAGCGACTAGCCTCACCACCGCGAACAAGGCGCCCTTCGGCACCTACCTCGTCGATGCGAACGGTCGCGCGCTTTACGTTCTCGACGGCACGCGTGGCCAGAACCCCGCCTATCGCTGCGCCGGAGAATGTCTGAGCCACTGGCCGCCGATGCTGACCGCCGGATTGCCGGTCGCGGCTGCCGGGGTGACTCCCACGGCGGTCGGGACGATTCCGGTCTATGGCGGAACGCAGGCGACCTACGCCGGATGGCCGCTCTATTATTATCACATGGACGTGGCGCACGGGGATACGACCGGCCAGAACGTCCACGACACCTGGGGTGTATGGTACCTGCTCTCGCCTTCGGGTGATCCGATCAGGCCGACCGCCGGCTATTAGGCGAGCGCCGCACCGGATTGCGCTGAAGGAGCATCGGCAGTAGCCGCCGCGAATGAGTTCGCCGACGGCAAGCACCCGGACGCTCGTCATCGCCTTGGCGGCGAACCTCGGCATCGCCGCGTCGAAATTCGTCGCAGCGGCGATCACCGGGTCGTCGGCGCTGCTGACCGAAGGCGTACACAGCGTCGTCGATTCGACCAACCAGCTGCTTCTGATGTGGGGCCGGCGGCAGGCGAAGAAGCCGGCCGACGTCTATCATCCGTTCGGTTACGGCCGCGAGCTCTACTTCTGGAGCTTCGTGGTCGCCGTTCTCGTCTTCGCGCTCGGCGCCGGCGTGTCGATCTACGAAGGCATCATCCACATCGCCAATCCGGAGCCGGCGATCTCGCCGCTGGTCGGCTACATCGTCCTCCTCGTCGCCTTCCTTCTCGAAGGCTGGTCGACCCTGGAAGCCTTCCAGGAGTTCAGGGCGGCAAAAGGGAAAACCGGCTGGTTCGAGGCGATCCGGCGCTCGAAGGACCCGCCCGCCTTCATCGTCCTTCTGGAGAATGGCGCGGCGATGGCCGGCATCATCGCCGCCGCGCTCGGGCTGTTTCTTGCGCAGCTGACGCACGATCCGTTCTGGGATGGCGCGGCATCGATCGTAATCGGCCTGATTCTGGGGCTGACTGCCTTCCTGCTCGCCTTCGAATCGAAGGGACTCTTGATCGGCGAGGCCGCCGACCCGGAGGTCGTGAACGAGTTATGCAAGCTGGTCTGTGCGCAGAAGGGCGTCGTCGCGGCCGGCGAGGTGCGGACGGTCCATTCCTCTCCCGACCAGATCACCGCGATGATCAGCGTCGATTTCGACGACAGCATCTCCGCCGCCGATGTCGAGCATATCGTCTGCACGATCGAGGAGGAGGCGATGAAGCATTGGCCGCAGGTGCGCCGGCTTTACATCCGGCCGCGCAAGGGTTCGCTGCTTCGCGACAAATGGGACAGCGATGCCTGCTGAATCGCGGGGAACGGCAATCGCGGCCCGCGTGTTCAGCCAGGCGATTCCAATGGAGAGACTCGCGATGAATTTCGGGAAGACCGGTGCGCTAATTGCTCTCGCGATCGCCGCGGCGGCGTGCAGCCAGGGCAATTCGGGCAATGTCATGGCGCCCGAAGCGAACGCGCTCGAGCCTGCCGACGTCAACGCCGCGCTTGGGCCCGAGGTCAACACTTCCGATATGAACATGACCGCCAACGACATGAACGCGTTCGACAACAATGCGGCGGCTGACGAGCCGGCAACCAACAACGCTGCGGAATAGGAGCACGCGATGAAGAGGGGTTATTGCGACGATATCGAGAAGGCGACGCTCGAGAATGAGGATTTCCGGCGCGTCCTTTACACTGGCGAGCATCTGCAGCTGGTGCTGATGACGCTGCAGCCGGGCGATGAGATCGGCGAGGAAGTGCACCCGGACCGCGACCAGTTCTTCCGGATCGAGGAAGGCGAGGGCGCGATCGACATCGACGGCCGGGAGAACCGCGTCGAGGACGATTTCGCAGTGATCGTGCCCGCCGGCGCCCGGCACAACGTTCGTAACATCGGCTCCCAGCCCTTGCGGCTCTACACGATCTACGGGCCGCCGGAGCATAAGGACCAGGTGGTGCAGGCGACGAAGGAAGAAGCCGACCGCCGCCACCCGCACGAGGAATGGGGCGGCGAGACGACCGAATAGGCGTTCTTGCCTTCGACCGTGCGCCGCGCCACCAAGCGGCCATGACCAAGTCACTTCACGACGTTTCCGACCCGCGGAACGCGTCGATCCTCATCAACGTCAACGGCGAGCTTAAGCCGCGCGGCGAAGCGGTCGTGTCGGTGTTCGACTCCGGCTTCATGCTCGGCGACGGCGTGTGGGAAGGGCTCAGGGTCCACGACGGCTGCATCGCTTTCCTCGACCGCCATCTCGACCGGCTGTTCGAAGGCGCCAAGGCCATCGCGATGGACATCGGCTTGTCGCGCGACGCGCTGACGAAGCGGCTGTACGACACCCTCGACGCCAACGAGATGAGCGATGGAGTCCACATCCGCCTGATGGTGACGCGCGGCCTTCGCTCGACGCCCTACCAGGACCCGCGGGTGATAGTCTCCGGAGCGACCGTCGTCATCGCCGCCGAATATAAGGAGCCGCCGGAAGGGCTCCACGAGCGCGGGCTCAAGCTGTTCACCGTCCACGTCCGCCGCGGCGATCCGGCGGTGCAGGACCAGAAGATCAATTCGCACTCGAAGCTCAACTGCATTCTCGCCTGCATTCAGGCGATCGAGGCGGGCGCCGACGAAGGGCTGATGCTCGACCCGCACGGCTTCGTCGCGACGTGCAATTCCACGCATTTCTTCATCGTTCATAAGGGCGAGGTGTGGACGTCGAGCGGCAAATATTGCCTCGGCGGGATTACGCGCGGGCTGACGCTCGAGATTGCGCGGGAGGCGGGAATCCCCGCCGTCGAGAAGGACTTCTCGCTGACCGACGTCTATGGCGCCGACGAGGCGTTCGTGACCGGCACCTTCGCCGGGATCGTTCCGGTGCGTGAGGTCGACGGACGCAAGCTCACCGACGGCCGAGGGCCGATGGTTGAGCGGCTTCAGAAGCTCTATGCCGAGCGGATGAAGCGCAACGTGGCGGAGCAGAAGCGCCCGTGACGATCCGCATCGCGATTTGGTCGGGGCCGCGAAACCTCTCCACCGCGATGATGCGCAGCTTCGGGAGCAGGGGCGACACCTTCGTTTCCGACGAGCCCTTCTACGGCTGCTTCCTCAAGGATACCGGCGCCGACCATCCGATGCGCGAGGAAGTGATCGCGTCGATGGATTGCGAGTGGCGAAGCGTGATGCGGGCGCTCTCGGGCGATGCGCCGGACGGCTCGCCCGTCTGGTACCAAAAACACATGTGGCACCACATGACAGGCCCGATCGGCTACGGTGATTTCGGCGGGTTCAGGCATGCGTTCCTGATCCGCGAGCCGGAGCGGATGATCGCTTCCTATCTGCGTAAACGCGAAGCCGCGCATTTCGAGGATTTCGGGCTGGAGCGGCAGGCGGAATTCTTCGAGCGCGAAGCGGACCGGCTGGGCCATGCGCCGCCGGTGATCGACGCAAACGATGTGCTGGCCAATCCGGAAGGCGTGCTCTCGAAGCTGTGCGGCGCGCTCGGCATCAGCTGGGATCCTGGGATGCTCAGCTGGGAGCCGGGGCGGCGCGAGACCGACGGTGTGTGGGCCGAGCATTGGTATGCAGCGGTGAAACGCAGCACCGGCTTCGGCCCGCCCGAGACGGACCCGGTCGAACTGTCAGCCGAAGACCAGCGCCTCGCCGACCGGATGCAACCCTGTTACGAGCGGCTGGCGGCGCACAAAATCAGCCGCTGAGCTACTTCCGCTCGTAGGTCCCGGTGATCTGCGCCATGCCGACCTCGTGCTGCTTCGCCTGCGCCTCGACCTGTTCGGCCTTGGCGTCGGCGGGCAGCTCCAGCCCAGAGACATCCAGCGCATAAAGCTTGAACCGGTAGCGATGCGGTCCATGTCCCTTCGGCGGGCACGGGCCGCCGTAGCCGGACTTGCCGAAGCTGTTGACCGCCTGCCGCCCGACCGACTGGCCGCGCGGGATGGAGCGTGTCGTCGGCGGGATGTCGTAGGCGCCCCAGTGGGTGAAGGTGCCGCTCGGCGCGTCCGGATCGTCGACGATGAGCACGAGGCTCTTGGTGCCGGCGGGCGGCTCGTCCCAGCTCAGCGCCGGCGACTGGTCGGAGCCGTCGCAGCTGTGGACCATGGGGATCGGCTGCCCGTTCTGAAAATCGTCGCTGCCGATGTTGAATTTGGTCAGGGTCTCGTTGGCCACGGGTGCGCCTCCATTGGCTTGATTGGCTGCACTGTTGCCGGCGCCGCAGTTCGCAAGGGCTGTCATGAGCAGCGCCGGTGCAAGTCGTTTGAACATCTCGTGCCCCCACATCAGTTGCGGGTATCCAGCCAACGAGGCGCACCCTTGCCTGTTCCGCAACTTGGCCTACATGCCGGTTTCTCTGTCCCGCTAGCCGTTGACGCTGACAGGCGTGAAAGCTATGGGCCGCCCGTCCGCGCGACCTGTGTGTTCAGAATCGCTTAGCGGGCAAAGAGCTGAACATTGCTCAACTTGCGTGAAGGCCGGCTGGCCGAAGGGGCCGCCGACGCTTTCGCGCTTTTTCTGTTGGGCAAAGTAACCGCCGGGCTTTCCGGCAACGAAAGGTGAAGGGCTTCATGCCGACGATTAACCAGCTGATCCGCAAGGGTCGCGAACCGCAGAAGGCCAAGTCGAAGGTCCCTGCAATGGAGCAGAACCCGCAGAAGCGCGGCGTCTGCACCCGTGTCTATACGACGACACCGAAGAAGCCGAACTCGGCTCTGCGCAAGGTTGCCAAGGTGCGCCTGACCAATCAGCGCGAAGTGATCAGCTACATCCCCGGCGAGGGCCACAACCTCCAGGAGCACAGCGTCGTGCTGATCCGTGGCGGCCGTGTGCGCGACCTTCCGGGTGTCCGCTATCATGTCCTTCGCGGCGTCCTCGACACCCAGGGCGTCAAGGACCGTAGGCAGTCCCGCTCCAAGTACGGCGCCAAGCGTCCGAAGTAACAACGAGAGTAAGCCCCGGACAGGTTCCGGAAGAGGCTGAAGAGAAAGGAATTTTCCAATGGCTCGTCGTCGCCGCCCAGAGAAGCGCGAAATCCTTCCCGATCCCCGCTTCGGTGATATCGTCCTGTCCAAGTTCATGAATTCGGTGATGCTCGACGGCAAGAAGTCGGTCGCCGAAGGCATCGTCTATGGCGCTCTCGACACCGTCGAAACCCGCCTGAAGAAGGACCCGCTGTCGGTCTTCCATGACGCGCTCAACAATGTGAAGCCGGGCATCGAGGTGCGCTCCCGCCGCGTCGGCGGTGCGACCTACCAGGTTCCGGTCGAGGTTCGGCCGGAGCGCGCCCAGGCTCTCGCCATCCGCTGGCTGATCTCGGCTGCTCGCGCCCGTTCTGAAAAGACGATGGCCGGCCGCCTCTCGGGCGAGCTGATGGACGCGTCGCAGAACCGCGGCAACGCCGTGAAGAAGCGCGAGGACACGCACCGCATGGCCGAGGCGAACCGCGCCTTCAGCCACTACCGCTGGTAACTTTCGTACCTATATCTGGGGAAGCCGGATCCGCCGGCTCCCCACATCGCTAAGGAATTTGTGAAATGGCCCGCAGCCATCCGCTCGAACGCTATCGCAACATCGGCATCATGGCGCACATCGATGCCGGCAAGACGACCACGACCGAGCGTATCCTCTATTATACCGGCAAGTCCTATAAGATCGGCGAGGTCCACGAGGGCTCCGCGACCATGGACTGGATGGAGCAGGAGCAGGAGCGCGGGATCACGATCACGTCCGCCGCGACGACCACTTTCTGGAAGGCCGAGGATGGCCAGGGTCCGGAACACCGGATCAACATCATCGACACTCCGGGCCACGTCGACTTCACCATCGAAGTCGAGCGTTCGCTGCGCGTGCTCGACGGCGCGGTCGCGGCGTTCGACGGCGTTGCCGGCGTCGAGCCGCAGTCGGAGACGGTGTGGCGGCAGGCCGACAAGTACGGCGTTCCGCGCATGTGCTACATCAACAAGCTCGATCGCACCGGCGCCAATTTCTATTATTGCGTGCAGACGATCATCGACCGCCTCGGAGCGGTGCCGCTGGTGCTCTACCTGCCGATCGGTGCGGAGAGCGACTTCGTCGGCCTCGTAGACCTGGTCAACAATCGCGGGATCATCTGGAAGGACGAGAGCCTCGGCGCGAAGTTCGACTATGTCGATGTTCCCGAGGACATGAAGGACAAGGTTGCCGAGTATCGGCAAAAGCTCGTCGAGCTCGCCGTCGAACAGGACGACGACGTGATGATGGCCTACCTCGAAGGCGAGGAGCCGGATGCCGCGACGCTCAAGAAGCTCATTCGCAAGGGCACCCTCAGCCAGGCGTTCGTCCCGGTGCTGTGCGGCTCGTCGTTCAAGAACAAGGGCGTGCAGCCGCTGCTCGACGCCATTGTCGACTACATGCCGAGCCCGCTCGACATCCCGCCCGTCCAGGGCGTGAAGCTCGACGGCGAGACTCCGGACGAGCGTCCGGCGGACGACAGTGCGCCGTTCTCGGCGCTCGCGTTCAAGATCATGAACGATCCGTTCGTCGGTTCGCTCACCTTCGCTCGTATCTATTCGGGCAAGCTCTCGAAGGGCTCCTACCTGAACTCCGTGAAGGACAAGGACGAGAAGATCGGGCGTATGCTGCTCATGCACTCGAACAACCGCGAGGACATCGAGGAAGCGTTCGCTGGCGACATCGTCGCTCTCGCGGGCCTCAAGGAGACGACGACCGGCGACACTTTGTGCGCCAAGAATGCGCCGATCATCCTCGAGCGCATGGAGTTCCCGGACCCGGTGATCGAGCTCAGCGTCGAGCCGAAGACCAAGGCCGACCAGGAGCGGATGGGCATCGCCCTCAACCGCCTGGCCGCCGAGGACCCGTCATTCCGCGTTTCGACCGATCACGAGTCCGGCCAGACGATCATCAAGGGCATGGGCGAGCTTCACCTCGACATCCTGGTCGATCGTATGAAGCGCGAGTTCAAGGTCGAGGCAAACGTCGGCGCTCCGCAGGTCGCTTATCGTGAGTCCCTCGCGAAGCCGGTCGAGCTGACCTACACCCACAAGAAGCAGTCGGGTGGCTCCGGCCAGTTCGGCGAGGTGAAGGTCGCACTCGAGCCGGGCGAGCGCGGCAGCGGCATCGAATTCATCGACGAGATCAAGGGCGGCAACATCCCGCGCGAATATATCCCGTCGGTCGAGAAGGGCATGCGCGAGACCGCCGAGACCGGTTCGCTGATCGGCTTCCCGATCATCGACTTCAAGATCCGCTTGCTCGACGGCAAGTATCACGACGTCGACTCCTCGGCGCTGGCGTTCGAGATCACCGGCCGCGGTGCGATGCGCGAAGCTGCCCAGAAGTCGGGCATCAAGCTGCTCGAGCCGATCATGAAGGTCGAGGTCGTGACTCCCGAGGATTATCTCGGCGACGTCATCGGCGATCTCAACAGCCGGCGCGGGCAGATTCAGGGCACCGACAGCCGCGGCAACGCTCAGGTTGTCGAGGCGATGGTCCCGCTCGCGAACATGTTCGGTTACGTGAACCAGCTGCGTTCGTTCACCCAGGGACGGGCCCAGTACACGATGCAATTCTCTCATTACGAGGAAGTGCCTCAGAACGTCGCCGACGAGGTGAAGGCGAAGCTGGCGTAACAGTAATTTTGTAGCTATGGGCGCGACCGCGAACGGGCGCCGCGCCCGAAATTATCGAAAACGAGAGGCGTAAAATGGCGAAGGCTAAATTCGAGCGGACGAAGCCGCACGTGAACATCGGAACCATCGGTCACGTCGACCATGGCAAGACCACGCTGACTGCGGCGATCACCAAGGTGCTCTCCGAGCAGGGCGGCGCCGAGTTCACCGATTATGCGAACATCGACAAGGCGCCGGAAGAGCGCGAGCGCGGAATCACTATCTCGACGGCGCACGTCGAGTATGAGACCGGCAACCGCCACTACGCTCACGTCGACTGCCCGGGCCACGCCGACTATGTGAAGAACATGATCACCGGCGCCGCGCAGATGGATGGCGCGATTCTGGTCGTGTCGGCCGCCGATGGCCCGATGCCGCAGACGAAGGAGCACATCCTTCTCGCCAAGCAGGTCGGCGTCCCGACGATGGTCGTCTTCCTCAACAAGGTCGATCAGGTCGACGATCCGGAGCTTCTGGAGCTGGTCGAGCTGGAGATCCGCGAAGAGCTGACCAAGCGCGAGTTCGACGGCGACAACATCCCGATCATCACCGGTTCGGCGCTTGCCGCTCTCGAGGGCAAGAATGACGAGATCGGCAAGGAAGCGATCCTGAAGCTGATGGCTGCCGTCGACGAGTGGATCCCGACCCCGGAGCGTCCGCTGGACAAGCCGTTCCTGATGCCGATCGAGGACGTGTTCTCGATCTCCGGCCGCGGTACCGTCGTGACCGGCCGTGTCGAGACCGGCGTCATCAAGGTCGGCGAGGAAGTCGAGATCGTCGGAATCAAGGACACGTCGAAGACGACGGTCACCGGCGTCGAGATGTTCCGCAAGCTGCTCGACCAGGGTCAGGCCGGCGACAACATCGGCGCGCTGCTCCGCGGCGTCGGCCGTGAGGACGTCGAGCGCGGCCAGGTTCTGGCCAAGCCCGGCTCGATCACCCCGCACACCGACTTCCAGGCGGAAGTCTACGTCCTGTCGAAGGACGAGGGTGGCCGTCACACGCCGTTCTTCGCCAACTATCGTCCGCAGTTCTACTTCCGGACCACGGACGTCACCGGCGAGGTTCAGCTCCCCGAGGGCACCGAGATGGTCATGCCTGGCGACAACGTCACGCTCGGCGTGAAGCTGATCGCCCCGATCGCCATGGACCAGGGCCTGCGCTTCGCGATTCGCGAAGGCGGCCGGACGGTCGGCGCGGGGGTTGTCGGCTCGATCTCGAAGTAATATAGGGCGGCAGCCGCGCGGGTCGAAAGATTCGCGCGGCTTACGCTTTAGTGTTGTTGAATATGCGGGCCGCGGCTTTTTGCTTCGGTTCGCCGGCTCTTTCGCATCGGTAGGGACATGGAAACGCAGAACATCCGGATTCGCCTGAAGGCTTTCGATCATCGAGTGCTGGATCAGGCAACTGGCGACATCGCCGACACGGCGCGCCGCACGGGTGCTCTCATCCGCGGTCCCATCCCCCTTCCGACGCGCATTGAGAAGTTCACCGTCAACCGTTCGCCGCACATTGACAAGAAGTCGCGCGAGCAGTTCGAGGTGAGGACATACAAGCGGCTGCTCGACATCGTGCAGCCCACCCCGCAGACGGTCGACGCTCTGATGAAGCTGGACCTCGCTGCGGGCGTCGATGTGGAGATCAAACTGGCATAATGCCGGTACGCATCTTCGGGTGCGTCACATCGGGAGATACCGCGGAGCTTTGCTCCGGCTGCGTCCCCGCCGCTCCTTGATGGAGCACTAGCCCAGGCGGGGCATGCGGAAATTTTGGATGGGCCTCACGCACTCGGGAATCTTCCCGTGTGCCTCTGTGTAGGAGCAACTGGTCATGCGCACCGGCGTGATCGCGAAGAAAGTAGGAATGACCCGCCTTTTCCAGGCGGACGGCCGGCATGTGCCCGTCACCGTCCTGCAGCTGGACGAGGTGCAGGTCGTCGGCCGCCGCGAGGCCGACCGCGACGGCTACACTGCCGTCCAGCTTGGCGCGGGCAAGGCGAAGGCGAAGAACCTTGCCAAGCCGCAGCGCAGCGCATTCGGCAAGGCGAAGGTCGAGCCGAAGGCGAGGGTCGTCGAGTTCCGTGTCGCCGAGGATGCTCTCCTCGATGTCGGCGCGACGCTCAGCGCCGATCACTTCGTTGCCGGCCAGCTGGTTGACGTTTCCGGCGTCACGCAGGGCAAGGGCTTTGCCGGCGCGATGAAGCGCTGGGGCTTCGGCGGTCTGCGAGCAACGCACGGCGTTTCCGTGTCGCACCGCTCGCACGGTTCGACCGGTAACCGCCAGGATCCGGGCCGAGTCTTCAAGAACAAGAAGATGGCCGGTCACATGGGCGCGCGGAATCGCACCCAGCAAAATCTCGAGGTCGTGCGTACCGATCCGGCGCGCGGCCTTCTTTTCATCAAGGGCTCGGTGCCCGGTCACAAGGGCAGCTGGCTGACCGTCCAGGACGCGATCAAGCTGCCGCGCCGCGACGACGCTCCGTACCCGGCCGGCCTGTTCGAGGCGAAGAAGGTCGAGGCCGCCGAGGAGGAACATGCTCCCGCGGGCCTGGTCGACGAGGGCGCAGTCCACGAGATGCCGGCGCTGCCGAGCGACGAGGAAGTCGCGGCGATCGCGGCGGAGCAGGAAGCGCATGTCGCTGCCGAGGCCGAGGCTGAAGCCAAGGCTGCCGAGGGCGGCGAAGAGAATGCCGGCGGCGCTGCCGAGGGTGAGACCCCGGCTGCCGACGAAAGCAAGGAAGGCTAAGAGATGAAGGTCAAGGTCCAGACCCTCGACTCCGGCAAGGGTGGCGACATCGAGCTCAACGACGCCATCTTCGGTGTCGAGCCGCGCGCCGACGTCCTTCACCGGGTCGTGACGTGGCAGCTCATCAACCGCCGCGCTCCGGCCCGTGCCGCGCGCGAGCGGAGCGACGTTGCCCGCACCGGCAAGAAATTCGGCCGCCAGAAGGGCGGCGGCACGGCTCGCCACGGCGACCGCCGCGCTCCGATCTTCGTCGGCGGCGGCAAGGCGCACGGTCCGCGTGCCCGAGTCTTCACGTCGAGCCTCAACAAGAAAGTCCGCGCGCTCGGCTTGAAGATGGCGCTGTCGTCCAAGGCACGCGAGGGCAACCTCATCGTCGTCGACAACCTCGACCTGCCGGAAGGCAAGACGAAGGAGCTGCGGACCCGCCTCGGAACGCTCGGGTTCGGCAAGACCGCGCTGGTCATCGATGGCGACGCGCTCAACGTCGGTTTCGCCCGCGCTTCGTCGAACCTCGAGAGCATCGACCTGCTGCCTGCGGTCGGAGCCAATGTTTACGACATCATGCGCCACGAGACGCTGGTCCTGACCCGCGCCGCGATTGAGAAGCTGGAGGCCCGGTTCAATGGCTAAGAAGCAGCAGGCCGAGGTGAACGCGCGTCACTACGACGTCGTCCTCAGCCCCCACATCACCGAGAAGTCGACGATGCTCTCCGAGCATAATGCGGTCGTCTTCAAGGTCGCGACCGGCGCGTCGAAGCCCGAGATCAAGGAAGCCGTCGAGGCCCTGTTCAACGTCAAGGTCACCGGCGTGAACACCGCCGTGACGAAGGGCAAGAGCAAGCGCTGGAAGGGCAAGCCCTACCAGCGGTCGGATTTCAAGAAAGCGATCGTCACCCTCGCCGAGGGCCAGACGATCGACGTGACGAGCGGAATCTAAGCGATGGCACTCAAGCAATATAAGCCCACGAGCCCTGCGCGCCGCGGCCTCATCCTCGTCGACAAGTCGGCGCTGTGGAAGGGCAAGCCGGTCAAGACGCTGACCGAAGGCAAGCGCAAGACCGGCGGCCGCAACAACAAGGGCCATGTGACCTCGCGCGGGATCGCCGGCGGTCACAAGCAGAAGTACCGGATCATCGACTTCAAGCGCCGCACCTGGGACGTCACCGCGACGGTCGAGCGCCTGGAATATGACCCGAACCGTTCGGCATTCATCGCGCTCGTCACCTACGAGGGCGGCGAGCAGGCCTATATCCTCGCTCCGCAGCGCCTCGCTCCGGGCGACAAGGTCGTGGCCGGCAAGAAGGTCGACGTGAAGCCCGGCAACGCGATGGAGATCGGCCAGATGCCGGTCGGCACCATCGTTCACAATGTCGAGCTGAAGCCCGGCAAGGGCGGCCAGATCGCCCGCGCCGCCGGCACTTATGTGCAGGTCGTCGGGCGCGACAAAGGGATGGTCATCGTCAGGCTGAATTCAGGCGAGACCCGCTATGTCCGCGCCGACTGCATGGCGACGGTCGGTGCCGTGTCCAACCCGGACAATGGCAACCAGACGCTCGCCAAGGCCGGCCGCACCCGCTGGCTGGGCAAGCGCCCGCTGACCCGCGGCGTCGCCAAGAACCCGGTCGACCACCCGCACGGCGGTGGTGAAGGCCGGACCTCGGGCGGCCGTCATCCGGTCACTCCGTGGGGCAAGCCGACCAAGGGCGCGCGCACTCGTCACAACAAGTCGACGGACAAGATGATCATCCGGTCCCGTCACGCGAAGAAGAAGGGTTAAGAGATGGCCCGTTCCGTCTGGAAAGGTCCGTTCGTCGAACTCAGCCTTCTGAAGAAGGCCGAAGCGGCGCAGGAAGCCAGTGGCCGTTCGGCTCCGATCAAGACCTGGTCGCGCCGTTCGACGATCCTGCCGCAGTTCGTCGGACTGACGTTCAACGTCTATAACGGCCGCAAGTTCGTGCCGGTCTCTGTCAACGAAGACATGGTGGGCATGAAGCTCGGCGAGTTCGCGCCGACCCGCTTCTTCCCGGGCCATGCCGCCGACAAGAAGGGCAAGCGCTAATGGGCAAGCAAGCAGCTCCGCGTCGCGTCGACGAAAAGGAAGCGCTGGCTGTCGGCACCACCATCCGTGGGTCGGCCCAGAAGCTGAACCTCGTCGCCGGCCTGATCCGCGGCAAGAAGGCAGGGGAAGCGCTGAGCATCCTCCAGTTCTCGCCCAAGGCGATGGCCGTCGAAGTGCGCAAGGTCCTCGCGTCCGCGATTGCGAACGCCGAGAACAATCACAATCTCGACGTCGACGCGCTGGTCGTCAAGGAAGCCAGCGTCGGCAAGTCGATCTCGATGAAGCGGTTCGCCACGCGGGCCCGCGGCCGTTCGGCCCGGATCGTGAAGCCGTTCAGCCGTCTTCGCATCGTCGTGCGCGAGCAGGAAGAAGCATAATGGGTCAGAAGAGCAATCCGATCGGCCTCCGTCTCCAGATCAACCGGACCTGGGACAGCCGCTGGTTCGCCGAGGGCGACGATTATGGTCGTCTCCTCCTGGAGGACCTGCAGATCCGCAAGTACATCATGAAGACGCTGCCGCAGGCGGCGATTTCCAAGGTGGTGATCGAGCGTCCGGCCAAGCTGTGCCGCATTTCGGTCTATGCGGCGCGTCCCGGCGTGATCATCGGCAAGAAGGGCGCGGACATCGAAAAGCTTCGCAAGAAGCTCAATGAGATGACCGCTTCCGACGTGTCGCTGAACATTGTCGAGATCCGCAAGCCCGAGATCGACTCGAAGCTGGTGGCCCAGTCGGTCGCCGACCAGCTGGAGCGCCGCATCGCCTTCCGCCGCGCGATGAAGCGCGCGGTGCAGTCGGCGCTGCGCCTGGGCGCGGAAGGCATCCGCATCACCTGCTCGGGCCGTCTGGGCGGGGCCGAGATCGCGCGGACCGAATGGTATCGCGAGGGGCGGGTGCCGCTGCACACGCTGCGCGCGAACGTCGATTATGCCGAGGCCGAGGCCCACACCGCTTATGGCGTGTGCGGCGTCAAGGTCTGGATCTTCAAGGGTGAGATCCTGGGCCATGATCCGACGGCGCAGGACCGGCTGATGATGGAGGCACAGACCTCCGGCGTGCGCCCGGCGCGCGAAGACCGCCGCTAAGGACAACAGAACATGCTGCAACCGAAACGCACCAAGTTCCGCAAGGCGCACAAGGGCCGCATCCACGGCGACGCGCCGGGCGGCACCCAGCTGAACTTCGGCGCCTATGGCCTGAAGGCCATGGAGCCGGAGCGCATCACCGCTCGCCAGATCGAAGCGGCCCGCCGCGCGATCACGCGCCACATCAAGCGCCAGGGTCGCCTGTGGATCCGCGTCTTCCCGGACGTGCCGGTGTCGAAGAAGCCTGCTGAAGTCCGTCAGGGTAAGGGCAAGGGTTCGATCGAATACTGGGCCGCTCGCGTGAAGCCGGGCCGCATCCTGTTCGAGCTCGACGGCGTG
>DATMHP010000065.1:0-9683 GCA_035554875.1 Sphingomicrobium sp.
CAGCACCATCAACCGCACCGGCATCATCGGCCCCCAGCCGATGCTGGCGGTTTCGGCGTCGAACAACACCGCATCGATTCCTTCCGATTCCAGCTTGAGCCGGGCGAGGTCAGCGGCGATCCGCGTCGGGAATCGCGCAAGCTCGACGAGGCCGCTCACCAGGGAAAGACGTCGCCCGCCGCGATCTCGTCGAGACGGGGCTGGCGGCCGAGCATCGCGTTGCGGTGCGGGAAACGGCCGAACCGCGCGATCAGATCGCGGTGCTTCTTGGCATAGCCGAGCTGGTCCTCGTCGCCGAGCTCGGTGAGCAGCAGGATCCCGCGGTCCTGGTCCGCGAGATTCTCGCTGTGTTGGAACGGCATCGTCAGGAACTTGCGTTCGGCAGGATCGAGCTGCTCGTCGAGATGGCGGTCGACGGCGCCCTTGGCGATTGCCAGCGCCAGCGGATCGGTCGCGAATTGCTCGGCGTGGCCGCGGAACATGTTGCGCGGGAACTGATCGAACAGGATGACTCCTGCGATCGCCGTCAGCGGGTCGCCGAGAAAGCTCTCGGGCGGAAGCTGCCGCTTCTCTTTCCACAGGTCGAGGAAGCGATCGCGGATCTGCTCGTCGAGTTCGGGCGATCCGCCCCACCATTGCTCGGGCTTCAGGCCAAACCAGAATTTGAGGACGTCCGACCGCCAATCACTCATGCGGTGCCGCCGACCGTGATTCCATCGATCAGCAGCGACGGCTGCCCGACACCGGCAGGGACCGACTGCCCGCCCTTGCCGCACACGCCGATTCCCTCGTCGAGTGCGAGATCGTTGCCGATACCCTTGATCCGGGTGAGCACCGTCGGACCGTCGCCGATCAGGGTCGCGCCCTTGACCGGCTCGGCCAGCTTGCCGTTGCGGATCCGGTAGGCCTCAGTGCAGGAAAAGACGAACTTGCCGCTGGTAATGTCGACTTGCCCGCCGCCGAAGCTCTTGGCGAAAATGCCGTCCTTCACCCGTTCGACCAGCTCTCCGGAATCGTCGCTTCCAGGAAGCATGAAGGTGTTGGTCATGCGCGGCATGGGCGCGTGGGCGAAGCTTTCGCGGCGGCCGTTTCCGGTCGGCTCCATGCCCATCAGCCGCGCATTCAGCCGGTCCTGCAGATAGCCTTTGAGGATTCCATCCTCGATCAGGACATTGCGCCGTGTCGGCGTGCCTTCATCGTCGATGGTCAGCGATCCGCGGCGTTGCTCCATCGCCCCGTCGTCGACGACCGTCACTCCCGGCGCGGCGACGCGTTCGCCGATACGGCCGCTGAAGGCGGATGTGCCCTTGCGGTTGAAGTCGCCTTCCAGCCCATGGCCGATCGCTTCGTGCAGCAGCACGCCGCACCAGCCGGAGCTGAGGACGACCGGCATTTCGCCCGCCGGCGCCGCAACCGATCGCAGGTTGGTGAGTGCCTGGTCGAGCGCCTCGTCGATCGCCCGGTTCCACGTCGCCGGGTCGAATAGCTGTTCGTACGCGTAACGCCCGCCCATTCCGAAGAAGCCGGTTTCGCGGCGGCCGTTGTCGGCGGCGACGATCTGCACGCCCAGCCGCACCAGCGGCCGCACGTCGGAGGCGACGAAGCCGTCGGCGCGGATGATCTCGATCACCCGCCAGCTCCCTGTGAGGGTCACGCTGACCTGCGCGACGCGCGGATCGCGGGCGCGGGCCGCCGCGTCGATCTGCTGGCACAACGCCACCTTGTCGGCGAACGGCACCTGCGTCAGCGGATTGTCGGGCGAGTACATCGCCTGGTTGGTCTTGGCCGGAGGCGGAGCGGGGGCGCCCTTTGTCGGGTCGAGCAGCTTCAGGGTCGCTGCGGCGCGCTCGATCGCGTCAGCGCTGATCTCGTTCGCATGGGCGAAGGCGGTGGTTTCGCCCGTAACTCCGCGAAGGCCGAAGCCGGAGGCGCTGTCGTAGCTGGCGGTCTTCAGCCGGCCGTCGTCGAAGCCGAACGCCTCGCTGACGCTATGTTCGAGATAGAGTTCGCCGTCGTCGCAGGGCGAGAGGTGTCGCGCCGCCAGTTTCCGAGCCTCGTCGGGATCGAGGGTTCGGTAAAGAAGGTTGCGCGGGTTCACGGAGCCGTGTCCGCCACTCCCCCCTCGAGAATGAAGCGCCGGTCGCAATAGCCGCACTCGACCCAGCCCACCGCCGGATCGATCCGCAGGAAGACCCGCGGGTGCCCCAGTTCCGGCGAGACCGCGCCCGATCCGTCGCAGGCGACCTGGACGCTCGGGACCTTGAAGACTTCGGGTGGCGGAGGCGCTTTCATACGTCACGCCACTTAGGGTGACGCCGCGTCTCCGACAAGCGGCTGATCGGGAATTGCCGCGGCGAAGGTCAGGGGTATTGGACGGTCACGTCGAACGTGCCGACGTAAAGGCCGGGAGCCTGGTTGGCGGCGACGCTGAGCTGCCCACCGACCTGAAACTGGAAAGCTTCAAAGGCGTCGATGAGCCGTGTCGACGCCCCGTCGAGAGTCCAGTTCGTCAAAGTCATGGTCTCGGTCCCGCCCGAGCGGGTCAGCGAGATCGGGCTCTTCGGAATGCGGATTATGACCGGAGTCTTGCGCGATCCGGCACCGATAAATGCGGCGGCGCTGGTCGTGCTGCTGGCGACCGCGGTTACGCCGCCGGTCGTCGTGACCGCGCCGCTGACGGGATCGATCGTCGCAGTCCCGGCAGTCGCAGACGTGATCAGCGTTCCGAAATCCATGTCGGTCTTCTTGAGGAGCGACAGCGGCTTCAGAACGATCGCTCCCGCATCGGCCTGCGTCGTTGGCGTGACCGCAGGCAGCTGCGACGGCACTGCAAAAAGCAGCGCCGCCAAAGCGAGCCTGAGCGGAAGCGCGATCCGGTCCATCGGCGGGCGTTTAACGGGCTCCGGTCAAGATGATGCTTCTACTTAGGGTAAACACTGGCTTTACGTCCGCCCGCTTTCGCTAAGGGGCGGCGGCGGCTATGCGGCTGGCCATGAGCAGCGCCGATCCCGCAATCCGCATCGAATCGCTGACCAAGGTCTACGAAGGCGGAAAGCTGGCGCTCGACGAGGTCAGCTTCGACGTTCCGCGCGGCCAGATTTTCGGACTGCTCGGCCCCAACGGCGCCGGCAAGTCGACGTTGATCAACATCCTTGCCGGGCTGGTAATGAAAACCGCCGGCAAGGCCGTCATCTGGGGCTTCGACATCGACGAGCACCCACGCAACGCCAAGCGCTCGATCGGGGTCGTCCCGCAGGAGATCATCTTCGATCCCTTCTTCACGCCGCGCGAGACGCTGGAAATCCAGGCCGGCCTCTACGGGATTCCGGCGGCGGAGCGGCAGAGCGATGCTTTGCTCGCGGCGATGCACCTTAGCGACAAGGCCAATGCCTATTCGCGGACTTTATCGGGCGGGATGAAGCGCCGTCTCCTCGTCGCGAAGGCAATGGTCCACTCGCCGCCGATCCTGGTGCTCGACGAGCCGACCGCAGGGGTGGACGTCGAGCTTCGCCGGCAGCTGTGGGACTATGTGCGCTCGCTTCACCAGCAGGGCGTCACTGTCGTCCTCACCACGCATTATCTCGAGGAAGCCGAGCAGCTGTGCGATCGCATCGCCATCATCAACCACGGCAAGGTGATCGCGAACGAGCCGACGCGCGACCTGGTCGCCAAGGCACAGGAGAAGGCGGTCGTCGTCACCTTCGACCGCGACCTCGAGCGGGTCCCGACGAGCGGCGAGTTCGACAATATCGTCCTGCTCGACGAGCGGCGGCTGGAAATCACCTATCGCAAGGACAAGGTGAACGCCGGCCAGGTGCTGAGCGCGCTGACTGCAGACGGGCTGGGAATCGTCGACGTCTCGACCCGCGATCCTGACCTTGAGGACGTCTTCCTAAGCCTCGTGGCGGAAGGGTGAGCAGCGCCGCCGGTCTGCGGATTCGAATCCATTGCGCCGGGCCGGAATCGGGATAAAGTCTGCGCATCTCCGGCCTGGGGGAGAGATTCGATGCGTGGATTGCGCCTTCGACTGATAGTGTTCCTCGGTCTCGCGGTGTTGATTCCAGCCGGCGCAATCGCCGCGCCAAAGCATTCCGTTGCGAAGCCCGCGAGCAAGCCCGTTCTCGATCTCGCCGATGCCGCGGCCGCCACTTATTTCGGCGACATCATCTCCGATTCGCGCGGATCGTCGCGCTCCGACGTCACCATTACGGTTGCCAAGGCCGGTCCGAATAAGGTGAGCGTCACGAGCAGCGATCCCCGCCTTCCCGCTTTCACCGTGCGCCTAGTCCGCGCCATGCAGACGATCCAGCAGGCGAGCGGTGACACAGTTTTCCTGATTGACCAGTCGAAGTCGCCGTGGAGCCTCGACGTCACGGTCGATGGCGCGTCTTGGTCGGGAGTGAGGCGCTAACGCTGAAATTCTGAACAGGGGGAACCGGACAATGCGTAGGTTGGTGGCGATTGCTGCGGCTTTCCTGGCGTTGGCGTCCATGATCCCGCATCCAGCGGCGGCCCGCCAGGTCTATAACGCCGTGGGCGCGAATGGCGACCGAGGCGATCTCGCCGAATGTCCCGATAACGAAGTGCTGATGGGCTTTTCGGGCCGCGCCGGCGTCTGGATCGATCAGATCCAGTTGATGTGCGCTCAAGTTTTTTCCGATGGCAGCCTGGGTCCAACGCACGTCTACGGTCCGGCCTTCGGCGGCAACGGCGGCGGTCCGACCGCCAACGCCTGCAGCGGATCGCGCCTGGCGCAGATCGATCCCGAACTTACGGGCGACAGCAAGAAGGTTGCCCACATCAGCTTTCGGTGCGCCGCCAGCGACTCCGGATATTTCTACGGCGGATCGGAAGTTGAGACTGCTTCCACCAAGGTTCGCTGCGGACTCTTCAGGGGTTGCGATCCTGGAAGCATCCCCACCAACGTGCAGGGTTGTTCGGGCAACGACCTTCCGGTCGGACTGACGGTGCGTTACGGCGCCCACCTCAACGCGGTCGGCCTGGTGTGCGATGAGCGTCAGCCGATCGCCGTCGCGGCGGCGGCTCCTCCGCCTCCCCCGGCGCCCGAACCTCCGCAGCCACCTCAGCGTCCGATAAAGCACACCGCCAGGGCAGGCGGCGGCACGACCTCGTCCACCTCGACCTCGACCTCGTCCATCCCGACCTCGGACTTCACTGCCGCGGACTGGAACGTCACCTCCGATCCGGGAATTCCGTTTCACCTGATCATGCACGAGGACGAGGGGCCGGGCTCGATGTGGGGAGAAATGAAGTTCGACGACCCGCACTGGAACGGCACCCTCGTCGGCAAGCTCAAGGGACTCCTTTTCCACTTCACTTACGAGCAGGTGGACGCCGGGATCAGCGGCAGCGGAACCTTGCTCCTGACCACAACGAAACTGCTCGTCGGGGAGGTCAAGACGGACGAGGACCCGCCGCGCACCTTCAAGTGGCTCGGTCGCCACTGATCGATCGCTGACCATCGAACGAAGGCGCGCCACTTGCCGCGGCGCCAGGTGGCGGGCAAGGAGCGTTCATGTTTAACGACGTGCCGGTGGCCGATGTCCTCATCGTCGGATCGGGAGCCGCCGGCCTGACCGCCGCGCTCAACCTGGCGCGCGACAAGAAGGTCGCGGTGATCGCCAAGGGGGCGATCGGCGAGGGCGCGACCAACTGGGCGCAGGGCGGCATCGCGGCGGTGCTCGAGGAAGGCGACACCTTCGAAGCCCACGTCAACGACACGATGATCGCCGGGGCGGGCCTCAACGATCGCGCGGTCGTCGAGCATGTCGTCGCCGGGGCGCCGGCCGCGATCGCGCGGTTGATGGAGCTGGGCGTGCCGTTCGCGACCGAGGGCGAAGCGCTCCACCTCACGCGCGAGGGCGGGCACAGTCATCGCCGCATCGTCCACGTCGCCGACGCCACAGGCCGAGCGGTCCAGCAGGCGCTCGAAGCCGCCGCGGCGAAGCAGCCCAACATCACGCTCATCCCCGACATGGTCGCCATCGACCTGGTCACCGGCCGCCACGCCGCCGACTTCTCGACCAGCGGCAACGTCCATGGCCTCTACGCCTACAGCCGCAGGAAGAAGCGGGTTGAGGCGCTGACCGCCCGGGCGACGATCCTTGCAAGCGGCGGTGCGGGCCGCGCTTATTTGTTTTCGACCGCTCCGAGGGGAGCGACCGGCGACGGGATCTCGATGGCGTGGCGGGCCGGCTGCCGGATTTCGAACATGGAATTCATGCAATTCCACCCGACCTGCCTCTACAATCTCGAGGTCAAGAATTTCCTCATCACCGAGGCGGTCCGCGGCGAAGGCGGGCTGCTGGTCAATCCGAAGACGAAGCACCGCTTCATGCCCGGCTATGACGAGCGGGCCGAGCTTGCGCCGCGCGACATCGTCGCCCGCGCCATCGACAATGAGATCAAGCGCGACGGCCTCGATTATGTCTGGCTCGACATCAGCCACCGCGAACCCGAGTTCGTGAAAGAGCATTTCCCGACCATCCACGAGAAGCTGCTCGGCCTCGGGATCGACATGACGGCGGGCCCGATCCCGGTGGTGCCGGCGCAGCATTACACCTGCGGCGGCGTGCTGGTGGACATGCACGGCCGCACTGACGCGCCGGGCCTCTATGCCGCCGGCGAAGTTACGCAGTCGGGTCTTCACGGCGCCAACCGCCTCGCGTCGAACAGCCTGCTCGAATGTCTCGTCTTCGGCGAGGCGGCGGCGAAGGACATCCTCGCTCACTGGAGCGACCTTCCCGAGCCGCCGCAGATCCGCGCCTGGGACGAAAGCCGGGTGACGGACAGCGACGAGGAAGTGGTCATCCACCAGATCTGGGGCGAGATCCGGCGCTTCATGTGGAATTTCGTCGGCATCGTCCGGACGACGAAGCGGCTGGAGCGCGCCAAGCGGCGGATCGACATGATCCGGCAGGAAGTGACCGAATATTACAAGAACTTCCGCGTCACGCCCGATCTCATCGAGCTTCGCAACCTGGTCGAGGTCGCCGACCTCATCATCCGATCCGCACTGTCGCGGCACGAGAGCCGCGGGCTGCACTACACGCTCGACTATCCCGAGATGCTGCCGCAGCCGAACGACACGATTCTCGTTCCCTAGCCGCGGTCGTAGGGATCGTGGGGACCGTGGCGAATCCAGCGCGTCGCCACCCATTTCTCCCCCGCCGTCACCGGTTCTCCGGCGTGGACCATGCGAGGGTCGGGGGTTTGCGCGGAATCACTGTTGCGGAAGACGATGAGATCGCCGGCGCCGAGCCGAAGCGAGAGCCCCAGCTCCGGAAACGCCGTTGCGCCGCCTTCGAAGTCGTCGTTGAGAAAGGCGATCGCTGTCCATTCGCGCTGGTTCGTGAGGCCGGGAAGGCTGTCGAGATGCGGCCGGTACTGCTGTCCCGGGGCGTAACGCATCACATAGAGCGCCTCGGCGTGATGCTCCTCAGTCCCAGTAACCGCGGCAATCCGGCGATTGACCTCCTGCACGACCAGGTCGGCTTCGTGGGGAACGAAGGCGGCGCCGTGCGAGGTGCGGATTGGGTCCGGCCGCCCCATGCCAGTTTTGCCGTCATCGACCATCGACGGCTTCAGCAGGGGCTCAGCACGGCGCATCAGCCACGCGCACTCCTCGGCTGACAGCGCACCGCGAACCACTTCGATATGCGGATCCGACGAGACTTGCTCCCGCTTCGCCTCGACGCTTCCCAGGTGCGGCAGCATGGCCAGCTCCGCTGCGGCGATGCCGTCCGACTCCGCCGCCCGAGCGAGCAGGTCCAACGCCCTTTTCCGGTCGGGCTCGCAGCCGGTGCCGCTGGCGGTGAGGTGGGCGAGGGTCCGAAGCGCTTCGGCGCTTCCCGCATTCCCAGCCGCTTCGAGATGGCGGCATGCAGCGGCGGCGTCGCGAGGGCGGTCGCTTCCGTAAAGGAGCCAGTGAGCGACGATGAAATTGGCGTGGCGGTCGCCGCGATCCGCGGATTCCTCGATAAAACGAACGCCGTCTTCCGGCCGGCCGGCGCGTGCGATCGCCGCCGCTTGCTCGAACAGGTGCGCTGGTCCCCCATCGCCCATGGCGGCAAACTAGCCGGTCCGGAGCTTTCGAGGAATAGGCGGGCGATCACTGGTGTTCGCGGGCGGCGCTGATCATCTCGCTCATCCAGCGCGACACGATGCGATAATAGGCTTCGCGGCAAGCCGCGTCGGTGAGGCCATGGTCTGCTCCGTCGAGGACCCGGTGGCTGAGCGAATGCGCGTTGCGGAATGCCGCCGAGTAGCTGGCGACCGCCGGATGGGCGACGACCGTGTCCAGTTCCGATTCGACGATCAGAGCGTCGCCGCGGAACTTGGCGCAGGCGCGCAGCGCGCGGTTGTCGTCGGGTTCGAGATACAGGTCGCGATAGGCGTTAAGCGTCTGCCGGTCGATCTTGGCCTTGGCCTTCTTCCAGTCGCTGTCGCGGTAGAGGGCGGGAACACGCAGAACGAGCCAGTCGACCGGCCGCAACGAGGTGAGGATCGCGGCGAGATAGCCGCCGTAGCTGGAGCCGATCACCGCAATTGCATCCTTGTCGACCCACTCATGCGCGGCGAGCAGGTCGTAAGCGGCCAGCACGTCGGCCATATTCTCTTGCGGCGTGACGCAGCCGTGGAGCTGCGAGGTCGCCATGTGCCCGCGAAGGTCGAAGGTGAAGCAGATGCACCCCAGGCGCGAAATGCTTCGGGCGAGCCGCAGATTGTTGCCCTGGTTGCTCCCCCAGCCATGGACGAACAGCACGCCCGGGATCAGCCGGTTGGGCTCATGCCAGGTTCCCGACAGGGTCGTCTGTTCGACCAGCACATCGACTGGGGATTCGCTCATGAGTCTTCCGCGACCGCATATCTGGTGATGGTGCCGGCCTTGGGATCGACGCCGCGGTAAAGCACCAGCGCGTCCTCCGGCACGTCGGCCAATTCGCCGAAAATCTCGACCGTGCGGCTCTTCACCTGCGTCAGCTCCGGATCCTCCTTGAAGGCTAAGAGCGCGAGGATTTCGGCCGCGCTCGCGCCGCCGACCCGCCAACTCTGTTCAAGCACGCCCGAGACGGCACGGCTGTTCCCGTCGAATCCGCGAATCACGTCATAGTTGCGGCGGGAGGCGAAGAATCCCGGAAAATGGCGATCCACTGCGGTGTCGAAGGTGCAGGCCTTCGCGATGCAGGCCCGATCGTCGTCCGAGAAGTCGAGTGACAGCAAAGCATCGAAATCGCCGCGCACCACAAGCAAGGAGGAGCCGACGTAGATGTTGTCGCGATACTCGTTCGCCGTCTCCTTCTGCAGCGCATAATAAGAGGCGGTGATTCCAGCGACGCGGACCTGGCCGACGCTGAAGGCGGTGACGTCGCGGAGCCTCTGCTCGAGAACCAGCCCGACCGACGCAATGTCGTCCCAGTCGAGACAATCGAGCTCCCGCTCAAGCTCGGCTTCGTCCGACACGTTGGTCTGGCCGAAGCCCGCGAAGCCGCCGGTCGCCTTGATCTGCACCGGGCCGTTGCCGAGAAGCTCGCGGCCCGCCGCTTCCGCATCGGCGCGCGAGAAGATCGTGAAGCCGGGGAGGACCACGCCGGCGATGGCCCGGCAAAAATCGGAGCTCCATTCGCGGGGAGCGGCTGCCGATTTGGAAACGAGCGGATGGG
>DATMHP010000066.1:0-17519 GCA_035554875.1 Sphingomicrobium sp.
AATGCGGATCATGATGAAGGGCTTCCTCTACGGCGATTATGTGCCGCAGATGGGCGAATTCTACCGCGGCATGGGCGAGCTGATCGCCAGCGGAAAGGTCAAGCCCCGCGACACAGTGTTCGAAGGCATCGACAGCGCCGCCGACGCATTCCTCGGCCTCTTCACCGGCGCCAATACCGGAAAGATGCTCGTCAAAGTCTAGAGCAGGTGGCCGGATCTCCCGACTGGTAGCCGGTGCGGAGCGCGGCCATCCGCTGTGCCGAGCTGCCATGGGTGAAGCTGTCGGGAACGACGTAGCCCTGGCTCTGCTTCTGCAGCGTGTCGTCGCCGATCGCCTCGGCGGCGCGCATGCCTTCCTCGAAGTCACCTGGTTCCATGATCGAGCCCTGCGCATCCCGCGCATTCGCCGCCCAGACGCCCGCATAGCAATCCGCCTGCAGCTCCACTCCGACCTGGATCTGGTTGCCTTCGGCCTCACTCGCCCTCGCCTGCGCGTTGTGGGCGGTGTCGAGCGTTCCCTCGAGATCCTGCACATGGTGCCCGACTTCGTGGGCGATGACATAGGCCTGTGCGAAATCGCCGGCGGCGCCGAACCGATTCTTCAGCTCGTTGAAGAAATCCGGGTCGATGTAGATCTTCTTGTCGGTCGGACAATAGAACGGACCCACCGCCGACTGCGCCGCACCGCAGCCGGACGAGGTGCTGCTGGAATAAGCGACCATCGTCGTCGGCTCATATTGCTGCCCATGCTTGGCGAAGAGCTCGCCCCACGTCTGCTCGGTCGAACCGAGAACGCGGGTGAGGAACGAGCGGGTTTCCGGCGAAAGCGTCGACTGGCCCGCCGGAGCGGTCTGCTGCGGGCCGCTGCTGGGCAGGAGTCCGCCGCCACCGCCGCCGAGCGAGGTGAGGATGAAATAGCCGATCAGCAGGACCACGACCCCGCCGATCCCGAACCGGCTCATGATCAGGGGAATGAGGCAGCCGAGCGCATTGCCGCCGCCTCCGCCGCCGCCGAAGCCGAAGCCGCGCTGTCCAGTCCGGTCCTCGAAGTTGCTGCTCTCGGGTTCGCCGCCAAGCCGCATGTTCCGCCTCCTGTTTCAGCGCCCAATGCGCGAGCAGGCACGGCAGTTGCAATCGCCTGCACGTGCGCCGACTAGCGGGCCGAAAGGAGCTTGCATGATTCTTGAAGGAAAAGTCGCGCTCGTTACCGGATCGACGTCAGGCATCGGCCTCGCCATCGCCAAAGCCTTTGCCGCCGAGGGTGCGAAGCTGATGATCAACGGCTTCGGCGACGCGGCGGAGATCGAGCGCGAATGCGCCGAGCTCGGCGCGCTCCACGACGGCGCCGATATGTCCGACCCGCAGGCGATAAAGCGGATGATGAAGCGCTGCGCGGACGAGCTCGGGCCGGTTGACGTGCTCGTCAATAACGCGGGCATCCAGCACGTCTCTCCCGTCGAAAGCTTCCCGCCCGAGAAATGGGACGCGATCATCGCCATCAACCTCTCCGCCGTGTTCCACACGACCCGCCACGCGCTTCCGGGCATGAAGGACAGAGGCTGGGGCCGGATCATCAATACGGCGAGCGCGCACAGCCTCGTCGCAAGCCCCAACAAGTCGGCCTATGTCGCGGCCAAGCACGGCGTCGCCGGCTTCACGAAGACCGTTGCCCTGGAGACCGCTCGCGAGGGCGTAACGGTGAATTGCATTTCGCCCGGTTACGTCTGGACACCGCTGGTCGAGAACCAGATCCCCGACACGATGACGGCGCGAAACCTTACGCGCGAGCAGGTGATGAACGACGTTCTCCTCGCCGCCCAGCCGACCAAGAAGTTCGTCACTCCGGAGCAGGTGGCGGCGCTCGCCGTCTTCCTGTGCCGCGACGATGCGGCATCGATCACCGGCACCAACATCAGCATGGACGGCGGCTGGACGGCTGCCTAGGCTGCGCCCGATGCGGCTCGCTCTGTCTCTCCTGCTGTTCGCCTGCACGGGCTGCGCGATGGCGCGGCCGATCACCGAGATCGTGCAGACTCCGTCGAACGACTGGCGGGCCATCGCGACCGACGACGACCGGGCGCGGCTCCGCGACTGGCGCAACTCCTTCGTTTCGGCGCTGGCCGCCGCGCGGGCCAGCGGCCACAGCGGCGAGATTGCCCGCGAAGGCGCGCTGCTCGATCCCGACGCAGCGATCGGTGGCCCGATTCCGAACGGCCTTTACCGCTGCCGGGTGATCAAGCTTGGCGCGAAGTCGCCGGGGATGCTCGATTATGTCGCCTACCCCGCCTTCACCTGCCGGATTCAGCAGAAGGGCAAGCTGCAGGCTTTCGCCAAGCTTGGCGGATCGCAGCGGCAGGCGGGGGTCATCTTCCCGAACGATCAGCTGCGCGCGGTCTTCCTGGGCACGCTGATGCTCGGCGATGAAGTCCGGGCGCCTCAATATGGCGTCGACCGGGATCGCGACATCGCGGGTTTCGTCGAACGGATCGGGCCCAATCGCTGGCGGCTGGTGATGCCGCGGCCGCATTTCGAATCGGTAACGGACGTGATGGAGCTGGTGCCCGCGTCCTAGGGAGGGGAATGAGATGAAGTTCGCCGTTGCGTTCGGCCTTGCCGCAATCCTGCTTTCGACCACAGCTCCTGCCGCAACCGTCGCGGAGGGCGTGCAGGCGGACATGCCGCAGCTCATGACCATCTACCGCGATTTCCATTCGCATCCCGAGCTGTCGATGCAGGAGGTTCGGTCGCCCTCGATCCTCGCCGCCGAAGCGCGCAAGCTGGGCTTCGAGGTGACCGAGCATGTCGGCAAGACCGGCGTCGTCGCGGTCATGAAGAATGGGCCGGGGCCGGTGCTCCTGATCCGCGCCGACATGGACGCGCTTCCGGTCAAGGAGCAGACCGGCCTGCCCTTCGCCTCCACCGTCACCGGCAAGCTTGCGGACGGCACGGTTACGCCCGTGATGCACGCCTGCGGCCACGACACGCACATGACGACCTGGATCGGCACCGCGCGGCGGATGGCGGCGATGAAGGACCAATGGTCGGGAACGCTGGTGATGATCGCCCAACCGGGCGAGGAGCTTGGACAAGGCGCCAAGGCGATGCTCGCCGACGGGCTGTTCACGCGCTTCCCGAAGCCCGATTATCTGCTGGCCTTCCACGACAGCTCGTCGCTTCCCGCCGGCGTCATCGGGATCACGCCGGGCTACGCGCTCGCCAATATCGACAGCGTCGACATCGACGTGAAGGGCGTCGGCGGGCACGGCGCCTATCCGCAGGCAAGCAAGGATCCGATCGTGCTTGCTTCCAGGATCGTCACCTCGCTCCAGACCCTCATCAGCCGCGAGAACGACCCGCAGAACCCGGCGGTCGTCACCGTCGGCAGCTTCCACGCCGGGACCAAGCGCAACATCATTCCCGACGACGCCAAGCTGCAACTGACGGTTCGGAGCTACAGCCCCGAAACCCGCAAGCTCCTGCTCGACGGGATCAAGCGCATTGCCGAAGGCGAAGCGATCGCGGCCGGAATGCCGCAGGATCGAATGCCGGTGGTGACCATGATTAACGAGACCGGCGACGCGACATTCAACACGGAACCCTTCTCGACCCGCTTGTCGAAGCTCTTCACCTCGAATTTCGGAGCGGACCGGTTCGAGACGACGAAGCCGATTATGGCGAGCGAGGATTTCAGCCAATATTGGATCACGGACAAATCGAAGCAGAGCGTGATCTTCTGGGTCGGCGGCGTGCTCAAGGCGAAATGGGACGCGGCCGGCGGCGACATCACCAAGCTGCCGTCGCTTCACAGCCCGCTATGGGCTCCCGACGCACAGGCGGTGATCTCGACCGCGACCGAGGCGATGACCCTCGCCGCGCTGGATGTGCTGAAGAAGGGCTGAGCCGCCGAGCGTAACGAAAGCGGAGCGAAGCGAGCGTCGTTACGTCGAGAGACGGCGAAGCCCGGCCGACCGGCGCGAAGCGACCGGATCGACGTCACGGGATTCACTCCCGTGACGGCTGCGGCTCAGTAAGAGCTAAATTACTCGGCCGCCCAGGCCGCCGATTTCTCGATGATCGTCAGCTCGCGGATCAGGGCGTCGACGCTGTGCGTCAGCTCGGGAAGCTGCGTGATCTGATGCCGTGCGCCGCGATAGGCCTCGACCATCAGGATCGCGTCGACCAGGATCGGCACGACCAGGCTCTCCGGATCGTCGAGCTCCACCAGCGCCTGCAGTTTCCCAAGCGCCTTGCGCCTTGCCCCTTCGGGATCGGACACAACCGCGGTCCGACCGATTGCCCAGCCCATCTCACACTCCTTGCGGACCGACAGTAACGCAGCCGTCACAGGGGAAAAGCACGCTCGCCGCGCTGGCGGGGCAATCTGCCGATTACGGGTTAAGCGCTGGCGGCGTCGAGGCGGGCGATCTGCTGCGGCGTAAGGTCCAGCTCCATCGCCGTAACCAGTTCCGCGAGCTGCGGGATGCTGGTCGCGCTTGCTATCGGGGCGGCGATCGCCGGCTGGGCCATGGTCCAGGCGAGAGTTACGGTCGCCAGCGCCGCCCCCGTCTCCGCCGCGACCTCGTCGAGCACGTGGAGGACGCGCATCCCCTTCCCCTCGAGATATTCGACGTTGCGAAGGCCGCGCACCGATTTGTCGAGGTCCTCTTTCGAGCGATACTTGCCGGTCAGGAAGCCGTTGGCGAGGCTGTAGAAAGGGAAGACGGCGAGGCCGTGGCGGAGCGCGACATCGCGCAGGTCGCCCTCGAACTTCTGCCGCTCGACGAGATTGTACCAGGGTTGGAGCGCCGAGGGCGGAGTCAGGCCGAGGCGGCGCGAGGTTTCCATCGCTTCGTCGAGCCGGTCGGCGGTGAACTGCGAAAGGCCGATCGCCCGGATCTTCCCCTGTTCGACCAGCTGCTCGAATGCGCCGAGGCTGTCGGCGAGCGGAATGCTCTCGTCGTCCTTGTGCTGATAGTAAAGGTCGATCCGGTCGATCCCGAGGCGCTCAAGCGAAGCGTCGCAGGCGGCCAGGATCTTTTCGGAAGCGAGACCTTCGAAGAAACCGACCTTGGTCGCGATCACGACCTTCTCGCGCTTCGATGGATCGCGCTTCAGCCAGCGCCCGATCACCCGTTCGCTTTCGCCGCCGGTATGGCCGGGCACCCAGGCGGAATAGACGTCCGCGGTGTCGATCATCGTCCCGCCGGCGTCGACGAAGGCGTCGAGGATCGCGAAGCTGGTCTGCTCGTCGGCCGTCCAGTCGAACACATTGCCGCCGAGCGCGAGCGGCGCGACCTCCAGTCCGCTGGTTCCGATCGGGCGTTTGCCGGCCATGTTTCGCTCCTTCGTTCACGATTAATTTGTAAAATTTAGCGACACCTGCGGCGATGTCGCCGATCGTCGCCTTTTGGAGCCACGCGCTCGCCGCGACAATGTTCGCGTCGCTGCTGATCTGGCGACTTGCCACTGGTGCGCGCCAGCCGGGCCACCGGCTGTTGCTCGGCGCTTTCGCGCTGACGGCCTGCTGGGCCTGGCTGGAGGCGATCGGGCAGGACGGGATTCTTGCCCGCTTTGCCGAGACGGCGCGCAACCTCGTCTGGGTCGGCCTTCTTTACACCCTCTATGCGTCGAGTAGCGACGGCCGCCAGCGCGGAGTGAAGCTGGTCTATGCGGCCGTGTCTGCGGTGCTCGGCCTGCAGTTCGTCACCACGACCGTGCTGCTCGCCGAGCCGGGCGGAGCCGTCGAGCAGACCGGCGTGATCCTGAGGATCACCGCGGCCGCGGGCGCGCTGGTGCTGGTGCACAACATGTACGGGCAGGCCGCACCGTCGAGCCGCTCGAACATCCGTTTCGCGATGCTGGCTCTGGCTTTGTGCTGGGCCTACGACCTCAATTACTACACCATCGCCTACATCAACAAAGCAGCTGCGGGCGGCCTCGGCGACTGGCGCGGGTTCGCGCTCGCACTGACGGCCCCGCTGTTCGCGCTCGCGGCCCGGCGGGAAGACGACTGGCGGATCCGCCTGTCTCGAGCGGCGACGTTCCAGTCGCTCTCGCTGCTCGCGATCTGCGCTTATTTCGCGGTGATGGCGATCCTCGCCACCGCGCTCCAGGGCGCCGGCGGCAGTTGGCTTCGCGTGCTCTCGACCGCGCTCCTCGCGCTGATGGTCGTCGCCGCCATGGTGCTGGTGCCGAGCCCGCGGGCGCGGAGCTGGGCGAAGGTGAAGATCGCCAAGCATTTCTTCGAGCATCGCTACGACTACCGAGCCGAGTGGCTCCGCTTCACCGAGACGCTGGGTGCGTCAGGGGCGGAAGCGCGGCCGCTCGGCGAGCGCATGATCAAGGCCTTCGCGGACATCCTTGAATCTCCCGGCGGGCTGCTCCTCGAACGCGACGGCTCGGGCTCGTCGGTAATCGGGGCGGCGCTGAACTGGGACGGCCGTGCATCGGTCGATGCGGATTCCCGGGCGACGGCGGCCTTCTGGGACGCGCTGGCCGTCAACGGACGTATCATCGAGCTCGACGGGGTCCGCAGCGGCTGGTCGCGCGGCGAGGACGATATTGCCGTGCCGCAGTGGATGCTCGACGAGGGCCGAGCGTGGATCGCCGTTCCACTTATTCACAAGGACAAGGCCGTCGGCATCGTCCTGCTCGGGGCGCCCGAATATCGGCGGCCGCTCGACTGGGAAGATTTCGACCTGCTTCGAACCGCGGGGCGGCAGGCGGCGAGCTCGCTTGCCGAGGCGCAGGGCCAGCGCGCCCTCGCCAATGCCCAGAGGTTCGAGGAGTTCAACCGGCGCTTCGCCTTCATCCTGCACGACATCAAGAATCTCGTGAGCCAGCTTTCGCTGCTCGCCAGGAATGCCGAGCGCCACGCGGAAAATGCCGAATTTCGCGCCGACATGATCGCGACGCTCAAGAGTTCGATCGGCAAGATGAACGACCTGCTTGCGCGCCTGTCGCCGCAGGCGGCTTCGCGGTCGCAGAAGGTTCAGCCGCAGCCGCTTCGCGACATCATCGCAGGCGCCGTTGCCGCACGCCGCGGGCAGCACAAGGTGCGTCTGCTGGGGGACACGAGCGAATGGGCGGCAGTCGATGCCCCGGCGCTCGAGCAGGCGCTTAGCCACCTGCTCCAGAACGCGATCGAAGCCAGCCCGGAGGACGAGGCGGTGACCGTCCGCGTCCACCGCAGTGGTAATGAAGTCGCCATTGCGATCTGCGATTCCGGCCAGGGCATGGACGCGGAGTTCGTGCGGAGCCGGCTCTTCCAGCCGTTCGCTTCGACCAAGGAGACCGGCTTCGGGATCGGAGCTTTCGAGGCGCAGACGCTCGTCGCCGCGATGGGCGGGCGGCTCACGGTCGAGAGCCAGCCCGGCAAGGGCAGCCAGTTCACTATCCACCTCGCCGCGGCAGACGAGCCGACGGCACAGCAGCGGAAGATCGCATGAGCAACGAAACCGACCTCCCCGTCCTTCTTGTCATCGAGGATGACGAGGGCCTGCAGCGGCAGCTGAAATGGGCTTATGACGGCTACAAGGTCGTCGTCGCGGGCGACCGTGCCAGCGCCATCGAGGCGCTGCGGGTGCACGAGCCGGCGGTCGTCACGCTAGACCTCGGCCTTCCGCCCGATCCCGATGGCACGGAAGAGGGCTTTCTCACGCTGCAGGAAATGCTGGCGCTCAAGCCTGATACGAAAATCGTTGTCGCCTCGGGCCACGGCGCCCGCGAAAGCGCAATGAAGGCCATCGCTCTCGGCGCCTATGATTTTTATCGCAAGCCGGTCGACATCGACGACCTTGGGCTGATCGTCGCCCGCGCCTTCCATCTCCACGGGATCGAGGAGGAGAACCGGCGGCTGGAGCAGTCGGGCGGCGCGACGGTGCTCGGCTCGATGATCACTGCAGCTCCCGAAATGCTGAAGGTCGCCCGCACGATCGAGCGGGTCGCGTCGACCAACGTGTCGGTGATGCTTCTGGGCGCCAGCGGGACGGGCAAGGAGTTGCTCGCGCGCGCCGTCCACGAGAGGAGCGACCGGGCGTCGGGGCCGTTCATCGCCATCAATTGCGCGGCGATCCCCGAGAACCTGCTGGAGGCCGAGTTGTTCGGCTACGAACGCGGCGCCTTCACCGGGGCGGTCAAGTCCAACGTCGGCAAGATCGAGCTGGCGCAGGGCGGAACTTTATTCCTCGACGAGGTCGGCGACATCCCGCTCCCGCTGCAGGTGAAGCTTTTGCGGTTCCTCCAGGAGCGGGTGATCGAGCGGATCGGCGGACGACAGGCCATCGACGTCGACACTCGGATCGTCTGTGCAACCCACCAGAATCTCGACCAGATGATCGGCGACGGGCGATTCCGCGAAGACCTCTACTATCGCCTCGCCGAAGTTGTCGTGAAGATCCCGGCGCTGGCGGAACGCGCCGGCGACGCCGTTCTTCTGGCACGCCACTTCGTCAACCGCTTCGCGCGGGAGATGAACTCCAAGGTGCAGGGCCTGTCACCCGATGCGCTGGCCGCGATCGACTCCTACGTCTGGCCCGGCAACGTCCGCGAGCTCGAGAACCGCATCAAGCGCGCGGTCATCATGGCCGACGGCAAGATGGTGACCGCAGCCGATCTCGACCTCCCGGGCATTGCGGGCGCGGGCGGCGACCTGCCGATCAACCTTCGCGCGGCTCGCGAAGTCGCGGACCGAAAGGTGATCCGCCAGGCGCTGAGCCGCACCGACAATAACATCTCCGGCGCCGCGAAGCTGCTCGGGATCAGCCGTCCGACGCTTTACGACCTTCTAAAGCAGTATCAGCTGACCGCTTAGCGTTGCTGATCCATGGGCTGCGGCATGTTGGCGGCCGCCTGGTCGAGCGCTTCGGCAGCTTGTGATAGGGATCGGGTGATCGCCGGAAGCGCCTTCGAGAAGGCGCTCATGCTCTGCTGGATCATCGGCTTGGTCTGCGCGATCTGGCGGCCGAAGTCGCGATCGAAATCCGGATTATCGCGGCGGCCAAGGTCGCGCACCGTCAGCTTCTTCTCTTGTGCAGTCGGCTGTCGTCCCTCGGCAGCGGCCTGGACCTCCCCCACCGGCAGCTGGAGAAAGGCCTGCGAAATGGCCTGCACCATGTTGGAGAGCTTGTCGGCCATTGCCGGGTCCGTCAGCTCGTGCGGGATTTGGATGTCATCCGGCTGGGGCGGCGGTGCCGCAATGGCGGGAGCCGCGACGAGCAGAAACGAGAGCGCGGAGAGACGGTAAAGCATGCAACTGGCTCCTTCTCCGTGTGAGCTTATCACGGGAAGAAGCGCAAATAAATCAACGCATTGCGAGCCAGACGAGAGCGACTGCGCCGGCGACGATCCGGTACCATCCGAACGGCGAGAAGCCGTGCTTCGAGATGTAGTGGACGAAGCCGCGAACGACGACGATCGCCACGACGAAGCTGACGATGAAGCCGACGGCAACGGTCCCGAAGCCGACTCCGCTCGCGCCCGCGAGCAATGTGTCGTGGTGCTTGCCGATCTCGAGCACCGTCGCGCCGAGCATCGTGGGAATCGCGAGGAAGAAGCTGAACTCGGCCGCCGTCCGCCGCTCGACCCCGAGCGACAGGCCGCCGAGGATCGTCGCGCCCGAGCGGCTGACGCCAGGGATCATCGATAAACACTGGATGAAGCCGATGCCGATCACCCGTCCGAGCGGCATTTCCGCGACGCCGACGATCTCGCCGGGTTTCACCAGTTTCTCGATGACGATGATCGCGATCCCGCCGAGGATCAACATCCAGGCGACGATCTCGGCATTGCCGAGCAGCGCCTCGATATTGTTGATCAAGAGGAACCCGAGAACCGCCGAGGGCAGGAATCCGATCAGCACGTTGCGAACGAACTTCCACGACATCGGCTGGTTTGCGAACAATCCTTCTAAGACTGCCCAGAAGGTGCGCCAGTAAAGTACGACGATCGCGAGGATCGCGCCCAGCTGGATGATGACGTTGAACGCCGCCCAGCGCTCGGCGTCGAAACCCAGCAGCTCGGTCGCGAGGATCAGGTGGCCGGTCGAGGAGACCGGCAGGAATTCGGTGACGCCCTCGACGATGCCGAGGATGATGGCGATCAGGAGGATCGGCACGCTCTAGAGCTCAAGCGCTCTGGGCAACTGCACGGGCGGCGAAGCGCCCGCCCTGGCGGAAGCGGCCGAGCCAGTCCGGAGCGACCGCGCCGAGCGCCGTCGGCTCGATCCCGAACGCCTCCAACCCCACCGACTTCTTCGCCGGCAGATTATCCCGCTGAAGCATCTTCCACTGGTCGCGCGTCAGCGGCGCTCCAGGGAGGAAGCCGAATAGCGACAGGAAGGATGACGCGAAGTTCGGGACGTCCACCATGTCAGGCTCACGGCCTGCAGCCCGGGCGCAGACGGCGTAGATGTCCTCCATCGCCATCACCTGCGGGCCGCCGATCTCGAACGTCTTGCCGCCGTAGGTGCGCGGATCGAGCGCGGCCATCGCGATCGCCTTCGCAACGTCCTTCACATAGATCGGCTGGAAGCGGCGCTTGGCGGCGATCACCGGAAGCACCGGAAGCCGTGCGAGGCCGGCAAGCCGGTTGGTGAGATTGTCTTCGGGCCCGAAGACGATGGAGGGGCGGATGATCGTCGCGCCCGGGAAAGCCGCGCGCACCGCGATCTCGCCCTCGCCCTTGGTTCGGCCGTAGACGGATTCACCTTCCGGATCGGCGCCGATTGCAGAGATGTGCACAAGCGCGCTGGCTCCGACGTCGCGCGCCGCCTCTGCGATATTCCTTGCACCGTCGACGTGGGTCGCGTGCAGCGAGCCGCTGAACGTGCCGACGAGGTTGATCACCGCCGATGAGTCTCTGACCGCCTCTCGGACCGAGGCGGCGTTCGTCACGTCCGCACGGACTCGGCCCCACTGCCCGACCGGGGCCAGCGGCTGGAGGAAATAGGCGCTGCGCGGATCGCGGCTCGCGACCCGAACTCGGGCCTCGTTCCTGAACAGCTGCTCGCAGGTATAGCGGCCGATGAAGCCGCCTCCGCCGAAGACGGTGACGATGCGATTATCGGGGTTGATCATGCGCTTTTGCCCTAACGCCTTGCGCTCGGTTGACAAGCACCTTGCCCGCCTCCAAATGGCGCGCCCTACCACTCATCGATGAGTTCCGTGCCCAGGTGGCGGAATTGGTAGACGCACCAGCTTCAGGTGCTGGCGCTCGCAAGGGCGTGGAGGTTCGAGTCCTCTCCTGGGCACCATTGTCGTCTGCAGGATGTCCGGGGGACATCCGAAGCCGACAATCGAGCACAGCGAGGCGGTACGCGCAATTCCCTAGAACGGAAAATACACCCGGATGGCGATCACCGCGGCCGCCCACGTGATCAGGTTGAGCGGCAGCCCGACCTTCAAAAACTCGACATAATTGTAGCCGCCCATTTGGTAGACCAGCACGTTGGTCTGGTATCCGAACGGGGTGGCGAAGGCGGCGCTTGCGGCGATCATGATGGCGACGAGGAACGGCCTCGGGCTCACTGCAAAGGCGTCGGCCATCGAGACGGCGACGGGCGTGAACAGCACCGCGACCGTCGCGTTCGACAGCAGTTCCGTCGCGAACAGGGTCACGCCGTAGAGAATGATGAGCGCAAGCAGCGGGCTCATGCCTTCCATCGAGCCGATCAGCGCGTGGGTCGCCGATTCGGCGAGGCCGGTTTCGTCAAGCGCGATCCCGAGGACCACCATCCCGGCGATCAGCATCAGCACTTCGGGGCGGAGGCCGCGATAGGCTTCGTCGGCCGTGATCACGCGCATCAGGATCAGGAACACCGCCCCGGCGAAGGCCGCGGCGGCGATCGGGGCGACATTCAACGCCGCTAGCGCGACGACCGCGACGAAAGTCAGCGAAGACACAATCGCTCCCCAGGCGTGGAACTCGGACCGTTTCGCGAACGGGCTTGCCCGTCCCACCAGGCCGCCGGCCAGACCCGGTTCTCGCATATCATCCGCTTGCTCGGCGGCGTCCGACGTGCCGTTCTTGCTGCCGCTGTCGTCGTTGATCAGCTTCGAGGTGAAGAAGAGCAGGTAAAGGCCGCCGGCGATGGACACCGCCAGCCCGACCGGCGTGATCTCGAATATTCCGAAGCGCGGCTGGCCTGCGACCGAAGCCATGTCGTTGACCAGCAGGTTGGTCGACGTGCCGATGAGGGTGCAGCAGCCGCCAAGAACGGCCGCATAGGAGAGCGGTATCAAATAGCATTTGGGCGAGCGGTTGAGCGACTTTGCGACGTCGCGGACGACCGGCGCCCCGAGGACCACAATGGGCGTATTGTTGAGAAAAGCCGAGGCTGCGCCTAGAAGCCCGATCAGGACCCACAGGCCCGCCGCGCCGATGCGGCGGCACAAGCGAACGACGCGCTCGATAGCCGCGTCGAGCAGCCCCGACAGCTCCATTGCGTAGGCAATGACGAACAGTGAAGCGAGGGCGATGATCGCGGGGCTTGCGAAGGCGCCCTGCACTTCCACCGGCCGAACGACGCCCGCCATCAGCAGGAAGGCCGCGCCGGTCAGCGCAACGATGTCGGCCCTCAGCTTGTCCCAGATCAGCGCGGCAACGACCGCGGCGAGGACAAGCAGAGTGACGATCTGGTCAAAGGTCACGCGTACTTCCGTCCTGTCACGCGTCCTTCCTTTGCCGAAATCGGCCGATTGGCCAACCCGCGGTGGACTTTAGGCCCGGTGATTGTGCTATCCCCCTTCCTATGCTGACCGTGCGTCAAACACTCTCGGCTGCAACGGCCGCGGCTCTCCTCCTCACCGGTGCATGCCAGAGCGGGGAAAGCCAACAGAACCAGGCCGATAATGCGGCCAATGCTGCTCAGCAGCAGACGGTTCCAAGACTGCCGATCCCGACACCGGAGCCGCCGATGAGCCGCGAGCAGCTGCTGGTGGCGACCATGCGCGCCGCAAGCGCCTTCGCGGCAGGTAGCGACGATGCCGAGCTTCAGAAGAGCCTTGCAAACAAGGATTACGAGTTTCGCATCCGCTTTGGCTGCGACGGACCCGACAAGGCTGGCACAGACGAGCCGTTTGGCTGGACCTACGATGCGAAGACGCGGGCGCTCAAGGTCCGCGCGACACCTGCCCTGTCGCCGAAAGATGTGCCGGTAAAGGCGCTCGCCGGCGAAGCTTTCGAGACGGTCGAGGGCTTCTGGCTTCGCCGGCCGTGGCTTCTCACGCCCGTGTGCCCAAAGGCGGAAGACGACGCGGCTTCAGACGAGACCAGCGAAGCTGCTGCCGTTCCGGCATCGCAGTCCGTCGGAATCGCCCAATTCTTTACGGCGACGGACCCGCGGACGATGCGGCGATCGGGCCGTCCCTATGAGGCCACGAAAAAGCTCGAGGCGGATCAGCCGCCGAGCGGCGGGTTCGACCTCGTCCTCACTGGCCGGCTCGTGGCGCTGCCCGACGGCCGCGTGATTGCCTGCACCCGCTCCCAGACCGGCGATCGGCCCGCCTGCTTGATCTCGGTCCAATTCGGGAAAGTGTCGATCGAGCGCGCCGACACGCACGAGCAGCTCGCCCAATGGGGCTCGGGCTAAGCGAGCTGCCAATCCGGTGAAAGCAGCGCGCCCGGGAAATGGCTGCTGCAGGCCATGACCCAGGTAATCGCTTCCCGGTCATACTGGTCGCCGGACGAATGTGTTTCGAAGAATTGGTTCAGCCGCTCGATCCGCTCCGGCCAGCGATCCCAGCTCCGCAGGCCGACGGACACTCCGTAGTTTGCAAAGGCGATGCGCACCTGCCGCGCATGGGTCGCGCGCGCGAAATAGCCGGCCGGTTCGATCCACAAATCGTCGAGCGCATCGAACGCGCGGTCCGCCTGCACCTTCGCCCAGCCCTCGTCCGGGAAGAAATGGGCGAGCCAGAGCATCATCCCGAGGCCGAGATCCTGATCGATGTCGAGGCTGCGGTACTGGCGGTCCATGATCGCCTTCATCTCGGCGATCTCGTCCGCGAGCTCGGTCTCGCCCAGCAGCCGATAGGAGACGTAACCGTCGAAGGCGTCCATAGCGCCGAGCCCGTAACCGGGATACGGACCCGACAAGTCCTCCTTCATTTTCCAGATGACGCCAGTGCCCGGGATGACGAAGGGTCCGTGGATCGCCTTGGCGATGCCGATCCCCTTTTCTCGATAGCTGGAATCATGCTCGCCGAGGCAAGAGAGCGCGTAGAGCCACATGGCGAGATAATGAAAATATTGCCCGTCGCGGTCGGGGGCCTCGCCGATGCGGTAGCCGCGTGGACGACCGAGCACGCGCTCGACGTCGGCGACGAGGGCCTCGGCGGCTTCGATCCATTTCGAATCGCCAGTCTGGCGGTAGAGCGAGACGTAGAGGACCACGCCGAAAGCGTCGGTCCAGAGGTATCTCAGTCCATTCGGCCAGATGCGCTCGTCCCGCATCCAGTCGAGCTTCTCGAGCACATAGTCGATGTCGGCGAGGGCCATTGTAAGTGCGTACCGTCCCGCTTCCGAAGCGGGGCTCCTGTCGGTAATCAGGCCTCATGACTCACGTGCGTGTGTGGAAGTTCCGGCCGCCCGAAGGCCGCGAGAAGGAATTTGCCGACGCTTATGCGGGCAACGGCCGGTGGGCGACGCTGTTCGGCCAGGCGCCCGGCTATCGCGGCACGGTGCTGCTACGTCCGAGCGAGCCGGGGGGTTGGTGGCTGACTCTCGACCGCTGGGAAGGGAAGGCGGATTTCGAGCGGTTCGGCCATGATTTCCGCGACGAGTATCACGCGCTCGACGCCGAGCTCGAAGGCGTTGCCGGCGAGGAGGAATTCGTGGGCGCGTTCGAGGAGCCGGGCCGATGACTCTCTACCGCCTCGACGATCTCGAGCCGACGCTGGAGCCCGGCGCCTGGGCTGCCCCGTCCGCCGATCTCATCGGCGAGGTCCGGCTCGCGGCGCGCGCGAGCATCTGGTTCGGAGCGGTCGTCCGCGCCGACAACACGCCGATCATCATCGGCGAGGAAACCAACCTTCAGGACGGAGCGGTCGGCCATTCCGATCCCGGAGCGCCGCTCACGATCGGCGCGCGCGTCACGATCGGCCACCAGGCGATCGTCCACGGCTGCACGATTGCGGACGACTGCCTGATCGGAATGGGGGCGCGGATCCTCAACGGCGCGACGCTCGCGCCCGAGTGCCTGGTCGGAGCGGGCGCACTCATCACCGAAGGCAAGACCTTCGAGCGTGGCAGCCTGATCGTCGGTTCGCCGGCGCGCGTGGTGCGCATGCTGACCGACCAGGAGAAAGCGGCGATCCGCGTTTCCGCGGCGCATTATGCCGAAAAAGCGGCGCGCTACGCCTCCGCGCTCCAGCGCGTCTAGACGCTGGGGCCACGCACGCTAAAGCTGCCGCTCATTCATGTGGCAGCTGTATCAATTCCCTCTCTGTCCCTTTTCGCGCAAGGTCCGGATGGTCCTGGCCGAAAAAGGCATCGCGCATGAGCTCGTTCGCGAAAATCCATGGCAGCGGCGCGACGAGTTCATGGACCTCAATCCCGCCGGCGAGACGCCCGTCATGGTCGATAGCGAGGCCGGGATCGTCCTGATCGGAAGCCAGCCGATCGTCGAATATCTCGACGAGACGGTCGAGAAGATGCCGATGATCCACGGCAATGCCGTCCTTCGCGCGGAGATTCGGCGGCTCGTCGAATGGTTCGACGAAAAGCTCTACCGCGAAGTCGTCGAGCCGCTCATGAACGAGCGGATGAAGAAGCGCCTCGTCAGTCGCGAAAGCCCCGACACGCGCGTGCTCCGGGAGTCGATGCGGGTCGCCAACGGCCATCTCGATTATATCGATTACCTCCTCGACCACCGCCGCTGGCTCGCCGGGCCCGGTTTGAGTCTCGCCGACTTCACGGCGGCAGCGCATTTGAGCGTGATCGATTATCTGGGAGCGCTCGACTGGCGCGGGCACCAGCAATCCAAGGACTGGTATGCGGTGATGAAGTCGCGGCCCTGCTTCCGCCCGCTGCTCGGTGAGCGCATGGAGGTGATCGTGCCTCCGATCCACTACGACAAGGTCGATTTCTGAGCGCCGCTGCAACCGCGGCAGCACCTCCGTCCGAGCGATCGGAAGCCACCCTCTTCGGCCACCCCAAGGGCCTGCTCTACCTCGCCTTCACCGAAGCCTGGGAGCGATTCTCTTATTACGGCATGATCTCGCTGCTGGTTCTCTACATGGTGAACCAGCTGCTTCTTCCCGGCCATGTCGAGCATATCGTCGGCTTCGATAGCTTCCGCTCGGCGCTGGAGAGCGTCTTCGGGCCGCTGTCGGTCCAGCAACTCGCGTCGCAGATCTTCGGCCTCTATGCCGGCTTCGTCTATTTCACGCCGGTGCTCGGCGGCTGGATCGCCGACCGCTGGATCGGCCAGCGCAACGCGGTCGTCCTGGGCGCGCTGTCGATGAGCGGCGGTCACGTCGCCATGGCTTTCGACCAGAGTTTCCTCTTGGCGCTTCTCCTGCTGGTCGTCGGGTCAGGACTGCTGAAGGGCAATATCTCCGCCCAGGTGGGCGGCCTGTATCCGAAGGAGCATGAGGCGCGGCGGACGCGTGGCTTTGTGATCTTCAGCACGGCGATCAACTTCGGCGCGGTGACCGGGCCGCTGGTGTGCGGCTTCCTCGGCAGCCGCTACGGCTGGCACATCGGCTTCGGCCTCGCCGCGATCTTCATGCTTGCCGGGCTCGCGACCTATTTGACCGGCTTCAAATATTTGCCGGCGAAGGTGGAGCGGCAGATCCTCGCCGCGGCGCCGATGAGCCGGAGCGACTGGACGATCGTCGCGGCACTGGTCGCGGTCATGGCAATCGCCGTGTTCCAGTCGATCGCTTACTACCAGCTCGCCAACGTGCTTCCGATCTGGCTGCAGGAGCATGCGAACCTCAATGCCGGCGGCTTCCAGATCCCTGTGCCCTGGTATGCGTCGATCGACCCGCTCGCCAGCATGGTCGCGGTGCCGTTCCTGTTCGCGATCTGGAAGCGGCAATCTCAGCGGTCGGGCCGCGAACCGTCGGACCTCGCGAAGATCGGGATGGGCGCATGGGTCTGCGCACTTGCCAACCTCGTGCTCGTCGGAGCGATCGCAGCCGCGGGTGAGCGCCCGGTGCTGTGGGTGTGGCCGTTCCTCTACTGCATCCTGCAGGGCGTCGGCTTCATCTATTACTGGCCGACCCTGCTGGCGCTCGTTTCCCGCTGCGCCCCGGCCAAGGTGAATTCGACGATGATGGGCATCTGCTTCCTGGTGCTGTTCGTCGCCAACAACCTCATCGGCTGGATCGGCACTTTCTACGAAGCGATGACGCCGCTCGCCTTCTGGGCGATGCACGCCGCGATCGCCGCCGCCGGAGGCCTACTGGTCCTGGTTTTCGGACCCGCGCTTCGACGCGCCCTGGAACCCTATGAGACGCAAGGGCTTCGCCCTGCCGCGATGACCGAGGAGATCGAGAGATGACCGTTGCCGACGC
>DATMHP010000067.1:0-3123 GCA_035554875.1 Sphingomicrobium sp.
ATATCCTCGCTCCGCAGCGCCTTGCGCCGGGCGACAAGGTGATCGCCGGCAAGAAGGTCGACGTGAAGCCGGGCAATGCGATGGAGATCGGCCAAATGCCGGTCGGAACCATCGTCCACAACGTCGAGCTGAAGCCCGGCAAGGGCGGCCAGATCGCCCGCGCCGCCGGCACTTATGTGCAGGTCGTCGGCCGCGACAAGGGCATGGTCATCGTCAGGCTCAATTCAGGCGAGCAGCGCTACATCCGCTCGGACTGCATGGCGACCGTCGGTGCGGTGTCCAACCCGGACAACGCCAACCAGACGTTCGCGAAGGCAGGCCGCACCCGCTGGATGGGCAAGCGTCCGCTCACTCGCGGCGTCGCCAAGAACCCGGTCGACCACCCGCACGGCGGTGGTGAGGGCCGGACCTCGGGCGGCCGTCATCCGGTTACCCCGTGGGGCAAGCCGACCAAGGGTGCTCGCACCCGTCACAACAAGGCGACGGACAAGTTCATCATCCGTAGCCGCCACGCGAAGAAGAAGGGTTAAGCAATGGCCCGTTCCATCTGGAAAGGCCCGTTCGTCGAGCTTTCGCTGCTGAAGAAGGCGGAAGCTGCGCAGGAAAAGGGCGGGCGTGCACCGATCAAGACCTGGTCGCGCCGCTCGACGATCCTGCCGCAGTTCGTCGGCCTCACCTTCAATGTCTACAACGGCCGCAAGTTCGTGCCGGTGTCGGTCAACGAGGACATGGTCGGCATGAAGCTCGGCGAGTTCGCGCCGACGCGCACCTTCCACGGCCACGCGGCCGACAAGAAGGGCCGGTAATCATGGGCAAGCAAGCTGCACCCCGCAAAGTCGGTGAGAAGGAAGCGCTGGCGGTCGGAACCACGATCCGCGGTTCGGCCCGCAAGCTGAACCTCGTCGCCGGCCTCATCCGCGGCCGCAAGGTCGAGGAAGCGCTCAACATCCTCAAGTTCTCGCCCAAGGGCATGGCCGAGGATGTCCACAAGGTGCTCGCCTCGGCGGTCGCCAATGCGGAGAACAACCACAATCTTGACGTCGACGCTCTGGTCGTCGCCGAAGCGAGCGTCGGCAAGTCGCTGTCGATGAAGCGGTTCGCAACGCGCGCCCGCGGCCGCTCGGCGCGGATCGTCAAGCCGTTCAGCCGAATTCGCGTCGTCGTTCGCGAGCAGGAAGAAGCGTAATATGGGCCAGAAAACCTCACCTGTCGGGCTTCGCCTGCAGATCAACCGGACCTGGGACAGCCGCTGGTTCGCGGAAGGCCAGGATTACGGCCGGCTTCTGCTCGAGGACCTCAAGATCCGCCGCTACATTCTCGACCTGCTCCCGCAGGCCGCGATCTCGAAGGTGGTGATCGAGCGTCCGGCGAAGATCTGCCGCATCTCGATTTATGCGGCTCGCCCGGGCGTCATCATCGGCAAGAAGGGCGCCGACATCGAGAAGCTGCGCAAGACGCTGCAGGCGATGACGTCGAGCGACGTCAGCCTGAACATCGTCGAGATCCGCAAGCCCGAGGTCGACGCCAAGCTCGTAGCGCAGGGCGTCGCCGACCAGCTCGAGCGCCGTATCGCTTTCCGCCGCGCAATGAAGCGTGCGGTGCAGTCGGCCCTCCGCCTCGGTGCCGAGGGCATCAGGATCACCTGTTCGGGCCGTCTCGGTGGTGCCGAAATCGCCCGGACGGAATGGTACCGCGAGGGCCGGGTGCCGCTGCACACGCTTCGCGGCAACGTCGATTACGCCGAGGCCGAGGCGCACACCGCCTACGGCGTCTGCGGCGTGAAGGTCTGGATCTTCAAGGGCGAAATCCTGGGTCACGACCCGACCGCCCAGGACCGGCTGATGATGGAGGCCCAGACCTCCGGAGTCCGTCCGGCTCGCGAAGACCGCGGTCGCTAAGGCTTAGGAAAAAGAGATGCTGCAACCAAAGCGCACAAAATTCCGCAAGGCCTTTAAGGGCCGCATCCACGGCAAGGCCAAGGGTGGGACGGAGCTCAACTTCGGCGCCTTCGGCCTTAAGGCCATGGAGCCGGAGCGGATCACCGCCCGCCAGATCGAGGCGGCTCGCCGCGCGATCCAGCGCCACATCAAGCGCCAGGGCCGTTTGTGGATCCGCATTTTCCCGGACGTTCCGGTCAGCTCGAAGCCGGCCGAAGTCCGCATGGGCTCGGGCAAGGGCGCGCCGGAATTCTGGGTCGCCCGAGTGAAGCCAGGCCGGATCCTGTTCGAACTCGACGGCATTCCCGGACCGCTCGCCAAGACGGCGTTCGAGCGTGCGGCCGAGAAGCTGCCGATCAAGACCAAGGTCGTTGCCCGCCTGGGCGAGACCCTGGTCGTAGAGGAGCGTTAAGATGCCCGCGATCGACGATCTCAAGGTCAAGAGCGACGACCAGCTGCAGCAGCAGCTGCTCGAGCTGAAGCGCGAGCAGTTCAACCTGCGCTTCCAGGCCGCGACCAACCAGCTTGAGAAGCCTTCGCGCGTGACCGTGGTCCGCAAGACCATCGCGCGGATCAAGACGCTTCAGAACCAGCGCGCCCGCGAACAAGCGGCGAAGGCGTAAGGAGAGGATTTCAGATGCCAAAGCGCGTCCTGATCGGAACCATCGTCTCGGACAAGGGTGATAAGACCGTCACCGTCCGGGTCGATCGGCGGGTGAAGCACCCGCTGTACGGAAAGATCATCCGCCGTTCGAAGAAGTACCACGCCCACGATGCGGACAATGCGTTCCACATCGGGGAGCAGGTGCGCATCGAAGAGTGCAAGCCGATTTCGAAGACGAAGAGCTGGACGGTGATCGAGCGCATCGGCGCCGCGAAGGCCGCCGTGATCGACATCGCCGAGCCGGACGTCGTCGCACCTCCGGCAGAGGAAGCGGCGAAGCCGGAGAAGGCAGAGAAGAAGCCTGCCAAGGCTTCGAAGGGCAAAGGCAAGGCCAAGACGGAAGACGTCGCCGAAGCCGATGCCGAGGCCTGAGCAGAATTTGAGAGGGTAAGGGTCGAACAATGATCCAGATGCAGTCCAACCTTGACGTCGCGGACAACAGCGGGGCGAAGCGCGTCCAGTGCATCAAGGTGCTGGGCGGGTCCAAGCGCCGCGTTGCTGGCGTCGGCGACATCATCGTCG
>DATMHP010000068.1:0-1804 GCA_035554875.1 Sphingomicrobium sp.
TGGCTACGGCTGCTCGATCTCGATTGCGTACGCGTCGGCATTGGCACCTCCATTGTCTGGAGGATTCAACGGGGGGCTCAGCGCCGCCGTTCCGTCGCGGCGAAGCAGATCGTCGCTTGAAGCGGGCCTCTGGTCAGATCGCGTTCGTCGCAGCGGCTTCGTTGGTGGGCGCGGGCACCGGTACGGGCTCGTTGGAAACGGGCGGAGCGACTGCCGGAGAGGGCAGTTGCGGCGCTGGCTCGGCCACGGGCTGCTCGACAGAATCGTCGGCTGGAGGCGGCGGCGGATTTGCCGTTTCATATTCCTCGCCCGGCTGCGGCCGCGGCTCGACCTTCACCTTGGGCGGCGCCTTCTTCGGCGGGGGCGTGATGCCGGCATAGACGCAAGCATCGAGACCGTCGCGGGTGACCGAGCCGATCCGCGCGGCGATCGTGTTACCGTAGCGGCGGGTGAAACCCTTCGGAGCAATGGCGCCGCGCTTCTTCGGCAGCGGCAGGATAGCCGCGAGCCGCGCCGCCTCGGTCGCCGTCATCGCGCTGGCATCATGACCGAAATAGCGCTCGGCACCCGCGTTGACTCCGTAGGTCCCGATGCCGGTCTCAGCGAGATTCAGGTACAGCTCCATGATCCGGCGCTTCGGGTACATGCGCTCCATCAGGAAGGTGAACCAGGCCTCCACGCCCTTGCGGACATAGCCGCCGCCGTTCCACAGGAAGGCATTCTTCGCGGTCTGCTGGCTGATCGTCGAGCCGCCGCGGATCCGGCCGCCCGACGCATTGCGCTTCGCGGCGTCCTGGATCGCATCCCAGTCGAACCCGTGGTGCGAGCAGAACTTGCCGTCCTCGGCGCCGATCGCGGCGCGGACCATGTCGCGGTCGATCTTGGTGATCGGCATCCAGTCGCGCGTCGCGCCGCGCCCGGAGACGATGTCCACGACCATGTTTGGCGTGATCGGCGGATTGATGAAGCGATAGGCGAGCACCCACAGCACCGATATCAGGATGAAGGCGAGGATGATTCGAACGATCCAGCCGACGATTCGCCCGAAAAGGCCGCGCTTGCGCCTGCGTTTGTAGGTCGGGATCGCGGGTGTGGAGCGTTTCGCCATTGCTGTTGCTTAGCGCGCTCCTTGCCGCAGTGCAGCAGCGCATTTACATCGCTTGGCGATGACCTCCTCGACCAACGACATCCGCCGCTCCTTCCTCGACTTCTTTGAGACGAACGGCCACGCGCGGGTGCCGTCGGCGCCGCTGGTACCGCATAACGACCCGACGCTTATGTTCGTGAACGCGGGCATGGTGCCGTTCAAGAACGTCTTCACCGGGCTTGAGACTCGGCCGTACAGCCAGGCGACAAGCTCGCAGAAATGCGTCCGCGCGGGCGGGAAGCACAACGACCTCGACAATGTCGGCTATACGGCGCGGCACCATACCTTCTTCGAAATGCTGGGGAATTTCTCGTTCGGCGACTATTTCAAAGATCGCGCGATCGAGCTGGCGTGGAACCTCATCACCAAGGAATGGGGGATCAGCCCCGACAGGCTGACAGCCACCGTCTATCATACCGACGACGAGGCATTCGGTCTGTGGAAGAAGATTTCCGGCCTGCCCGAGAGCCGGATCATCAAGATCCCGACCAAGGACAATTTCTGGGCCATGGGCGACGACGGGCCGTGCGGGCCCTGCTCGGAGATTTTCTACGATCATGGCGAGCATATTCCGGGTGGACCTCCGGGAAGCCCGGACGAGGACGGCGACCGCTTCGTCGAGATCTGGAACCTCGTCTTCATGCAGTACGAGCAGGC
>DATMHP010000069.1:0-2280 GCA_035554875.1 Sphingomicrobium sp.
GTCGCACTGGGGGTCGGCTACACGCCCGATTATGTCGGGTCCGACGATTACCGGATCATCCCGGCGGGCGCGATACGCGGCACCATCGGCTCCGTCAGCCTCACCACACGCTCAACCTATCTCTATGCGGATTTCTTCCCGCGTCATGCCGGTTCCGTCGATTTCGACTTCGGCCCGATCGCTGGCGTCAGGCTGAACCGCACCGGTCACATCCACGACTCCGTTGTCCGCCTGCTCCCCGACCGGAAGGTCGCCTATGAAGTCGGCGCCTTCGCGGGCGTGAGCATCCACAACCTCACCAATCCTTACGACACGCTCGCCTTCCGCCTGGACGTCCTCCACGACATCGGCAATGCGCACGAGTCGACAGTATTCAGCCCGAACGTCGATTTTTCGACGCCGCTCTCCCGCTTCACCTACGTGAGCGCTTCGGTCGGCGCGGACTTCGTCTCCAACAAGTTCGCCGATTACTATTTCGGCATCACGCCGGCGGACTCCCTCGTCAGCGGACTGCCGACCTTCAATCCGGACGGCGGAATGGAGAAATGGCGGGCGAGCCTGCTCGTCAACCAGTCGATCACCGGCGACCTGACGGGCGGGCTGTCCGTCTTCGGGACCGCGGAATATTCGCGGCTCGTCGGCGACTTCAAGCGCTCGCCCATCGTCTCGCAGCGAGGCAGCGCGAACCAGTGGCTGCTCGCCGCTGGGCTTGCTTACACCTTCTAAGTCTCAGCGCCGGCTGAGCAGCTTTTCGACGATGAAGTCTGCGGCCTCGTCGGCGCTCATGGCCGACGTGTCGATGTGGATCTCGGGCCGCTCCGGAACTTCGTACGGGCTGTCGATCCCGGTGAAATTCTTGAGCTCCCCGGCGCGCGCCTTGGCGTAGAGCCCTTTCACGTCGCGCTTCTCGGCTTCTTCCAGCGGGGTGTCGACGAACACCTCGATGAACTCGCCTTCCGGGAGCATCCGCCGCACCATGTGCCGCTCCGCGCGGAACGGAGAGATGAAGGCGGTGAGCACGATGAGGCCCGCGTCCGCCATCAGCTTCGCCACTTCGCCGACGCGGCGGACATTCTCGATCCTGTCCGCCTCGGTGAACCCGAGATCGCGGTTCAGGCCATGGCGGACATTGTCCCCGTCGAGCAGGTAGGTGTGGCGCCCACGCGCTGCGAGCTTCTTTTCGACCATGTTTGCGATGGTCGACTTGCCCGCGCCGGACAGGCCGGTGAACCATAGCACCGCCGGCTTCTGCCCCTTAAGCGCCGAATGGGTCTCCCGCCCGACCTCGATATGCTGGCGATGGATGTTCATCGCTCTGCGCAGCGCGAAGTGGATCATCCCCGCCGCGACTGTGGCGTTGGTCACCTTGTCGATCAGGATGAAACCGCCCAGCACCCGGTTCGGGCTCCTCCCGTCATGTTCGTATGGCTCGAAGACGATCTCGCGGTCGGTAGCGATCTCGGCGACACCGATCGCGTTCAGGCCCAGCGTCTTCGCCGCCAGCCGGTCGAGCGTGTTGACGTTGATCTCGAACTTCGGCTCTTGGACCATCGCTGTCGCGCTCTGCGTGCCGATCTTCATCCAGTAGCCGCGCCCGGGCAGGAGCTCGTCCTCGCTCATCCAGACGATGGTCGCTTCGAACTGGTCGGCGGCTTCGGGCGGGTCCGAGGCGGCGGCGATGACATCGCCGCGCGAGCAATCGACCTCGTCCTCCAGCGTGACCGTCACCGACTGGCCGGCAACGGCTTCATCGAGATCGCCGTCCGAAGTGACGACGCGGGCGATCCGAGTGGTTCGGCCCGACGGCAAAATCCGGACCTCCGTCGCCGGTCCCAGCCGGCCGGACGCAACCTGCCCGGCAAAGCCGCGAAAACTCTGGTCGGGCCGATTCACCCACTGCACCGGCATCCTCAGCGGCTTGCCCGCATCCGCCTCGGCATTGATTTCGACGCTGTCGAGATATTCGAGAAGCGTCGGCCCTTCGTACCAGGGCGTCTTCTCGCTTCGCGCGGTAACATTGTCGCCGGCGAGCCCGGATACCGGAATCGCCTGCCAGTCCTGGATCCCAATCTGTGCCGCGAAATCGCGGTATTCGTTGCAGATCGCCTCGAAGGCATCCTGGTCGAAATCGACCAGATCCATTTTCGTGACGGCGAGCACGAACTGCCGGATTCCGACGAGGTGCGCGAGATAGGAATGCCGCCGCGTCTGCGTCAGCACGCCCTTGCGCGCATCGATCAGGAGCACGGCGACATCGGCGGTGGAGGCGCCAGTCACCAT
>DATMHP010000070.1:0-2245 GCA_035554875.1 Sphingomicrobium sp.
GCGCGGTGGCTCCGGCCAGGTCATCGACTGCGCGATGAGCGACGGAGCCGCGCTGATCGGCGCATTGACCTACGGAATGCACGCGGCGGGACTATGCAGCGATCAGCGGGAGTCGAACCTGCTCGACGGCGGCTCCGCGACCTACGCCGTCTATGAGTGCAGCGACGGCAGGTTCCTTGCGGTCGGTGCAATCGAACCGAAGTTCCGGGAGGCGCTTCTTGAAGGGCTCGGCCTCGCATCCGACGCAGGCAGGGACGAAGTGGCGGGTGCAATCGCGCTGCGATCGCGGGACGAGTGGGTCGCGCATTTCGCGGGAAGCGATGCCTGCGTCGCGCCTGTACTGACGCTGGAAGAGGCGCCAGAGCATCCGCACAACCGGGCGCGCGGCACGTTCATCTCTCTCGACGGCGTAGTTCAACCGGGCCCGGTACCGCGCTACTCGGACACCCGAACAGCCGAACCAGTCCCGACGCGACAGCCCGGTGCCGACGGCGAAGCCATTCTCGCCGATCTCGGCTATTCGGCCGGCGCAATCCTCCAACTGCGGCGCGAAGGAGCGCTTCTTTGAATCCACTTTACGAGCAGATGCAGACCAGCGTGTTCGAGCGGATGTCGCTGCTCGCGGCCAAGCACAACGCGGTGAATCTCGGCCAGGGCTTTCCCGACTTCGGCTGGCCAGAAGAAATTCTCGACGCTGCTGCGCGGGCGCTGAAGGAAGCTTCGAACCAATATGCGCCGTCCCGCGGTCTTCCGCAGTTGAGGCAAGCGATCGCCGATCACTACAATCGGTGGTTTGGCGAGGGCCTTGGACCGGATACGGTGTGCGTAACGTCAGGCGCGACCGAGGCGCTCGGTGCGTGCATCCTCGCTACGGTCACGCCTGGCGACGAGGTGATCATCTTCACGCCGGCCTACGACAGCTACGCGCCGATGATCCGGAGGGCAGGCGGAACGGTCCGCGAAATCGCGCTCCGACCTCCCGAATGGCGGATCGAGCGCGACGTTCTGGAGGCGGCAATCGGCCCGAAGACGAGGGCGATCCTGTTCAACAACCCGCAGAACCCGACCGGACGGCTGTTCGGCCGCGACGAGCTGCAGGCCATCGCTGGCGTCGCGACGGCCCACGATCTGACGGTCATCAGCGACGAAGTCTGGGAGCATGTGCTGCTCGACGGACAGGCCTTCACGCCGATCGCGACGCTGCCGGGAATGGCGGAGCGGACGCTGAAGGTCGGCTCCGCCGGCAAGATCTTCTCGCTGACGGGATGGAAAGTCGGGTGGATCGTCGCTTCGCCCGAGATGGCGGGCGTTGCATCGCGCGCGCATCAGTTCCTGACCTTCTCGACCGCACCCAATCTACAAGCTGCGGTGGCGTTCGGAATGGCGGAAGGCGACACTTGGATCGAGCCGATGCGGCAGCGCTTTGCACGGGCACGTGATCACTTGATCACGGGATTGCAGGAAGCCGGCTATGCGACGCTTCACCCCGCCTCGACTTACTTCCTGTGCGTGGACTTGCGGCAGTCGGGAATCGGCCCCGATGACGAATCCTTTGCCACAGCGGCGGTCGAAAAGGCGGGAGTCGCGATGGTGCCGGTCTCCGCCTTTGCCGAGCAGGACCCTGCGCGGCACATCGTCCGGCTGTGCTTCGCCAAGCGCGACGAAACGCTGGATGCGGGGATCGCGGCCATGGCCAAGGCGAAGGAGCTGTTCGCATGAGCCCCGCCGAAGAAGCCCGTGACCTGCTGGACCAGCTTGGCGTCATGACCAGCGGCTCGCTGGAAAGCCGCTCGCCGATCGACGGCAGTCTCCTTGGCAGCGTTGCCGAGGCGGAAGACGTCCCCGCCGCCTGCGAACGTGCCCAGCAGGCCTTCCTTCACTGGCGGACAATTCCCGCGCCCCGCCGTGGCGAGCTGGTCCGTCTGCTTGGCGAAGAGCTTCGCGCGGCGAAGGAACCGCTGGCGCGCCTCGTGACCCTCGAATGCGGCAAGATTGTCCAGGAGGGCCTGGGCGAAGCCCAGGAGATGATCGACATCTGCGACTTCGCCGTCGGCCTGTCGCGCCAGATCTACGGCCTGACCATCGCCTCCGAGCGCCCCCTGCACCGCATGGTCGAGCGCTGGCAGCCGGCCGGGCCGGTCGGCGTCATCAGCGCCTTCAACTTCCCCGTGGCGGTGTGGGCCTGGAACGCCGCCCTGGCCCTGGTCTGCGGCGACAGCGTGGTGTGGAAGCCGTCGGAGAAGAC
>DATMHP010000071.1:0-5516 GCA_035554875.1 Sphingomicrobium sp.
AATCCCGGCCTCGACCAAAGTCTCGAACCCGGCCCGGAGAAGCTCGGGCACGCCGCCCCAGACGACCGCATTCTCATTGAACAGGTCGGCGACCGCTTCTTCCTCGAAGCTCGACGCGATCAGCCCGGCGCGAGCGCAGCCGATGGCTCGGCCGTAGGCGAGGGCGATGTCGCGCGCTTTTCCGGTTGCATCCTGCGCCACCGCCCAGAGCGCGACCATGCCTTTGCCCTCCCGGTAAAGGGATCGCAGCGCGGTCCCGGGGCCCTTGGGCGCGATGAGATAGACGTCGAGGTCCTTGCGCGGCTGCAGAAGGCCGAAATGCACCACGAGGCCATGGCTGAAACCGAGCGCGGCGCCCTCGCGCAGGTTCGGCTCGATCTCGCGATAAAGATCGCCGAGGATTTCGTCGGGCGCGAGCAGCATCACCACGTCCGCGGACCGCACCGCATCTTCGAGGAGTGCAACTTCGAGGCCCGCCGCTTCGGCCTCCATCGTGCTTCCGGAGCCACCGCGAAGGCCGACGACGACGTCGATCCCGCTATCTTTGAGGTTCAGCGACTGCGCCCGGCCCTGGTTGCCGTAACCGAGGATGGCGACGCGCTTGCTGTCCAGAGGCGCGGGGTCGATGTCCTTTTCGCGGATCAGTTCCATTCCCGCCGCCTACGCGTTCGCCTCTACGAGAGCCAGAGCCTCGCCGATTGCGGCTCCATCTAGCGCGCTGGTGAAGCGCGGCCATTCGGACGGCGGTTGATGCGCGAACCAGGTGTACTGGCGCTTTGCGTAATTGCGCGTCGCCTGCTGCCCGCGGCGGACCATCTCCTCCCGGTCGATTTCGCCTTCGAGGAAGGCAGCGATCTCGCGAACGCCGATTGCCTGCATCACCGGAAGCGAGGGATCGAGATTGCGGGCCAGCAGCGCTTTCACTTCCTCGACTGCACCCGCTTCGATCATCGTCTCGAAACGCCCATCGCAACGGGCATAGAGCCAATCGCGCGGCGGAAGCAGGATCAGCGGTTTGAGCGTGACCCGATCGGCAATGCCACCCTTGCGCTGTGCCTGCCAGTTCGCAAGCGTCCGCCCGGTCGAAAGAACAACCTCCAGTGCCCGGGCGATCCGCGTCGTATCGGCAGGATTGAGCCGCGCCGCGGCGTCCGGATCAAGCCGTTCCAGCTCGGCCCTATTCTGCTCGACAGATTCCGCGCGCACGCGCTCGCGCACAGTCCTTTCGATCGGCGGGACCGGCGCGATGCCTTCCAGCAAGGTGCGGAGATAAAGGCCGGTACCTCCGACGAGGATCGGCAAGCGACCCGATCCATGAATGTCGGCGATTTCGGCCTTGGCCAGCTCCGCCCAGTCGGCAGCCGAGCATGGTTCCGCGCCGTCGCGCATTGCGTACAGCCGATGCTCCGCCCGCGCCCGTTCCTCGGCACTTGGTGCAGCGCTCAGGATCGGCACGTCGCGATAGATTTGCGCGCTGTCGGCATTGACGATGACTCCGCCCGTCTTCTCCGCGAGCGCAAGTGCAAACGCCGACTTGCCGCTCGCCGTCGGTCCGGCAATTAAGGCGACCATGTTCATCGCGACTTTGATAGCAGCGGGACGGCTCGATGACAGGCTCGTGGATCGGGCGCTGGGGCTGCTCCGCGAAATCGACCCCAAAGCGAAGTTCGGTGCCTGGATCGACGAAGGCGATGCCGTCGATCTTCACGTGAATGGCGATGCCGCCGCGATCCGCTGGGCGCTGGAGTCGCTGCCGGAGGCCGACGTTGTCGTGCAAGCGCCCGAACCGCGCTTCCGCAAGCTGCTCGTCGCCGACATGGATTCGACGATCATCGGCCAGGAATGCATCGACGAGCTCGCCGATTTCGCCGGACTGAAGCGCGAGATCGCCGACATCACCGAGCGCGCGATGCAGGGCAAGCTCGACTTCAAGGCCGCGCTTCGCGAGCGCGTCGCCCTGCTTTCAGGGCTCGAAGAGGACGCCATCGCGCGCTGCCTGGCCGAGCGCGTCGTCCCCAATCCTGGCGCTGCGACGCTCGTCAGGACGATGCGCGTCGGCGGAGCGAAGACCCTGCTCGTGTCCGGCGGCTTCCTGTCTTTCGCCGAACCGATCGCGAAGCTGATCGGGTTCGACCAGGTCCGGGCCAATCGCCTTCTATTGGACGGGAAGCAGCTGACCGGACGGGTTGAGGATCCGATTATCGACGCCCAGGCGAAGCTGGATGCGCTGATCGAAGTGCGCGAGGAGCTTGGGTTGGGGCCGGAGCAGGTGCTCGCGATCGGCGACGGCGCCAACGATCGGTTAATGATTGAGGAAGCGGGGCTGGGCGTCGCCTATCGAGGCAAGCCGGCTTTGGTCGAAGTCGCAGATGCGCGGCTCGACCATCATGGCCTCGACGCTTTGCTCTGGGCGCAGGGAATCCGGAAGAAGGAGTGGCTGCGCGGTTAGCGCCTATTTTCCCGCGACGGGGAAGCAGGGCTGGCCCTTGAGAGATGAACAGGCTGCCGCGGCTGCTGCGCGCGTTGCGTATCCGCCAACCTGGAGCCTCGTGACGGCGCCCACGGGGACATAATAGGCCTGATGCCCCGCAATCGCTGCCGAACCCGAAAGCTTGCGATACAAATCTTCCGCCGAAGAGCGCTTGGAGAAGGCGCCAAGCTGAATTCGCCATTTGCCCGATGACGAAGCGGTGGCCGCCTGTGTTGGCATGGGTGCAGCCTTGGGCTTCGCTGGCTGGGTAGGAGCGGGGGCAGCAGGCTTCGCAGCGACCTTGGCGGGTGGCTTCGCAGCCGCCTTGGTGGGGTTTGACTTCGGCGCGGGCCGGTCGGCCGACTGCTGGAGCGCGATTTCAACCGCGCGACGGCGGACTTCGATGGGAATGAGCTTGTCCATGTCGCTGAGCGTGCTCTTTGCCGGCTCGAGACCCTGCGCCGCCGCCCGGCTGACATAGGCGTAGGCCATCAACGGATCGCTGCGCACGCTGTCTCCGTTGAACAGGGCCGTGCCGTACACCAGCATCGCGCGGGGCTCGCCCCGGTCGGCAGCTTTCTTGAGCCACTTGATTCCGCCCGAATGGTCGCCGCTATCGAACAGCAGCAGCCCCAGTGTGGTCTCTGCGTCGAGATGTTCTGCGGAAGCGGCCTTTTCGAGCCAGCCCTTGGCCGCCGACAGATTGACCGGAACGCCGCGGCCGAGGCGATAGGCCTGGCCGAGGTTGAACGCTGCATCGGCGTCGCCTTTGGCTGCCAGCGGCCGCCAGATGGCGATCGCCTGGGCATAATCGGAGCGCTGCCACGCTTCGATCCCGTCGCGGACCGACTTTGTCTGCATTGCCACCACAGGCGCCGCTCCGGCCAGGACCAGCGCAGCTAACAAGCTGAATCGAATAGAGTTCATCCCCGCCCCATCTCCTCGCCCCAGCCTAACCATCTTCGCCGCGCGGGCAACAGGGTCTTGGGTGCATTAACCAGATTTTAGAGCCTTCGGTGTCACTCCGGTGTCCGATCGATCGAACTAAGGGGCAGGGGAAAAGCATGCGCGTTCTCGCATTGGCATCGCAGAAAGGCGGATCGGGGAAGACGACCCTGTCCGGGCATTTGGCGGTGCAGGCTCAGCTAGCGGGCGCAGGGCCCGTCTGCCTGATCGACATCGACCCCCAGGGCAGCCTTGCCGACTGGTGGAACGAGCGCGAAGCGGACATGCCCGCCTTTGCGCAGACCACGGTCGCGCGGCTCGCGTCGGACCTCGAGGTCCTTCGCCAACAGGGTTTCCGCCTCGCGGTCATCGATACTCCGCCGGCGATCACCATGGCGATCCAGAGCGTCATCGCAGTCGCCGAGCTGATCGTCATCCCGACTCGTCCGAGCCCGCACGACCTTCGGGCCGTCGGCGCCACCGTCGATCTTTGCGATCGCGCCGGAAAGCCGCTCATCTTCGTCGTCAACGCCGCCACGCCCAAGGCCAAGATCACGTACGAAGCCGCGGTCGCGCTGTCGCAGCACGGGACTGTTGCCCCGGTGACGGTCCATCACCGCACGGATTTCGCGGCGTCGATGATCGACGGCCGCACAGTCATGGAAATCGACCCGCAGGGCCGGTCGGCGGCCGAGGTCGTCGGGCTGTGGGAGTATATCTCCGACCGACTCGAAAAGAATTTCCGCAGGACAGTCTTCGCAGCTCCGAATGCAGCGCCGGGCATCAGTCCGGCCAGTCCGCGTCCCGTTGGCGGCTTCGGCCGTCGCGTTGTCGGCCAGTAAGGGGCGGCCGGCGTGGAACCCAAGCCTTTCGCTTCTCTCTCCTCGGGTCTCCTCGCCCGCAAGGGCGCGGCACGCCCAGCCATGCGTCCGCAGGGTTTCGGCCAGGTTGGCGCCGGGCTCGAGGATCTCGGCTGGAACGACATGGGTTTCGAGCCGCCGAAGCCCGCGCATGCGCCGGAGCCGGACTCCGATCATGATGCATTCGGCGAAGTCATCCCGGCCCATCCGCACAATCTCGCCGGCCTGACGCCGGTCGAATCGCCGGTTCACAACCAGCAGGCGGAGATTGCCGGACGTCTGTCGGCCTATTCGCCCGAGGATGCGGGCGAGGAGGAAGAGATCGACGACACCGCCGAGCTCTATGATCCCGAGGCCGACGATGGTTCCGTCGAAGCCTTGGATGAGCCCGAAGCGGAAGAGGAAATTGAAATCCCGGTTGCCAAGCCGGAGCCCGTCGTGGTCGCCAAGGCGATCCCGGCGCCGGCACCCCGCCGCGAGCGTAAGCCGCGGTCGATGGCCGGAAGCAAGGGCAAGGCAGCCTTCACCCTGCGTCTCGATCCCGATCGCCACCTGAAGCTCAGGCTCGCCTGCGCTGTCGATGGCCGCTCGGCCCAGCTACTCGTGACGCAGGCGCTCGACAAACTGCTCGCTGACATGCCGGAGCTCGATGCTATGGCAACGAAGGCGAAACGGAAGGGGTAAGACAGATGAGCCGCCCGAAGCGCTTTGGATCCGCAATCTCCACTCTCGCCATCGCCGCGATGCTGACGGGCTGCGCGGTCGGGCAGGAGGGTCGCCAGGCGTTCGCGTCGAAGGCGGGAACATCGAAGCTCGGACTGGCGCTGCAGGCGCAGGCGTCACTGTCGTCGGGCCAGCTCGCGTCCGCGGTCGATCTCGCCGAGCAGGCGGTTGCCGCGACTCCGAATGATTCCGAGCTCCGGGCGTTGCTCGGCAATTGCTATTTCGCAGCGGGACGGTTCGCGTCCGCCGAACAGGCCTACCGCGACTCGCTGAGCCTGATGCCCACCCAGCCGAAGCTGGTGCTGAAGCTGGCCCTCGTCGAAATTGCTCAGGGCAGGGATGCCGATGCGCTTGCGGCGCTCGATGCTGCTCGCGGCGCGCTCGACCCGGCCGACTACGGCCTTGCGATCGCTCTTGCAGGCCATGCCGCCGAAGCGGTCGATGTCCTGAACCAGGTTGCCCGCGCTCCCGGCGCCGACGCCCGGGTTCGGCAGAACCTGGCGCTGGCCTATGGCCTG
>DATMHP010000072.1:0-18724 GCA_035554875.1 Sphingomicrobium sp.
AGCTGGTCGCCCATCTTGGCGATTGGTCCATAGCCGTGTGGCTGGAACAGGATCAGCAGCCGTCCCGGATGGACGCGCAGCGTCGCGAGGCTCGCGTCGATCTTGTCGGGATTGTGCGCGAAGTCGTCGATGACGGTGACGCCGGCGGCTTCCCCGATCGTCTCCAGCCTGCGCCGGAGCCCTTCGAAGCGCTCGAGAGCGGCGGCCGAATCCGCGACCGCGACGCCAAGCTGCCGGCAAGCCGCGATAGCGGCCAGTGCGTTCGACGCATTGTGGCGGCCCGGCAGGTTCAATCGCAGCGCATGGCGTTTGTCGCCATGGTCGACATCGAACGTCACCCCGCCTGGCAGCAGCTCGAGATTCCGCCCGGCGAAATCCGCGCCCGGAGAATCGAATCCATAACCGACCATCTTCTCCTTCGGCAGCGCCTCCGCCAGCGCCCGCGTCTCCGGGTCGTCCAGGTTGAGCACCGCCTTGCGCGACGCGGCGAGGAAGCCCGCGAACAGCCCGCGAAGCTCGACAAGCTCCTTATGGTCCAGGCTGATGTTGGTCAGCACCGCGACCTCGGGCTTGTAGAGCGCGATGGAGCCGTCGCTTTCGTCCACTTCGCTCACGAACAGCTCGGGGTCGCCGACCAGCGCGCTGGCGAAGGGCGCCGATGGCGTCACGAAATTCTTCATCACCGCGCCGTTCATCACCGTCGGCTGGCGGTGCGCGGCGTGGAGGATCCAGCCGATCATCCCGGTCACGGTCGATTTTCCGCTGGTGCCTCCAACCGCGACGCTGTGATGCGCGCGATTGAGGAGCTTCGCGAGAAGTTCCGGCCGGCGCAGGTGCGGGAGGTCCAGCTCGTTCGCCCGGACGACATCGGGAACCGTGTCCTCCACGGCCGCAGAGGTGACCAAAGTCATGCCCTGCTGCAGCCCGGACCCGTCCTGCGCGAAGAGGGGAATGCCCAGCGACCGCAGATAATCGAACTTCGGCGCCATCCGCCCGGCGTCCAGCGATCGGTCGGATCCCGAAACCTTGGCTCCCGATGCGCGCAGGATCGAGGCCAGGGGAAGCATCCCGCTGCCGCCGATCCCGCAGAAGAAATAGGCCGTCGTATCCATGCGTGCGCCCTATTGAGCCGGGCGGCGCTTGGCTAGGTCAGATGCAGCCCAAAGTGCCCTCTACGTCGCTCTTGGCCAGTTTCGGCGGCTTGGCGAGGGCGACGAACCGCGCCGCATAATAAGGGCTGTAGTCGCAGCCGTAGTCGGCGACATAGTGATCGACCACGATCGAAATCCGACCCCTCACGTCGGGGATCTTCCCGGCGAGGAGATCGACGACCTGCTTCCTGCTCGCAATCGTCCGCTCCACCCGGTCATAGTCGGTGATGTCGACCACCATCCCGTCGCCGCGATCCTTCCAGTGGGGCAGGCGCGCCGCGACCGCAGGATCGGGAATGACATGGAGTTCCACATCGTCCTCCGTCATCGACGGCTCGCAATCGGCGGGGCAGTCGTAGACGAAGGTCCCGGTAAGCAGGAAACGCCCGCTGAACTCCGCGACGCCATCCTTGTTGAAACCCGTGAACTTCACCGGACTGTCGGCCGGAACGATCATCGGAGGTCCGCCCGGAGGATAGGGAACGACCTTTGCTGCGGGAGCAGCGGCGAGCAGCGAAAGTGCCGCGATGGCGCCCGCTGCTCGCACCCAGGTCATTTGCAGGCGCCTCCATCGGGCCAGCCGGTCCAGCCCGGCCCATGAACGAAGCGGCCGGGCTTCGCGCCGGTATGCTCGCCGCCTTTCAGCACCTGGACGCCATTGACGAAGACGTCGTTCACCCCGGTCGCGAGCTGGTGTGGCTTGGCATAGGTCGCGTGGTCTTGGACCTTGGCCGGATCGAACACCACGACATCTGCATAATAGCCCTCCCGCAGCGCTCCACGTCCGCGAATCCCCAAGTTCGTCGCGGGAAGCCAGCTGAGGCGGTGAATCGCATCCTGCAGGGTCACCACTTTGTCGTCGCGTGCATATTGGCCGAGCACGCGGATGAAATTACCGTAGGCGCGCGGGTGGGCATTGGACTTCAGGAACACGCCCTCCGGCGCCTCCGATCCTTCATCGGAGCCGAAGCTCATCCACGGAAGCGCGACCTCGCGTTTCACATTGTCCTCGCTCATCAGGAAATAGACGGTGCCGACGCGGCTTCCGTCCTCGCTCACCAGCTCGATGGCTGTCTCTTCCGGGCTCTTGCCGCGCATCTTGGCGACTTCGGCCAGGGTCTTGCCGGTAAGCGGCTTCAGCTTCGGGTTCTTGAAGGCGACGAGGAGGACATTCTCGGGCCCTCCCGAAAGGAGCATCAGGTTCTCCCACTGATCGGTGGGGGTGCGCATTTCCTCGATCACCTTCGCGCGGGTCTTCGGATCCTTCATGCGCTCGATCCAGGCTTCGAGCCCGCCGCTCTGGACCCACGGCGGCATCGCCGCGTCGAGGCCGGTCGCCCCGGCCGTATAGGTGTACATGTCGGCCGTGATCCGCTGCCCGCCTGCGCGCGCCGCATTCACTTTGGCGATTGCGCCGTCGAGCTTGGGCCAGTTGGCCTTGCCGGCCTGCTTGAAGTGGTAGATTTCCGCGGGAGCGCCGGACTCGCGGCTGATTTGGATAAGTTCGTCAATGGCTTCGAGGAGCTTGTTCCCTTCGGACCGCATGTGGCTGATGTACATGCCGCCGCACTTTGCGGCTTCGGTCGTCAGCGCGACCAGCTCCGGCGTCTCGGCATAGGTGGCTGGTGCGTAGATCAGCGACGAACCGACACCCAACGCGCCTTCCTTCATCGCATTGCGAACGAGGCCGCGCATTTTGTCGAGTTGCTCGGGCGTCGGATCGACGTCCTTCTCGCCAAGCTCATGGACTCGAACCGTCGTCGCTCCGACGAAGGACGCGACGTTGGGCGTAATGCCCTTGTGCTGCATGTAATCGAGATATTGGCCCAGCGTCGTCCAGCGTATCGGATATTTGATGTCGCCCTGACGCTTGAGCTCGAGGCGCTTCATCTCGGGCGTCAGCGGGCCCATGGAATCGCCTTCGCCGAACACTTCGAGCGTGACGCCCTGGCGTGTATCGCTGAGGCCGCGCCCGTCCTGGATGAGGCTCTCGACCGCCCAGCTCAGCATGTTGATGAAACCAGGCGATACCGCCTCGCCGGTCGCGTCCACGACCTTCGCCGCAGTCCCCGGGGCACTCGGGCCGACATAGGCGATCTTGTCGTTCTTGATCGCGACATCGCCGACGAAGGGTGCGCCGCCGGATCCGTCGTAGATGGTGCCGCCCTTGATCAGCACATCATAATCCGCGGCCGGTGCGGCGGCCGAGCTGAGCAGGAGCCCGGCGAACGCGATTCCGATTGCTGCTGTTTTCTTCACTTGTGCCCCCTCGCTAAGTGAGGCCAAGCTGCACTATCTGGGCCAAGAGCGCAAAATCCGGGGGATGCATGAAGATTTCGGTCGTCGCGCCGAGCAACATGTTGAAGCGCGAGGCCGCGGACCGCGTGGAGGCTATCGTCCGCGCCCGCGGCGACTGCGAGCTTGCTATCCACCCCCAATGCTTCCTCTCGGACGGCCATTTCGCCGGTAGCGACGAGGAGAGGCTGGCGGCGCTTCGCGAGGTGATGGCGGACGAGAGCGTCGACGCAATCTGGTTCGCGCGGGGCGGCTATGGGTCGAACCGGATCGCCGAAGCGGCTGTGCGCGACATTCCCGCACCCGCACGGCGCAAGCACTTCCTCGGCTACAGCGACGGCGGCTTCTTGCTTGCGGCGTTCCACAAAGCGGGCCTCGACGTCGCGCACGGGCCGATGGTCCAGGACGTGCTTCGCGACGGGGGCGAGGCGGCGATCGAGCGAGGCCTCGACTGGCTGGTCCGGCGCGACCCGGCTGCGGTGGAGGCGGGGCTTCGCCAGCCGGCGATGGCCTTCAACCTCACCGTGCTGTCGAACCTCCTCGGGACCGCGCTGGAACCGGACTTCACCGGCGTCGAGCTGCTGGTCGAGGAGGTCAGCGAGCAATATTACCGGATCGACCGGACCTTGTTCCACGTGACCGCCAGCCCGAACGTCCGCGGCGTCGCCAGGCTTCGTCTCGGCCGCGTCGGCGATGTCATTGCCAACGATCCCGAATTCGGCTGCGACGAGCAGGCGATCCTCGCCGACTGGTGCCGTCGCTCGGGCATCGAATTGGGTCCGCCGGCCGACATTGGCCACGACAGCGGCAACAAGGTGGTCCCGTTCGGCCCGTTTCCGGAGTGAGACAGAGCGGAATCGCCATTGCAAAGAGGGTCGCTTTGCGCTCTATCAACTGCAGAACAACAGGAGGGCCAAATGGCACAAGGGACTGGTCGTAAAGCAGGGGGCGGGTTGGCCCGTCCAGTCACACCGTCGGCGGATCTCGCCAAGATCACCGGCAGCGCTCCGCTGCCGCGTAGCCAGGTCGTTTCGAAGGTGTGGGATCACATTCGCAAGAACAACCTGCAAAACCCTCAGAACAAGAGGGAAATCATGGCCGATTCGACCCTGAAGCCGATTTTTGGGGGCAAGGATCGGGTCAGCATGTTCGAGATGAACAAGCACCTCTCGAACCACCTGAAATAAGCTTCAGATCCACTGAAGCAGCAAAGGGGCTCGCGGTCACCGCGGGCCCCTTTCTCATTGTGCGGTGCAGCGACTCAGTCCGGAAGGGCTACCCTCTCCACAGCCCGTCCAGCTTTTCGCGGGTCACGGGGTAACCGATTCCCTCGGGGATCGTGATGAAATTTTCACCTTCGACTTCCTCGACCCAAGGGCTGATCGGCTCGATGGCATGCGCCTCTGCGTCGGCGCGCATCTCATCGAAGCTGGAATGCTTCGCCAGCCGCTCGAGGTTCCGGCGGGTGGGGAAGATCAGCCGAGCCTCGCCACGCTGCTCGCGCTCCAGCGCTTCGGCGGCGCTGATCCATAAGGCGCCGCTGCATTCGCCTTCGACGACGTGCGGCATCCAGTCCGGACCGGGTGCCCGCGCGAGGTAGAACAGGGTGTCGAAGCGGCGCGTGGCGTGAAACTTGGGCACCCAGCGGGCGAAGGGGATTAGCGCGCCGAGCTGAAGCTGGAGGCCGTATTCCTGAAGGAGCAAGTCGAAGGCGCGATCGGCAAGCAAATCGCGCTGCAGCTCCAAACAGGCTTCGGCTGAGGGAACAGGCGACAGCCCGACCGGTATGGCCGCTTCCTCAATCGTTTCGCGGATCGCCGCCACCGCAGCGGCAGAGCCCTCCGGCCCGGCCATCCGCCGATCACTTTCGTCGATCCGCCCGCCGGGGAAGACAAGCGCGCCTCCGGCAAAGGCCATTCCCTCGGCGCGCTCGACCATGAGCAGCTCTGGAGCCTGTGCGACCCGCTCGCGGACCATCACCAATGTTGCCGCGGGAATTGCCGGAGTGCTTGCCATGACGCTCTCCTAGGCAAGCTGCATGACAAGAAAAAGGCCGCCGGCTGACTGAACCGGCGGCCCAAAGCCTGGAATCTGCGGGAGTTTACATTCCCTGGATATTCTCGTCGGCCGGGGTTTCCGGGCCGGTGGCGTTGTCGGTCGCTTCCTGGTTGAGCTGCTGCTGCTGGTTCTGCAGCACGTCCTGCTCCGACGCCTGGTTCGCGGCATCGTTGGCCAGCATGTCCAGGTTATCGGTTGAGTTCACGTCAGCCTGGTTCAGCTGGTCCTGGTTGTTCTGCCCGCAGGCCGCGAGCGCCAGGAAACCGAAAGCAACGACTGCAAGACCTGACTTCTTCATCTGCTCCCTCACTTGGAAAGTGGTTCTCCCCAAGGATAACAACACTTTGCGTGCAAATGCCAGCGCGACCTCGCCAAAGTCGTGGAATCCTTGCTGAATCTACCCAGAGTCCCTATTTTATCCAAGCTGGGGCGACCCGGCTACGTCGGTAGACTGTCGCGTGGAATAGGCATTTCGGACCCGGGGGGCAGTACCCCGGCGCCTCCACCACCATCCGCGCTTACATGCCGCGGATGCTGATGGGGGCGAAATAGGATCGACGAGTGCAATAAAGGCGCGATTGCCGATCGGATTGAGTCACCGTGACGGCTCATTTTCACAAGTGCCAACGACAACGAGGCACTCGCTATTGCCGCGTAACAGACGTCCTAACGGACTGAGTTACAAAGCTTAAGCGCGGCCGGACCCCGCCGGGCAACAGAAGGGGATTCCAGCGGCACGGGGGACGCCGGGCAACAGAAGTCCCCCACTTCTCCCTCAAATCGCGATCGGCTAAATTCCCGTTCAGGGGAAAGCTCATGCAAATCTGGGCACGGTGCATTTTCGTGGCGGCGGCAGCGCTGCTGCTGACGGGCTGCCTCTGGGGCCCGGGCAAGTTCACCTCCGACCTGACGCTGAAGAAGGACGGCAGTTTCGTTCTCGATTACAAGGGCGAGATCGTCCTCCAGCTGCCTCCGGACGAGAGCACCGAGCCGTGGACCGATGCGAAGGCGAAGTGCGAAGAGGACGGCAAGTCCCGTCCATGCTCGAAAGCCGAAATCGCCGACCAAAAGCGGGACTATGAGAAGAAGCTCGATGACTCGCGGCAAATGGCCAAGGCTTTCGGCCTGCCGGGTTTCGACGACGCGTCCAATTGCGCCTTCGCTGCCAAGCTCTCCAAATATGCCGGCTGGCGGTCGGTCATCTATCGCGGAAACGGGATCTACGACGTCGACTATCATTTCGAGGGGCGTGCGACCCAGGACTTTATCTTCCCGGCGATCCCCGACGACAATCTGATCATTCCGTTCATTGCTCTTCGCCGCCGCGCGGACGGCTCGGTGCTTGTGAGTGCTCCGGCGTTCACCGGCGGATCCGGTCCGCTCGGTGCGCAGGCAGGCGAGGCCGCGGCGGCATCGGCCCAGGGCGGTCCGCCGCCGTCTCGGGCGGAAGGGCGGTTCACCATCCGGACGGACGGGGAAATCCTGACCAACAACAGCGAGGACGGACCGTCGGCCGATGCTGTCGGCCGAAGCCTGCACTGGGACGTCGATTCCGCGTCGAAGAAAATCCCCGAGGCGCTGATCCGGCTGCAATAGGCCGGCGCCGCCCGTCGAAAAGCGAATTGCCAAGCGCGATGCCCGCCGTCAGGCTGCAGCCTCCAACGGGGGAGGGCTCAATGCGCCGTATCGTTCTAGCTGCACTTCTTGCCACCTGCACGTCCGCCGCATTCGCCGAGCCGACGCCGAAGGATCAGTTGCTCGTCCCGCCCGCGGACGCAACGCACTATGTCGTCGTCTCGACCGCCGGCAAGCATGGCGACGAATATATGTGGACGATGCCGGACGGCCGGCTCGCCTTCCGCGAATCCATCCTCCTTCGCGGGCTCACGTTCGAAACCGACGAGACGATGCGAATCGGGCCGGACGGAATGCCGTCGGAAGTCGTAATCCGCGGCGTCACGCCGCAGGGCGACGCAGCCGAGACCTTCGCCATCGTCAACGGTCAGGCGATGTGGACCAGTCCCGTCGACAAGGGCAGCGCAGCTTATTCCACCCCGACCTACTACCTGCCGCAGGGCGGGCCGTTCCTCAGCGGCGCACCGGAAATCGACCGTCTGATGGCAGCGAAGCAGGCCGGGCTTGCGCTGCTTCCGTCAGGCCATGCGACCTTCACCAAGGCTGCATCGGTCGAGGTCGACGGACCGCAGGGCAAGAAGCAGGTCGATCTCGTCTTCGTGAAGGGCGTCTCGCAGTCGCCGCAGCCGGTCTGGGTCGAAAACGGCAAATTCTTCGGCGCGCTGGTCGGGCTGAACCTGCTTCCCGCGGGCTATGAAGCCAATGCCGAGAAGATGCAGGCGGCGCAGGACGCGGCGATCGCGGCCATGGCGCCGGCCACTGCGAAGAAATTCCTGACGGCCGACGCGAGACGCCCGGTCCTGTTCAGCAACGTCAAGATGTACGACGCGGACAAGCGGCAGTTCCTGGCCGGGCAGTACGTCCTGACCCGAGACGGCAAGATCGTCAGCATCGGAGCGTCGGCGCCCGCCAAGCTCCCGGCAGACACGCGCGTGATCGATGGCAAGGGCAAGACGCTCGTCCCCGGCCTGTGGGACAGCCACATGCATATCGGCGACGATTTCCAGACGGTCAGTGAGCTGGCGCTCGGAGTCACCAACTGCCGCAACCCCGGCGGGCCGATCGAGCTTGAAGTCTCCCAGCGCGAGCGACGCAACGCGGGGACATTGCTTGCCCCTGAATGCTGGGATTCGGTCATCGTCGACCAGAAGGGGCCGCTCGTGGCTCAGGGCAGCGAGGCGGTGTCGAGCGAGGCGGAGACCCTCGCCGCCGTCCGCAAGATCGCCGCCAACCACCTCACCGCGGTCAAATTCTACACGTCGATGAATCCGGCGTGGATCCCGCCCGGAGCCAAGTTGGCGCACGAGCTCGGCCTTCACGTCCACGGCCACATTCCCGCCGGAATGCGCACGCTGGACGCAATCAACGCCGGCTATGACGAGATCACGCACATCTATTTCGCGACGATGCAGGCGATGCCGCAGGAGGTCGTCGACAAGGCAAACACGACGATGCGGCTTCTGGGACCGGGCAAGTATTTCAAGGACGTCAATCTCGACGCCGAGCCGATGAAGACGGTGATCGAGACGATGGCGAAGAAGCAGATCACCCTCGACCCGACGCTGGTCGTCGTGGAGGGCGTCCTTCTGGCCAATGCAGGAACTCCGGCGCCGGCTTATGCGCCGTTCGTCGGGACTCTCCCGGCGGCGACGGAACGCGGCTTCAAGGCCGGTCCAATCCCATACCTTCCGGGAATGACCCGCGCCGACGCTCAGGCGAGCGTCGATCACATGGGCGAATATGTCGCCAAGCTCTACCGCGCCGGAGTGCCGATCGTTGCCGGCACGGACGGCTACGGAATGGAGCTTGTCCGCGAGCTGGAGCTGTACGTGAAGGGCGGCCTAACTCCCGCCGAGGCGCTGGCGACAGCCACAATCATCCCCGCGCGCAACGTGAAGGCCGATGCGCGCACCGGCTCGATCGCCGCCGGGAAGGAAGCCGACCTGCTCCTCGTCGACGGCGATCCCGAAAAGAATATCGGCGACCTTCGCCACGTCGACCAGGTGATGAGCGACGGCTACCTCATGGACGGCGACGTCCTGCGGACCGAAGCCGGCTATTCGGGTATGCCAAAATAGCCGTCAGCATTGAGTGGACGGACAGGACCATCTCGCACCTCATCTGTGGAGACGGTGCCGCTGCCTTTCGCTTGCACCTGAATTGCTCTAACTAAACGGAAATCCTGCTTCGGGGCGCCGTCGTGAATGGCTGATATTTTCATATCATACGGCAGGTCTACGGAAGCGCAGGCGCAGCAGGTTGCGGATACGCTTCGGGCGGCGGGCTACAGCGTCTGGCGAGACGACGAACTGCCGGCGCACCGTTCCTACGGAGATGTCATCGAGGAGCGCCTGAGGTCGGCCAAGGCAGTGATTGTGCTGTGGTCGGCGGAAGCTGCGCGGTCGCAATGGGTTCGCGCTGAAGCCGATATCGCTCGCGAGGCAGGGACGCTGGTGCAAGTCACCATCGACGGCACCATTCCGCCGCTCCCCTTCAACCAGATTCAGTGCGCCGATCTCAGCGGCTGGGAGGGCGACACCAGCCAGAATGGGTGGCGAAAAGTCGAGAGCAGTGTCTCGTTGCTCGTTGGAACGGTCGCTCAAAGTGCGGCGCCGGTCGAATCCAAAGCCGCACCACGAAGGCGAGTGGCGATCCTTGTGCTCCCGTTCATCAATTTGAGCGGCGATGCCGAGCAGGAATATTTCAGCGACGGAATCACCGACGACATCATCACCGACCTGTCGAAGGTCTCCGCCTTGTCCGTCGTGGCGCGGAACACCGCCTTCACGTTCAAGGGGCAGACGATCGAGGCCGCGCAGCTGGCCCTCCAGCTCAAGGTCACGCACATCCTCGAGGGCAGCATTCGCAAGTCCGGCGACCGCGTTCGCATCAATGCGCAGCTTATCGACGGTGAAGCCGGCGACCACGTCTGGGCCGACCGCTACGATCGCGACCTCACCGACATTTTCGCGATCCAGGATGAAATCTCAAAGGCGATCGTGTCGGCCCTCCAGTTGAAACTTCTGCCAAAGGAGAAGAAGGCGATCGAGCAGCGCGGCACGTCGAGTGTCGAGGCCTACAACCTCTATCTCATGGCGCGGCAGCATTGGATCAGCGGAAACGACGGTGACATCCGCCGCGACGAGATCGTCGTACGAATTTGCAGGCAGGCCACGGAGATCGACCCGAACTACGCCAAGGCGTGGGCGCTGATTGCGCTTGCCCAGGCAGAAATGCGCTTTGGACATTCCCGTCCGGAAGACGCGCTCTCGTCTGCTGAGCGCGCACTCGAGCTGGATCCAGACTTGCCCGAGGCGCTGTGCGTCAAAGCGCGATATCTCGCCGATGAGGACGGCAAGCACGACGAAGCGGATCGGCAGATCCAGGCGGCGTTGCGGTTGGATCCCGAGTCCTGGGAGGTGAACAAGGAAGCCGCCCGCGTGCTCAGTCGCGCCGGGAAGATGCGCGAGGCGATCCCCTATTTCGAAAAGGCCGCCGCGCTGGCCGAGAGCGATTACTACTCCAGTGGCATGCTGCAGACCTGCTATGCTGCCGTCGGCGATACCGAAGGTCTGAAACGCGCCGCGCAAATGACGTTGGACCGCACTCAGCGCGTCCTCGCACAAGACCCGGCGACGGGGTCGGCGCTGGGGCATGGTGCCGTTGCGCTTGCCGTACTTGGAGATGCGGAGCGTGCCAAAGAGTGGATCAAGCGCGCGCTTCTGATGGATCCTGACAATCTCACGATGCGGTGGAATCTCGCCTGCGCGCTCGCTCGCTTTCTCGAGGACAAGGACGGAGCGATCGATCTGCTCGCAGGTTTTCTCGACCGCGCGCCACCGTCGCTCGTCGAATACCTCCGGCTCGACACGGACCTCGATCCTTTGCGCGATGATCCGCGCTTCCAGGAGCTTGTCGCGGCTGCAGAAAAGCGGGTCGAAACGACCAGAACAGCAGCGGCCTAGCGCTTCTTCAGCTCGTCCCTGATCTGGGTCAGCAACTCGACTTCTGTCGGCCCGCCGGCTTCTTCCTGCTTGCGCATCACCTTCGTGGCGGTGCGGACCAGAAGGAAGATGATGAAGGCGAGGATCAGGAAGTTGATCACGACCGTGATGAACTCGCCCCAGCCCAGCACCGGCGCGCCAGCGGCCTTCAGCGCCGCATAATCCTTCATGCTCCCGCGATAGCCCTCCGGCACCGGCCCCAGCAAAGTGAAGTAGCTGGAGAAATCGAGTCCACCGAAGATCGCGCCGACAACCGGCATGATCACGTCTTCGGTCAGGCTGGTCGCGATTTTCGCGAAGGCCGCGCCGATGATGACGGCGACGGCCAGGTCGAGAACATTCCCCTTGGCGATGAATGCACGGAAATCCTTGAGCATGGGCGGCTCCTCCGCTTCGTCGGATGACCGACACTAGCGCCACCTACGGCGATGTGAAGCAACAGCAGCTGTGTTGGATGCTTAAGACAGCATTGAAAGCGAACAGCCGTCGTTCTACCTATGCGCGACTGAAGAAGGGGACCTGGATATGACCGCCACTCGACGTTTCGGTTTGCTTGCACCGCTTGCAGCGCTCACGCTCGCCGGCTGCGGCCTCAACAGCGTTCCCACCGCCGAGGAACATGTGAACGCCGCCTGGGGCGACCTCCAGGCCGATTACCAGCGTCGCGCGGACCTCGTTCCCAATCTTGTGGCGACCGTCCAGGGTTATGCGAACCAGGAAAAGAGCGTTCTCACCGAGGTCACGAATGCGCGGGCCAAGGCGACGAGCGTCCAGCTGAATGCGGACGATCTCAGCGATCCTGCCAAGGTCCAGGCCTTCCAGGCCGCTCAGGGCGAGCTCAGCGGATCGCTGGGCCGCCTGCTGGTCACCGTCGAAGCCTATCCGAATCTCAAATCGAACGAGAACTTCCTCACCCTGCAGAGCCAGCTGGAAGGGACCGAGAACCGCATCGAGATCGCCCGGCGCGACTACAACGAGGCGGTGCGCCAGTATAACACCACGATCCGGACCTTCCCGGACGCGGTCGGCGCCAAGATCTTCTACGGCGCCAAGCCGAAGGTTCCGTTCCAGGCATCGACGGCGGCCCAGAACGCGCCGACGGTGAACTTCAACACCGCCGGCTGAGGTGGTCCGCTATTTCGCCGTTTTCTGGCTGGCGCTCATCGCGCTCGCCGCTCCGGTTTCGGCGCAGACCTTTCCGAAGCTGACCGGCCGCGTCGTCGATGACGCGCATATCCTGACGCCCGCGGTCGTCTCCGACCTGACGGCCAAGTCTCAGGCGCTGGAGACGAAGACGGGGCGGCAGTTCGTCGTCGCCACAATCCCGAGCTTGCAGGGCTATCCGATCGAGGATTACGGCTACCGCCTCGGCCGCAGCTGGGGGATCGGCCAGAAGGGCTTCGACAATGGCGTGATCCTTCTCGTCGCGCCGAACGAGCGCAAGGTTCGCATCGAGGTCGGCTACGGCGCCACCGCCTACGTCACCGATGCGATGTCCAGCATCATCATCCGCAACTCGATCCTTCCGCACTTCAAGCAGAAGCCGCCCGATTATGGCGGCGGGATCGAGGCTGGCGCGGACCAGATCATCGGCCTGATGAGCATGTCGCCCGACCAGGCGGAACAGGCCGCGGCGCAAGCCCAGCAACAGGAGCAGGCGCACCGCACGAGCAGCGGCGGCGCGCTTCCGGTCATCTTTTGGGTGATGATCTTCGTCTTCATTATCCTGTCGAAATTCCGCCGCATCGGCGGGCGGAATTACCGCTCGCGCCGTGGCGGGATCAGTCCGTGGGTTGTGCTCTGGGGCCTCAGCGAAGCCGCACGTGCATCGCGCGGCCGCGGCGGCGGAGGCTGGGGCGGAGGCGGCGGCTTCGGCGGGGGAGGCGGCTTCGGCGGTTTCTCCGGCGGAGGCGGCGGCTTCGGCGGCGGCGGAGCGTCGGGCTCATGGTGATGCAGATGAGCCAGGCCGATCGCGAGAAGATCAGCGCCGCGATTTCGGCTGCGGAGGCGACCAGCGACGGCGAGATCGTCGCGGTGACGACGCCGCTCAGCGATTCCTATCACGACGTCGCGCTGCACTGGGCGCTGGTGCCGCTCTTCGCGGTGCTCGCCTGGGCGGCGTGGCGGCCAACCGCTTTGGCCTGGTGGTATCAATTCCTGTTTGGCGGGTGGCAGCCGGAACCGAGCATCGGCGAGCTGCTGACCTTGCTGCTGTTCTTCGCCGCGCTGAAATTCACCGTCGCGCTGCTGATCCTCAAATGGATGCCGCTTCGGCTTGCCCTCACGCCGGGCGCGACCAAGCATCGCCGTGTCCGGCGTCGCGCGATCACCATCTTCAAGGCCGCTGCCGAGCGCCGCACCGAGAATCGCGCCGGAATCCTGATCTACCTGTCGATGGGTGAGCACCGCGCGGAGATCGTCGCCGACGAGGCGATCACCAAGGTGACGACGCCCGAGACCTGGGGCGAGGCGATGGCGACCTTGCTCGCCGACGTTCGCAACGGGCGGCCGGGCGACGGCATCTGCGCGGCGATTCAGCAGATCGGGATCGTACTCGCGGAACATTTCCCCAAGACCGCGACTAATCCCAACGAGATTCCCGACAAGCTGATCGAGTTATGACGCCAGACAAGGATGCCCCGGTCGAGACGGTCTGGGCAGGCAAGTACATCAGCGTCCTGAAGCGCGGGCGCTGGGAATATGTGTCGCGGACCGGCAGCATCAACGCGGTCGTCATCCTCGCCGAGCATGACGGCAAGGTCATCCTGATCGAGCAGTATCGCGTGCCCGTCGGCGGCCGCTGCCTCGAGCTGCCCGCCGGTCTTGTCGGCGACGAAGACGAGCATGCGACCGTCGAGGAAACGGCGGTCAAGGAGCTGGAGGAAGAAACCGGTTTCACGTGCGAGCGCGTCGAGCGGCTTGGCGAGTTCCACAGCTCACCCGGCATGGTGGCCGAAAGCTTCACGCTCGTTCGAGCCCACGGCATCCGCAAGATCGGCGACGGCGGCGGCAACGACCATGAGGATATCACCGTCCACCTCGTCGCACGCGAGGACATCCCGGCGTTCATCCAGAGCCGACGCGACGCGGGCTCGGCGGTGGACGTGAAGCTGCTCCTCTTCCTCGATTACTGAAGCCCCGCCCTCTGCGCTTCGGCCCAGGCAAGCTCGGCCAGCGGCTCCAGCTTGTTCGCCGTCGCGATCGCGTGGGACGAGGAGGCGGTTCCGCGCGCGATCCGGCCGCGGATTCCATGGAGGATTGCCGCCAGCCGGAAGAGGTTGAAGACGACGAGATAATCCTTGTTCGGCAGATGATCGCGACCGGTGCGGCGGCAGTAAGCGCTCACGTAGGCCTCCTCGGATGGGACGCCGATCGGCTCAAGCTGCACTCCGGCAAGACCGCCGAAAAGCTCACTGGGCATCCGGTACATGAGCAGGTGGTAGGTGAAGTCCGACGCCGGATCGCCGAGTGTCGACAGCTCCCAGTCGAGCACCGCGCGCACGGTCGGCGCTTCTGCGTCGAAGATCATGTTGTCACAGCGGAAATCGCCGTGGACGACGCTCGACCGCCCGCTGTCCGGCGGCAGGTGCTTTTCGAGCCAGTTGACCAGCCGGTCCATTGCCTCGATGCGTCCCGCCTCGACGTCGCCGACATATTGTTTCGACCAGCGTGCGACCTGCCGTTCGACGAAGCCCGTCGGCTTGCCATAGTCGCCGAGCCCAATTTCGGCGGGGTCGAAACTGTGGAGCCGCGCAATCGTCGCGTTCATCGAATCGAACGCCGCGGCGCGGTCGTCGCTGCTCAGCCCGGGAAGCTGCGCCTCCCAGAAGATCCGCCCCTCGACCATGTCCATGACGTAGAAGGCGGTGCCGATGACGCTCTCGTCTTCGCACAGGCCGTGCACCCCCGCGACGGGGAAGCCTTGCGAGCCAAGCGCCGCGATCGCGCGATATTCGCGATCGACCGCATGGGCACCGGGGAGCAGCTTTCCGGGCGGTTTTCTGCGGAGGACATAGGCGCCGCCCGGGCTGTCGATACGATAGGTCGGGTTGGATTGGCCGCCCTTGAACTGGCTGACCCGGATCGGCCCGCGAAAGCCGGGCACATGTACCGCCATCCAGCCTTCCAGGGCCCCCTCATCGAAGCGCAGCCGCTCGTCCACGGCCCTTGTTCCGCTATTAACTTGCGTGCGGTCCATGAACGCTGTCTACCAATGAACCCGCCTCTGTCACACGCGTTGCTGGTTCATGGCCCGACTCGTCCATCTGTCCGACCTCCATTTTGGCGCCCACGATCCGAAAATGGTCGAGGCGGTGGAGCGAAAGGTCGACGAGGTGGCGCCCGATCTCGTCGTGATCAGCGGTGATTTCACCCAGCGCGCCCGGACCGAGCAGTTCCAGGAAGCCTGCCGCTTTCTCGAGCGGCTTCGCGACGCGGGGCACGAGGTGCTCGCAGTCCCGGGCAATCATGACGTCCCGCTCTACGACGTCTTCCGCCGCTTCCTGTCGCCGCTGACTCGCTACATGCGCTACATCGACGACACGCTCTGCCCGATGCTCGAAATCCCGGGAGCGACCGTGCTTGGCATCAACACCGCTCGCTCGTTCACCTTCAAGGACGGCCGAATCAACGAGGACCAGGTCCGCTTCATCCGCGACACGTTCGAGCGGACCGATCCGAACGCAACGCGGATCCTCGTGACTCACCATCCTCTGTTCGCGCTCCAGGTCGGCGAGAGCGTGAGCCGGGCAGTCGGCCGCAGCGAGCTGGCGCTCGACGCAGTCGGAGACGCGGGCGTCGACATGCTCCTTGCGGGGCACAATCACGACGCCTCGGTGCACAGCGCCCGCGATCTGGTGACGAGGGCAGGGCCGGCGCTGGTCGTCCAGGCCGGCACCGCGACATCGACGCGGGTTCGCGAGCAGAGCCAGAGCTTCAACGAGATCGAGGTGGACGGCGCCTCGATCACCGTCACTGTCGAATCCTGGAACGGCTCGGGTTTCGCCGCCCAGGATGCGCAGCGATACGAGAAGCAGGATGACCACTGGCGCGTCGCCGGTGCCGACAAGAGGCTCGACGAGCCGGCGCACTAGTGCATAGACGGGAACATGATCCCCGGCTTCGACATCGACGACTTCGTGAACCGCGTTCTCGCTGAAGATCTGGGGCTGGGCGGAGACGTCACGTCGAACGCGACCATCTCTGCTGACGCACGCTTCACTGCCGAACTCGCCGCCCGCGAGCCGATCGTTGTGGCGGGGCTGGAAGTCGCCGAAGCCTTCTTCAGGAAGCTCGATCCCGCCGTCGAGGTCCAGAAGCTCGTGAGCGACGGCGACCGCGTCGATGCCGGAGCGGTGCTGATGCGGCTTTCCGGAAATGCCCGGGCCATGCTCGCCGCCGAACGCCCGGCGCTCAACACGCTCCAGCACCTGTCCGGAATCGCCACGCTGACTCGCCGCTATGTCGATGCGATCGACGGCACCGGCGCGGTCCTCCTCGACACGCGCAAGACGATCCCCGGCCTGCGCGCCCTGGAAAAATATGCGGCAAGGATGGGCGGCGCGCACAACCACCGGATGCGACTCGACGACGGCGTTCTCATCAAGGACAACCATGTTGCCGTAGCGGGCGGCGTCGGACCGGCGGTTGCCGCAGCGAAGGCCGCCAACACCGGCCTCCAGGTCCAGGTCGAGGTCGACCGCATCGAGCAGATCGAAGAGGCGCTTGCAGCAGGCGCTGATCGGCTCCTCCTCGACAACATGGATCCGCCGACCCTCCGCCGCGCGGTGGATCTGGTCGCCGGCAGTGTGCCGCTCGAAGCCTCGGGCGGCGTTCGCCTCGACACCATCCGCGGGATCGCGGAGACCGGTGTCGATTTCATCTCCGTCGGCCGCATCACCCAGTCAGCTCCAGCAGTCGATATCGGCATGGATTATTTGCTGCACGCAAGCTGACTGCCGGATTCAGAACCGGCTCATCATGACAGGCGTAGAACGAACTCCGAAATCCGGAAAACCGGATGAAATTTAAGGAGTTGAGTGATGCTCAAGAAGATTCTTCTGGCCGGTGCGGCCATTGGCCTCGTGGCCGTTCCGGGCGTCGCCAGCGCCCAGAGCTATTACGGTTATCCGGGTTACGGGTCGGGCTATGGCTACAGCTATCCGAGCTACAATTACGGCTACGGGTCGGGCTACGGCTACCCGAGCTACGGCTATAACAACTACCCGAGCTACGGTTACGGCAGCTACGGCAATTACTACGGCAACCGCTACTACCGCGACCGTTACAACTGCCGCGGCAATGCAACTGCGGGTGCGGCGATCGGCGGAGTGGCCGGCGCGGTCATCGGTAGCCAGGTCGCCGACAGCGGCCGTCATCGTTACTACCGCTACCGCAGCAATGGCGACCGCACCGCGGGTGCGATCATCGGCGGCGTGATCGGCGCCATCGCCGGCGGAGCGATCGCCTCGGGCAGCTGCTAAGCAGCCAGTCAAGGCAAAGCGCCGGGGCCGGAGGGAACACTCTCCGGCCCCTCGTTTTTATGGGCACGATTTTTGGAGCAATCTTAAGGTAGTGCTTATATAGCGTCGCAAAACTTCGGGAGGCTCATTCGTGTTCAAGGGCTTGAGGCCCATCCTCTATGCTGGCCGCGAGGTCTGGCCGCTGATCGAGGGCGGTAAAGGCGTAAGCGCGACCAACCACGCAAGCTCCGGCGCCTGGGCGGCTGCCGGCGGCATCGGCACCGTGTCCGCGGTCAATGCCGACAGCTACGATCCCGAAGGCCGGATCATCCCGCAGATCTATGAAGGGCTCACTCGCCGCGAGCGGCACGAGGAGCTGATCCGCTACGCGATCGACGGCGCCGTCGCGCAGGTGCACCGCGCTTATGACATTGCGGGCGGCAAGGGCGCGATCAACATCAACGTCCTGTGGGAAATGGGCGGAGCACAGCGCGTGCTCCACGGAGTGCTGGAGCGTACCAAGGGGCTCGTCTCCGGCGTCACCTGCGGCGCGGGCATGCCCTACAAGCTCAGCGAGATCGCCGCGTCCTACGGGGTCAATTATCTACCGATCATCAGCTCGGCCCGCGCCTTCAGCGCCTTGTGGAAGCGTGCCTATCACAAAGCCGCCGAATGGCTTGCTGCCGTTGTCTACGAAGACCCCTGGCTGGCAGGCGGGCACAATGGCCTTTCGAACGCCGAAGACCCCCGAGCGCCGCAGCCGCCTTATCCGCGGGTGAAGGCGCTTCGCGACACGATGCGCGAGAACGGGATCGCCGACAGCGTCCCGATCGTGATGGCCGGTGGCGTGTGGCGGCTCGACGAGTGGGAAGACTGGATCGACAATCCCGAGCTCGGGCAGATCGTCTTCCAGTTCGGCACGCGCCCGCTTCTGACCCAGGAAAGCCCGATCCCGCCCGAGTGGAAGGCGCGGCTGATGACGCTCGAGGAAGGCGATGTGCTGCTGCACCGCTTCTCCCCGACCGGCTTCTATTCCTCGGCGGTGCGCAACCCGTTCCTGCGTAACCTTGAAGCGCGGAGCGAGCGGCAGATCGCGTACACCAAGGAGCCGATAGGGGAT
>DATMHP010000073.1:0-3255 GCA_035554875.1 Sphingomicrobium sp.
CGGAAGCGATCACGCAGATCTTCACCGAAGTCGTCGTCGCGCCCGACGCCGACGAAGACGCCAAGGCTATCTTCGCTAAGAAGAAGAACCTTCGCCTGCTGCTGACGGGCGAGCTTCCCGATCCCGCGCGGCCCGGCCAGACGCTCGCGATCATCACCGGCGGCATGCTGGTGCAGGACCGCGACAACGGCCGGATCACCCGCGACCAGCTGAAATGCGTGACGAAGCGCCAGCCGACCGAACAGGAATTGAAGGACTGCCTGTTCGCCTGGACCGTCGCCAAGCACGTGAAGTCGAACGCGATCGTCTATGCCAAGGACGGCGTCACCGCAGGCGTCGGCGCGGGTCAGATGAACCGCCGCGACAGCGCCCGAATCGCCGCAATCCGCGCCCGCGAAGCCGCCGAAGCCAATGGCTGGAGCGAGCCGCGGACCGTCGGGTCTGCCGTCGCCTCAGACGCTTTCTTCCCCTTTGCCGATGGGCTCTTGTCAGCGGCGGAAGCCGGAGCGACTGCGGTGATCCAGCCCGGCGGCTCGATCCGCGACGAGGAAGTGATCGCCGCCGCCGATGAGGCGGGGCTCGCGATGCTGTTCACGGGGATGCGTCACTTCCGGCACTGACCGCCATCGCGACACGGCCCGGCCTGCGTCCCTTGAAACAGCTGTAGAATCGACCCACTATAGCTCTTGCGGACCGGGCCCCTCTGGCGCGCCCAAGCCTTGGTGAAGGCGCGTGATGTCGGACCGCATCGGAAGATCCGATGCGACACCGGGCGGTCCAAATCCCCCAAAGCACCGGCTCCTCCGATCGAACGTCAGTTTGAAGAGGAGAATATGCATGCGTCCCCGATTTTTCCGGCTGCTCGAAATGCATCAGCGGATCGACGAAGCGCTTCGCCGCGAGCTTCGGCACCGTTGGCCCGACCCGTTGCGGGTCGTCCAGCTCAAGAAGCTGAAGCTGCGCGTGAAAGACCGGCTCCACGGCCTCATGCCCACGCCGCGCAACGCCTGATCCAGCGAAAGGAAATCCCATGAACAATCGCGCCCAGGGCATGCCCTGTCCCGTCGACGGCACGCAGCTCGTGATGTCGGAGCGGCAGGGAATCGAGATCGATTATTGCCCCACCTGCCGCGGGGTCTGGCTCGACCGCGGCGAGCTCGACAAGATTGTCGAGCGGTCATCGGCCGAAGCCGCGCCCGCAAGCCGCTCTTTCGCTCCCGCACCCCAGTGGAACGATGATCATCGGCACAGCCACCACGGCCACAGGAAGCGCAGGAAGTCGTTCCTGGAAGAGCTATTCGATTAGCTTCCTGCGAAGGCGGCGCCTCTACCTCGGGGCGTCGCCTCCGGTGCTCGGGTCGGGCAGGCTCAGCTCCTCGATGTCCTTCTTGCTCATCCGGAACAGCTCGCGATCCTCGGGACCGAAACCCTTGGTCCAGAGGATCGCGCCGAACGCGACGAGGATGGCGGGGATTCCGAACAGCAGCTCCGCCCATTCCGGCAGCATGATCGCCGCTTCGCCGACGATGATCCCCGCCGCGGCGGCCCAGACCAGGGGCCAGCGCCATCCTGACACCGGAGCATGCAGCAATTTTCCGAGCAGAAGTGACTTGGTGATCGCGGCGAACCCCAGCGACAGCAGCAACGCCATCGCCGGTCCGGTCGCCTGCCACATGATCGGCAGGTCCATGGACCGCATGATCAGGATCAGCGCCACCGACAGGCCGGCCTCAAGCGCGATCATCACCAGGCTCAGGACCATGTTGCGATGGCTGGCGATGTAGATGAGCGCCGCCTCGCTGACCGCGGCCATGGACGCGACCACCTCTGCCGCCAGCAGGAAAGCGAGCGCCGCCGTTCCCGACACGAAGTTCGGCCCGACCAGCCCCATCACGCCCTCGCCCGGAATTCCGAGCGAGAGCGCCACGCCCATCTGCGCTGCGATCACCCAGAAGCCGACCTGCCGCACCTGTTTCGCGACCGCCTGCTTGTTATGGGTCTTGAGGTTCTGCGCGATCACCGGCCCAAGGATCGGGTCGAAGCTGTTCTTGAGTTTTGACGGCAGCGACGCGACCTGCTGCGCCACATAATAGATGCCGACCACCTTCGGAGCGAAGAACAGGCCGAGTACCGCGATGTCGACGCGCCGCGATCCCCACTCCACCGCGTCGGCGGCTGCGACGGGGATATTCTTGCGCGCCATCCTCCACAGCGTTCCCGGCTCCGGCCGCCAGTCATGCGGGACGCCGTAGCTCTTCATGAACGGGATCGCCGAGGCGACCAGCGCTCCGACCATCGACAGGACGTAGGCGATGATCAGCCCGTCGCGCTTGTCGACGAAGGCCAGCACGAAGGCGGCGATGCTGATCGTCCACGGCTCGACGATCGCCCGAGCCCTGACCGTCGCCCCGATATCGTGGCGATAGGCGAGCGCGGCGAGCATGATGTCCGACCAGGCGAGCGCGATCACCGTGATCGCGAGCAGCCGGTCCATCCCCTCGATCCTGCTGTTGGGATACATCGCCTGGGGGAAGGCGAGCAGGATCGCCATCATCACCAGCGACCCGATCAGCGCGACCAGCAGCGAATCCCAGGCGACGCATGCATGCGGCTTGTCCGTGTGCGCCAACTCCTGCGCCAGCCCGCGCTTCAGCCCGAGAGTCGCGATCTGCGCCGCGAACTCGACGATCAGGATCGCATAAGCGAAGCGCCCCAGCGCGGACGCCCCGTACATGCGGCCGGCGATGAACAGGAACGGCAGGCGCGCAGCCAGCCGAAGCACGAAACCGAAGAAGTTGATGCGGCCGCCGCGGGCGAGCGCCGCCAGGTCGGCGGTCGGCGCACTCTTCTGCGATTCGGCTTCGTTCAATGCGCAGCGCCCCAATGCTCACCCCATCCCACCTCAACATCGAGCGGGACGTCAAGCTTGAGCGCGGGTTCGGCGGCCGTCGACATGACCTTGCGGACGACCGCGGCCGTCTCTTCCTCGCGGCCCTCGGGCACCTCGAACACCAGTTCGTCGTGGACCTGCAGGAGCATCTTAACGCCCTCGAGATCGGCCGCGGCGAGAGCGTCGTCCATTCGCGCCATCGCCCGCTTGATGAGGTCGGCGCTGGTGCCCTGGATGGGAGCGTTGATCGCCGCCCGTTCGGCGCCGCCGCGGATCGAGGGATTGCCGGCACGGATGTTGGGGAAGTGGGTCTTCCGCCCGAACAGGGTCCGCGAAAAGCCATGCTCGCGAACGAACTGCAGCGT
>DATMHP010000074.1:0-6830 GCA_035554875.1 Sphingomicrobium sp.
CAGGTGACCGTCGTTCCCGAGCACAGCAGGATCAAGGTGTTGAGCAGCGGCAGGCCCCATGGGTTCATCACCTCGATGCCCTTGGGCGGCCAGACTCCGCCGACCGATTCGACGGCGGACGGGAAAATCGAGCTGTCGAAGAACGCCCAGAACCACGCGAGGAAGAACATCACCTCCGAGGCGATGAACAGGATCATCCCATAGCGCAGGTGCAGCTGGACGACCGGCGTGTGATAACCCTCGTGGGCCTCGTCGATCGTGTTCTTCCACCAGTTGAACATGGTGACGAGCACGCCGAGGAAGCCGAGCGCCATGACGATCGGCCCGTAGCGGTTCTCGTGGAACCACATCACCGCGCCGCTGAACAGGACTCCGCCCGAGATCGCGCCGATCAGCGGCCAGGGATCGGGCTCCACCAGATGGTAGTCATGGTTCTTCGTCGCGGCCATGTATCGCAGCTTCCCTCTTTGATCTTGTGAGTGGCTCTAGGGTCCAGACCCGCTACCCGCAAGAGGAGCAGGTGTGGATGCTCAACGAGTCGTCGGGACCGTTTCCACGGGATAGAATGTGTAGCTCAAGGTGATCTCGTGGATGTCCTTGGTGTCGGGGTCCTTCTCGATCGCGGGATCGACGAAGAAGATCACCGGCATGTCGACCCTCTGCCCCGGCTGCAGCGTCTGCTCGGTGAAGCAGAAGCACTGGATTTTCTTGAAATATTTGCCGACGCGGTCGGGCGTGACGTTGTACACCGCCTGCCCGGTGATCGCCCGCGCGCTGAGGTTCTGGGCATAATAGAAGATCTTGGTCTGCGCTCCGGGCGCGACGTTGACCGCCACCTGCTCGGGCTCGAAGCGCCACGGCAGGCCCGGATGAACGTTGGCGTCGAACTGCACTTTGACCTGTCCCGCGACGGCTCCCGGGGCCCGATCGGCGCGCTGGGTGGTGCCGTTGAATCCGGTCGCTTCGCAGAAGGCGCGGTAGAGCCGGGGTGTGAAGGCGACGAGAACCGCCATGGCCGCAATGATCAGGAGCAGGATCTTGAGCGTTCTTGCGTTCTTGTTCTCGACGACCGCGGTGTTCACCAGTTCATCCTCGTCTTCGCTATTGTGATGAAGAAGATCAGCACGACGAAGCCGCCGAGCAGCCAGGCCATGATGCGCGCGCGTTCGCGCTGCCGGCGGACCACTTCGTCTTCGAGCTTCATGCGCCCAGCCAGCGATCCGCCACCAGCACCGCGAACAGCGCGAACAAGTAGAAGACCGAATAAGCGAACAGCTTCTTCTCGGGCGCCATCTGCGCCGGCTCGGTGCTTCGGTTCGCGAGGACCCGCGCGGCAAGAATGATGAACACGCCGCTCAGCACCGCGGCACTCGCGCCGTAGGCCATGCCGGTCAGCCCGAGCGGCCAGGGCGCGACGGCGGCGGCGGCCATGGGCAGGCTATAGAGGAAGATCTGACGCCGGGTGTTCTCGATGCCGGCGACCACGGGCAGCATCGGGATTCCCGCCGCGGCGTAATCGGAGCGGACGAACAGCGACAGCGCCCAGAAATGCGGCGGGGTCCACAGGAAGATGATCGCGAACAGCAGCAGCGGCAGCGGCGCGAAATGCCCGGTCGCCGCGACCCAGCCGATCAGCGGCGGAAAAGCGCCCGCGGCTCCGCCGATGACGATGTTCTGCGCCGTCCTGGGCTTCAGCCAGACGGTGTAGATCAGCACGTAAAAGAGGATCGATGCGGCGAGCAGCGCCGCGGCGAGCCAGTTGGTCGCAAGACCCATCAGCAGCACCGAGAAGAATGCGAGCCCAACCCCGAAGTGAAGCGCCGACTGGCGGTCGATCCTTCCCGCGGGGAGCGGGCGGTTGGCCGTGCGCCGCATCTTCGCGTCGATGTCCGCCTCGTACCATTGGTTGAGAGCGCCGCACGCGCCTGCGCCGAGCGCGATGCACAGGATAGCGGTGAAGCCGAGCACGAACGGCGGCATCGCCGGGGCGACTAACAGACCGCACAGCCCGGTGAACACGACCAGGTACATGACGCGCGGCTTGGTGAGCGCGAAGAGATCGCGCCAGTCCGCGGGCAGCGCGGCCGGATTCGTCAGCTCGATGGCGGGCATTTGCGTCGCCTATAAGAGGTTGGAGCAGAGAGGAAAAGCCTGTGTGGCCATGTTCATCCGGCCTTTGCTAAGCGGCGGCGCATGATGCACCGATTCCTTGCCGCCGCGCTGCTCGCGGCCACGTCCGTGCCCCTGTTCGCCCAGGCCGCGCCCGAATCCGCTCCGCAATCCGCGCCCGCGCCTCAGGCGGAGCTCGTCCCGGTCGCGATCGAGACCAGCGCGGGCCGCATCGTCATCGCGTTGGACAAGACGCACGCGCCGATCACGACCGCCAATTTCCTCCACTACGTGGATACGCACCGCTTTGATGGCGAGAGCTTCTACCGAGCGATGCACGTCGGAGACGGCGGCCTCATCCAGGGCGGAGTGCGCAGCGATTCCCGCAAGCTCTACCCGCCGATCGCGCACGAGCCGACCAGCGAAACCGGGCTGCACAATGTCGCGGGCGCGATTGCCATGGCCAACGCGGGTCCGGGCACCGCGCGCGCCGACTTTTTCATTCTCCTGTCCGACATGCCCGGCCTCGATGCCGGAGGACCGGGCGGCGACGCCAATGGCTTCGCCGCCTTCGGTCACGTGGTCGAGGGCATGGACGTGGTGAAGAAGATCTGGGCCTCGCCGGTGTCGGAGACGAAGGGCGAAGGTCCAATGAAGGGCCAGATGCTCGACCCGGCGATCAAGATCCTCAAGGCCGAGCGGGTGAAGTAAGCCATCTAGGTTTGAACCCTCGCGCGGCGAGCGGGCCCTTACAGGCGGTCCGCTATGGCCGGTGAGAAGGATGGGTCGCAAAAGAACCAGGCGGCGTTTGCAGCACGACCGCATGATGCTTTCCAAAGCGCTCGAGGATTATGAGGCCGGCGCGATGGCCCATCTCGACGCGAAAGAGCAGGCCAGCCTCCTCGAAAGCCTCACGCGCCGAATCGCGGACATCGACGCGAGGATCGAGTCACTCGACGGCGCATAGCAAAACGCCCCGGCACTATGGCCGGGGCGTTTCGCTTTGCTCGACTTCGCCGCGGCTAGTCGATCCGCGGGAGAGTCGAATATTGGTGGAACGGCGGCGGGCTCGACAGGGTCCATTCGAGCGTCGTCGCGCCTTCGCCCCACGGGTTCGCCGGAGCCTTGCGCCCGGCCGCGAGCGACCAGAACAGGTTGACGAAGAACACCGCAACGCCCGCGACCGTGATCATGTAGCCGACCGTCGAGACATAGTTCCAATGCGCGAAGGCCGGCGTGTAGTCCGGAATGCGCCGCGGCATTCCGTCGAGGCCGAGGAAGTGCATCGGGAAGAAGATCAGGTTCACGCCGATGAACATGATGTAGAAATGCAGCTGGCCCAGCAGCTCGTTGTACATGCGCCCGCTCATCTTGCCGAACCAGTAATAGAAACCCGCGAAGATGGCGAAGACGGCGCCGAGGCTGAGCACGTAGTGGAAGTGGGCGATCACGTAATAGGTGTCGGTCATGTACGTATCGATGCCGCCGTTGGCGAGCACGACGCCGGTGACGCCGCCGATGGTGAACAGGAAGATGAAGCCGATTGCGAACAGCAAGGGCGTCTTGAAGCTGATCGACCCACCCCACATTGTCCCGATCCACGAGAAGACTTTGACGCCCGTCGGGACGGCGATGATCATCGATGCGGCGGTGAAATACATTTTCGTATCGATGCTCATGCCGGTGACGAACATATGGTGCGCCCAGACGACGAAGCCGATGATTCCAATGGCGACCATGGCATAGGCCATGCCGAGATAGCCGAAGACCGGCTTGCGGCTGAAGGTCGAGACCACCTGGCTGATCATCCCGAAGCCGGGAAGGATCATGATGTAGACCTCCGGGTGACCGAAGAACCAGAACAGGTGCTGGTAAAGCACCACGTCGCCGCCGCCCGAAGCGTCGAAGAACGTCGTCTGGAAGTTGCGGTCCGTCAGCAGCATCGTGATCGCGCCGGCAAGCACCGGAAGCGACAGCAGCAGGAGGAAGGCGGTCACCAGCACCGACCACACGAACAGCGGCATCTTGTGCAGGGTCATGCCCGGAGCGCGCATGTTGAAGATGGTGGTGATGAAGTTGATCGCGCCGAGGATCGAGCTGACGCCCGCAAGGTGGATCGAGAAGATCACCATGTCGACCGCGGGCCCCGACGAGCCGGAGGTCGATAGCGGCGCGTAGAGCGTCCAGCCGGTGCCCGCTCCAAGCCCGCTGCCGCCCGAGACGAAGGTCGAGCCGAGGAGCAGCATGAAGGCCGGGACCAGCAGCCAGAAGGAGATGTTGTTCATCCGCGGGAACGCCATGTCGGGCGCGCCGATCATCAAGGGAACGAACCAGTTGCCGAAGCCGCCCATCATCGCCGGCATGACCATGAAGAAGACCATGATCAGGCCGTGCGCGGTGATCAGCGCGTTCCAGTGGTGGGTCCACTCGTCGAAGTTGGCGGTCCCGGCGCCAAGCGGCCAGGCGCGGTTCAAGACCTGGATGCCCGGCTCCATCAACTCCCAGCGCATGATGCCGGAGAGCGAGCCCCCGATGATCCCCGCGGTGATCGCGAAGATCAGGTAGAGCGTGCCGATGTCCTTGTGGTTCGTCGACATGAACCAGCGGACGAAGAAGCCCGGTTTGTGGTCCGCGTGATGCTCGGCGGTATGGCCGATTCCGGGCTGCTCGAGATGGAGCGCGTCGGCTGGGATGGTGCTCATAACTCGTATTTCCTCGGGATTACTGGTTGGTCGCGCTGTTCGCGCCCGCGGAAGTTGCTGAAATGGGCTGGGCCTCCGGCGGAGTGCCGGTGGTTGCGACCGCCGGGGTCGGAGCGGGGGCCGCTCCTGCCGGTGCCGCGGCCTGGGTCGCGCCGGGCATGGTGCCGCCCTTCGAGGCGACCCACTCGGCGAACCGCTCCGGAGTCACCACGTCGATGACGATCGGCATGTAGCCGTGGCGCGCGCCGCAAAGCTCGGAGCACTGGCCGAAATAGACGCCCGGACGATCGACCTTCACCCAGGTCTCGTTGAGCATTCCCGGGTTGGCGTCGATCTTGGTCCAGAAGCTCGGCATCGCGAAGCTGTGGATCACGTCGTTCGACGTGACGATGAACTTCACGACCTTGCCGGCGGGGATGACCATCCGCTCGTCGACCGCGAGCAGCGGCGGCCCGTCGGCGTCGGTGCGGAACCGCTCGCCCGGACGCAGCGTCGGATCGGTCTTCTCCTTGAGGATGTTGGAGACGATCTCGATCCCGCCATTATCCGGATAATCGTAGGTCCAGTACCACTGGTTGCCGATCACCTTCACCGTCAGGTCGGCCTTCGGGAACGCATATTGCGCCCGCATCAGCCGGATCGACGGGATCGCGATCGCAACCAGGATCAGGACCGGGATGACCGTCCAGATCACCTCGATGACGGTATTGTGGGAGGTGCGCGACGGCGTCGGATTGGCGCCGCGCCGATAGCGGACGATCACGTAGAGCAGCAGCGCGAGAACGATGACGCAGATCAGGGCGCACACCGTCAGCAGCCAGTAATCGTGGAAGTCGGCAGCCTGCTGGCCGACCTTCGTCACCTGGTCCTGCGTGCTCCATCCGCCCGGCACCGGCTCGCCGATGCCCGGGGTGGGCGCGTCATAGTGGAAGGGCTTGGTGGCAGCCTGGGCGGCACCGCCAGTCCCGGCCGGGTCGGCCGCCATCGCATTCGTCGTCGCAGCGGTCGTCGTCGTCGCTGCAGCCGGGCTTGTCGCGTTGACGGCCTGAGCCGCTGCGGGTGTTGCCATGGCTGCGGCAAGGGCAATCGCCCATCCAATGAGTTTCATTCGCACCCCGAGGTACAGTGATTTATTTCCGGGGAGAGTCGCTTGCTGGCGGCCCCCGAACAGGCATCCCTATAGGCGCGGGTTCCCAGTCTCTCAACTCCCTTGTCCGAAGGTTGAAGCCGCGGTGCGCAACGCCTATTCCGCCAGCCGCATCGGCGGCGAAGAAGGCGATATGACGGACGACGAGATTCTTGCGGAATTCCGCGACGCGGACGCGTTGCTTGAAGGGCATTTCATCCTCTCCTCGGGCCTCCGAAGCCCCCGCTACCTGCAATGCGCGCGGCTGCTCATGGACCCGCAGCGGGCGGAAAGAATGGCGCGCGCGCTCGCCGCGAAGCTTCCGCCGGACGTCCGCGAATCCATCGACGTCGTTGTTTCGCCAGCGATGGGCGGCGTCATCATCGGCCACGAAATGGGCCGCGCTCTGGGCAAGCCGGCGATGTTCGTCGAACGGCCGCAAGGCACGTTCGAGCTTCGCCGCGGCTTCCACCTCGATCCTGGCCAGCGGGTGCTGCTGGTCGAAGACGTCGTGACCACCGGCCTGTCCTCACGTGAGGCGATTGCAGCGATCGAGAAGGCAGGCGGAAAGGTCGTTGCAGCGGCTTCGCTTGTCGACCGGTCGAACGGATCCGCGGATCTTGGCGTGCCCTATACGCCGCTGATCCGGATCGACGTTCCCGCTTACCAGCCCGACGAGGTGCCGCCGGAGCTGGCGCAGATCCCAGCGATCAAGCCCGGGAGCCGGGCGGCCGCGTGAGCAAGCTCCGGCTCGGCGTCAACATCGACCATGTCGCGACGATCAGGAACGCGCGCGGCGGCGACCATCCCGACCCCGTGCGCGCGGCGATCGTCGCTGCCGAGGCTGGCGCCGACGGAATCACCGCGCATCTGCGCGAGGACCGGCGGCACAT
>DATMHP010000075.1:0-6412 GCA_035554875.1 Sphingomicrobium sp.
CAATATGCATCGCGCTCGATGGAGCTGGAGCAGCGAGTCCGGGTACTCGAGCAGATCGTGACCGACGCGGGTGCGCAGACCGCCACCCAGATCGAAGCGCTCCGCCAGCCGCGGGTCATCGAGAACGGAGACGCCAAGTAAATGAATGCGTTGGAGTTCGTACTCGCGCTTCTGGTCGTGCTTCTGCTGTCGCGCATCGTCATGCACAAGATGGGGATCCGCCCGCGGTCGATGCGCGAGATGCAATACGGCACGCAAGATGATGACGAGACGGTCCGTTTGCGGGCTCAGGTGAAGCAACTCCAGGACCGCATCAACATCCTCGAGCGCATCGTCACCGACCGCGGCGCCGATACGGCTGCGCAGATCGAGGCGCTTCGCGAACGCGATCGGATTAGCGAAGGAGACCAAGGCTGATGGAAGGCGGACAGATCATGGTCGTCCTGATCGTCGCGATCGTGATGGTCGCGTCGATCGTCCGGGCAAGATACGGCTATTCCCGCCATGGCCGCCGCATTGACTCAAACTCTCCCGAAGACCGCGCGGAGAACCTGCGCCTTCGCGACGAGGTGAAAGAGCTCAAGGAGCGCCTCAAGGTGCTTGAGCGGATCACCGTAGAAAAGGAAAATAGCCTGGCGCGGGAGATCGAGAACCTTCGCGACCGCTAGAAGGCGGCCGCCTCCCCTGCTAGGCGCAGACGCATGAGCGGTTTGCCGCCTCTTTCTGAGATCCTCGACGAATATGAGTTCCTCGATGGCGAGGACCGCTACCGGCTGCTGATCGATCTGGGCCGCAAGCTCGAGCCGATGCCCGATGCGCTGAAGACGGAAGCCACCAAGGTCCGCGGCTGCTCCGCCTCGGTCTGGGTCTATCCGACGGCAACGAGCGACGGGCGGCTGCACTTCCTTGCCGACAGCAATGCGGCGATCACCAAGGGCATCGTCGCCCTCGTGCTTTCCGCTGTGCAGGACAAACCGGCGGAGGAAGTCGCCCAGACCGACATTGCCACCGAGCTCGCGCCGTTCGACCTGTCGCGGCAGCTGAGTGCCAACCGGACGCAGGGCGTTCCGAACATGATCCAGCTGATCCGGGACACCGCGCGCCGGCTCGCCGCATGAGCGATCAGGTGGCGTCGGGCTTCGATCCTGCCGCTTTCTTCGAGCTTGCGCGGCGGATCGGCCATGGCCGGGCGCTCGGGCTGGAGTTCAGGGATTCAGGTCAGAATTGGGCCGAGCTTGCGCTTCCATGGCGCGAAGAGCTGGTCGGCGTTCCGGAGACGGGCGTGCTCGCGTCGGGCGCCATCGTCAGCCTGATCGATACAGCGAGCGGAACTTCGGTCTGGGTCACGATGGACAAGTTCATGCCCATCCTGACGGTGGACCTGAGGCTCGATTACCTGCGGCCGGCCGTGAAGGGCGAAACGATCGTCGCGCGCTGCGAATGCGTGAAGGTAACCCGGCGGATCGCCTTCGTTCGGGGAATGGCGCACGGAGGCGACGAAGCGCGGCCGATCGCGCTCAGCGCCGCCACCTTCATGATCAATCGGTAGCGCCGAGCGCCAGCCGCCTGTCTTCCGCAGCCTTGAGCACGTCGTAAGCCGCCTGGATTTCGCGAAACCGCGCTTCCGCCTCCTTGTCGCCCTGCTTGAGGTCGGGGTGATGCTGCTTGGCAAGCTGACGGTAGGCGGTTCGGATCGCCTTGAAGTCAGCGTCCGGATCGAGCTCCAGGACCGACAGCGCGCGCATCTCGTCGCGGCTCCGACTGTCGTCGCCGGGACCGGCCCATTTCCAGTGCGCCGAGCGCCGGAAGCTGCTGGCGCCGTTCGCCTCGTCGGCGGCGCGCTTGGCGGCCTCCTCCGGGCTCAGGCCGGCGAAGTAATTCCAGTTCTTGTTATATTCGGCGGCGTGCTTCTCGCAGAAGTACCAGCGCTCGCGGCTGTTTGGTGCCTTTGGAGCGGGCCGGTCGCCCGGCTCGTCGCAGCCTTCGCGGTCGCAGAGGCGCACGCGCGCTGCGGCCCGTCCGGCCTTCCCGTAGGAACGCCAGCGCGGAAATCCCCAGTCGTCTGACCGCTTCTGCTTCGCCATATTATCCAAAGTTAGTAGCGGCCGAAGCCGCATCCGTCGAGAAATTCGCCAGAGGGCCTGTAAGCCGGGTTCTGTCCACTCCAGGATGAACTGGAGATGGGCGGCCATTCGTCTAGCCTCGCACTTGCGCGCGAGGTCAAGCGACCAACCCGGGCGGCGAGCCGGAACAAGCCCATATGCCGCCCCTATTCGGTCTTGCACCCGGTGGGGTTTACCGTGCCGCCCTTGTTGCCAAGGACGCGGTGCGCTCTTGCCGCACCCTTTCGACCTTACCCGTCCGAAGCCGGGCGGAATTCTTTCTGTGGCACTGTCCCTCGGAGAGCGAGCCCCCCGGCCGGGCGTTACCCGGCACCGTTGTTCCATGGAGCCCGGACTTTCCTCGCCCCGCTTGCGCGAGCCGCGGCCGCCCGGCCCTCTGGCATCGCAAATATGGGTTACTGCGGCTTTGGAAGCAACAAGGCGAGCAGCTTAGCCCGGCACTCGCCGTCGACGATGCCGTCGATGCGGTCGGGCCGGAAGCGGCGCTGGAAGGCGATGGTAGCCTTCTGCGGGTCGTCGACGTCGTAACCGAACCGCTCGAGGGCGAGCAGGAAGCCGGCGTCGGTCCAGAAGGGGTCGACCAGCTCGCGCGTTGGACTCGGAAGTGCCAGCCGCCGCTTCGCAAGCGCCTCCCACGGGAAAAGCTCGCCGGGGTCCTCCTTGCGCGCGGGAGCAACATCGGAATGGCCGACGACATTGCCGCGGCTGATCCCATGCCGGTCCTTGATGTCGGCGACCAGCGGAATCAGCGCCGCAATCTGCTCATCGGGGAACGGCCGGTAGCCGAACTCGTGGCCGGGATTGACGATCTCGATCCCCACGCTCGCGGAATTGACGTCGGTGATGCCCCGCCAGCGCGATTTTCCAGCGTGCCAGGCGCGTTTCGATTCATCGACCAGGCGGTAGGTCGTGCCGTCTTCGTCGATGAAATAATGGCATGACACCTTGGCCTCAGGCGAGGTCAGCCGGTCGAGCGCGCCCTCGGCATTGGGCATGCCCGTGTAATGGAGCACGATCATCGAAACGGGGAGCGCGCGCTCGTCGAAATTGGGCGAGGGACGCTCGATAAGATCCATTTCAGGAGTGGCGCAAATTTGCGCCGCGCGGTCAAGCCTTGCCGGCTGTCCTACGGTCGGCACCGCCGCGCTTTTCAACCGGGACGCTGCCATCGGTGCGGCGATAAAGCCCGCGAGCCTCAATGTCGGCGCCGAAGCGCTCGGTCTGCCCAATCACGGTCTCGCCGGCGCCGAGCATCAGCCAGCCGTCGGAAGCCAGAGCGGAAGCAATCCGGTCGAAGGCCATCCGCCGTTTCTCGATAGTGAGATAAAGGAGGACGTTGCGGCACAGCACGATGTCGAACTCGCCGGGATGCGGCGGCGCTTCCAGGAGGTTGTGGACCTGGAAACGGACCGACTTGCGCAACTCCTCGACCGCCCGCCAACCATCCTCGCATTCCTCGAACCAGCGGATAGTCTGATTGATGCCGAGGCCGCGTTGAACCTCGAACTGGGTGTAGAGACCGCCGCGGGCACGATCGACCACGTTCGAGGAAACGTCGGTGCCAAGCACGTCCACGGTCCAGCCCCTCCACTTCGCCGGATCTTCGGCGAACAGCATCGCGATCGAATAGACTTCCTGTCCGGTCGAGCAGCCCGCGGACCAGATGCGGATGCGCTTCTTGTCGTGGCGCTTGGTGGCAAGCTGCGGCAGCGCGTGGCGGGCGAGCAGATCGAACGGCGCGCGGTCGCGGAAGAAATAGGTTTCGTTGTTCAAAAGAGCCTCGACCACCTGGTTCGAAAGTCCGGGCTCCTTGCCCATGACAAGGATCGTGATGAGCTCGTCGAGAGTCGCGATGCCGCGCTCGCGAAGCAGCGCCGACAGCGCCGTCTCGATCCGCCAGCGGCGGTTCATCGTCAGCTGCTGACCGGTGCGCGCCTCGAGTAACCCGGCGAGGATTCGACTGGAGCTGTCGCTTACTTGCACGGGGCGTCTCCCACGCGCGAGGCTATCCGCCGGCCCATCTTCTCCGGCGACATGACCGCGCAGGCGAGGCCGGCTTCGATGACCGCGCGCGGCATTCCCCAGACGGCGCAACTCGCCTCGTCCTGGGCGAGCACGGAGCCGCCGCGGGCAACCAGCTTCGATGCGCCCTCGACTCCGTCTCGGCCCATGCCAGTCAGGATTACGGCCACGGCCGATTCACCAAACTCCGCTCCCGACGAGGCAAACATCGGGTCGACCGAGGGAAGGCAGCCGCTTGGCGCGCGCTCACGCACCAGCCGCACGAAATGACCGCGGTCCGACGATTCGATTGTCAGATGCGCGTCCCCCGGAGCGATGATGATCCGGTCGGGCAGAAGCTTCATTCCGTCCTCCGCCACGAGCGCCTCACGACGCGCAGCAATGCCGAGCTGACGGGCAAACACTGGCATGAACGGCGGCGGAAGGTGCTGAGTGACGAGGATCGGCACTCCAATCTTGGGCGGAAGCGCCTGGAACAGCGCGGCGATGGCGTGGATTCCGCCCGTCGACGCACCGACGGCGAGGACGCCGATCGGGTTGGGCGACATCGCGCGGAGCGGGCCGAATCCCTGCAGCCGGATCGGCTCCCGAAGCGGCGGCTGGTCGTCGGCGAAACCCAGGGCCTTCAGCCGCGAGAGAAGGACCTCGGCGAAGCGGCCGTTGAACCGTCCGGTGCCGGGCTTCGGCATCGCATCGGCCGCTCCCAGCGCGAGCGCCGCAACCGTTTGCGCCGCTCCCTCGTCTGCGAGCGACGAGACGATCATCACCTTCGCCCCGTCGGCCGCTTCCAGGATCTTTGGGATCATCTGGAGCCCACCGGCTCCGGGCATTTCGAGATCGAGGAGGACGATGTCGACCTGCACCGAGCGAAGCGCGTCGATTGCGTCTTCGGCGGTACCCGCGACGGCAGCGATCTCAAACGCGGCGTCGGCTTCGACCATGCGCGACAAAACCGCCCTGGCGACCATCGAATCGTCGACGATCATCAGGCGGATTCGGCGCCGCTTCGGCTCCCTGCCTTCCTGGCGATCCCGCGATTTTGCGAGCGCCCGCTCCATAACGCGGACTCTTAGGCGACGCCGACGAGCTGAAGCTTGACGTGCAGCGTCTCTCGATCGAACGGTTTCATCACATATTCGTCGGCACCGGCCTCGAGCGCCGCACGGATGTGCGCCATATCATTCTCGGTGGTGCAGAACACGACTTTCGGCTGGTCGCCGTGGCCCCCCTGGCGGAGCAGGCGAAGGAACTCCATCCCGCTCATGACCGGCATGTTCCAGTCGAGCAGGACCACGTCCGGCATCTTCTGCTCGCAGCGCGAGAGGGCCTCCTGGCCGTCACCGGCTTCCTCGACCTCGAATTCGAGAGTCTCGAGGATGTGCCGCGCGACCTTGCGGATCACCTTGGAGTCGTCGACGATCAAACAGCTCTTCATGCTTCAGGCTTCCCCGCTGGATTGCCAATCATGTACTAGCTAACGGTAACCAAGCCCTTAAGCCGCACGGGCTTCCGCTCCCGACACGAGCGCCTCAACGTCAATCAACAGCAACGGTCCGACTTCCGTCTCGACCATGCCTTCCGATACGCGTTCCCAGCCGTCACCCATCGCCGCGCGCACCGGGGAGGGTTCGCCCACCGCCTCGACGACGTCTTCGACGACATCGACGATCAGCGCGTAATGATGGCCGTCGAGCTCGACGACAGCCGCCTCGCGGATCCCGTCGGATGTGTCGCTGGTCCCAAGCTCGAGCGAGCTCATGCAATCGATGACGGTGAGCACGCGGCTCCGGAGCGCCGACAGGCCGGCGATATGCGGCGCGGCCCGAGGCACCGGGATCAAGGTGTCGAGCTCGACGACGGATTCGACCGCAGCCGCGGGCAGCGCGACCCGCTGGCCCGCGATCGTGACGATGAGCAGCAGCTCGTTCATCAGCGTTTCCCTCCAGCCGACTTGAGCGCCATCAACAGCCCGGCGCGGTCGTATCGATAGATGCTCTGATCGGTTTTACCCGCCGCTTCCGGTTCGGAGCGAAGGACGATGGTCCGAGCCGCCTTACCGGCTTTCTTGGGCTCGGAGGTGATGACCAGGTCGGCCTCGCCGTCATGGTCGTCGCCGACGACGCGGTAACCGACCGCCTCGACGATCGGGCGAAGCATGTTCTGCATCCACGGATCACCGCTCGGAAGGCGGCACAGCGGCTGATCGGTGGTTGCCGAAGCAGCCGACCCGAGATGATGCGCAAACAGCCAGTGCGCATCGACCAGCT
>DATMHP010000076.1:0-7944 GCA_035554875.1 Sphingomicrobium sp.
GTCGCGGAGCCGCCGTCGAGCAGGTTCGACTCCCGCTGATCGCTGCATAGTCCCGCCGCGTGCATTCCGTAGGTCAATGCGCCGATCAGCGCGGCTCCGTCGCTCATCGCGCAGTCGATGACCTGGCCGGAGCCACCGCGCTGCACGCGGAAGAACGCGGCGACCATCCCAAAGGCGAGCATCATGCCGCCGCCCGCGAAATCCGCGATGTAATTTGCAGGTACAACCGGCCGCTCCTTCGGGCCTATGCCATGGAGAAGGCCGCTGATCGCCAGATAATTCACGTCGTGACCGCCAGTTGCGGAGAGCGGGCCCTTCTGCCCCCAACCCGTGACTCGGCCGTACACAAGCTTGGCATTGTCTTTCAGAAGCTCGTCAGGCCCGAGCCCCAGCCTTTCCATTACGCCGGGGCGGTAGCCGTCGATCAGCCCGTCGGCACGAACGGCCAGCTCATGGACGATCTTGCGGCCACCCTCCGTCTTGAGATCTAGCGCGATGCTCCGCCGCGACCTCAACAAGGGATCGTTGGGAATCCCGATCAGCCCTTCCCGCTCGATCCGGATCACGTCGGCACCGTGATCGGCGAGCATCATGCCCGCGAACGGCGCCGGGCCGATTCCGGCCATCTCGACGATTGTCAGTCCCTGGAGCGGCCCCGGCATCTCTCCACTGATGCACTTGGGGCGAGCAAGAACTCAAGCGGGTGCGTTTCAGCCCAGGGCCGTCCTTACCGCAGCGAGCGGCTCGGCAAACGCATCTTCGACGCAGGCGACCGCCGTACCCACGAATACCAGCCCGAGCAGGACCATCGCGATGAACTCCATCGCTCGCGCACGGTGGCGGCTGCGTTCGGAATCGCGGGGTATTCGCCGCCGCTCGAAGGAAATTTCAGGAATGCTGGATTGAACCGCGGACGCCGCTGCCTCGGTGCTGATAATGTCCTCTACGCGGACGGGATCGGGGCTGTGCAAGCCGATGCGCTGGTTCTTGCGCCAGACGACGCGTGCGACGACCAGCTGGCCGCCGCGCCGGATCTCGACAAAGGACCCTGGATCGGCGGATCCCGCCGAATAGATCAGCAGGCCGCGCTTGGAGACGTTGAGGATGCAGGCGTCGCTCCAGCCCGCCTTGCTGCGCATACGCGCCGGCAGCATCACCCGCTGACGCTCCTCGCGCGGCTTCAACGCAGATTTGCCGCCACCATTCCGCATGAAACGGTTGTGGCGGCATAAGCCTCTCTGAGCACTTACATTTTTCTCCGAAGCGGAGGAGTTTCGGAAGGCTGGCTGGGGCGGCAGGATTCGAACCTGCGAATGCCGGTACCAAAAACCGGTGCCTTACCACTTGGCTACGCCCCAGCAGGCGAGAGGCGCATATAGCGGGCAGCCTACGCTTGGGAAGGCTCCGCTTGCCCTCTAGTTGCGCCCGCCGAGCCGCCGCCGCTCGGGACGCTGCTTCACGTCGGCCTGATCGGGGAGCAGTTCGACGCGCCTCGGCCCGGACGATTGCTTCGGCTTTCCGAAGTAGAAACCCTGGAGCTGATCGCATCCCAGCTCGCTCAGCACCTGCGCCTCATGGGCGGTTTCGACACCTTCGGCCGTAACCTCGAGGCCGAGGCCGCGCGCCAAGCCGATCATCGCTTCGACGATCGAGCGCGCCTGGCAATCGCCCCCCGCCGCCCCGCTGGCGAAGGCGCGGTCAATCTTGATCTTCGAGAAGTCGCCGCGGGCAAGCGAGCCGAAGGAGCTGTACCCGGTGCCGAAATCGTCGAGCACCAGCCGGATTCCGAGGCTGTGGAGGCGCGAGAGGGCGTCGCGGGTCGACGGATCGTCGCTAAGGAACACGCTCTCCGTGACCTCGAGCTCGAGCCGGCTCGCGTCGAGCCCGGCGGAGGCAAGCGCACTGACGACGGTGGTTTCTAGGCCCGCGCTGCCGAGCTGCACCGGCGAAACATTGACCGCGACTGCGACGTCTGCCTCCCAGGTCGCGGCTTCGGCGCAAGCTTCACGAATGACCCAGGCGCCGACCTGGCCGATCAGGCCGGCCTCCTCGATGATCGGAATGAAGGTCTCGGGCTCGATCTCACCATATTCCGGATGGGTCCAGCGCATCAGCGCCTCGCGGGCGACGATCGCGCTGCTGCGGGCATCGACGATCGGCTGGTAGGCGAGCGAAAGTCCGCCTTCGGTAATCGCGCGTCGAAGATCGGATTCGAGCCGTCGGCTGGCCATCGCCTCGTCCGCCATCCAGCGCGCGAAGAACTGGTGACTGCCCCTGCCCTGGGCCTTCGCCCGATAGAGTGCGAGGTCGGCGCTGCGGATCAGCTCTTCCTCATTGCCGCCGTCGTCAGGTGCGGTCGCGATGCCGACGGTGGCGCCGACGTGAATCGTTGTCCCGGCGATGGCAAAGGGGCGGCCGAGGTCCCCGATGATCCGATCCGCGATCTGCGACAAAGTGTCGCGGTCTGCTCGAAGATTCCAGACCAGCGCGAATTCGTCGCCGCCCAGACGTCCAACGGTTCCGACGCCGCCGGCGCTCTGCTCGAGTCTCCTGGCGACTTCGCACAGCAGCTGGTCGCCGACACCGTGGCCGAGCGTGTCGTTGACGAGCTTGAACCGGTCGAGGTCGACCAGCAAAAGCGCGCAGCCGCCCTCGGCCGCGATGCAGCGGAGGAGCGCGCCCTCGAGCTGTTCGCGCACGAGCAGGCGGTTGGCGACTCCGGTCAGCGGATCCAGTCTGGCCGTGCGGATGGAGTCGGTGCCGGTCAGGCGAATGTCTGTGATGTCGGAGCCGACGCCCCTCCAGCCCAGGAACTTGCCGGCGGAATCGATGAGAGGCTTTCCGGAAAGGAGCCACCAGCGCCGACCGTATTGCACGGGGATGGCGATGTCCTTGAACGGTCTCTTTTCCCTCGCGTGGGTGTCGAGGATGCGCAGGCCCACCGACAAGGGCGCCGCCTTTCCGTCCGGATCGAGAATGTCCATCGCGGGCTTGTCGATAAGATCGCGCAGCGGCCTTCCGAACGCATCAGCCATGGCCTTCGACATGTAGCGGAGGCGGTAATCGGGTCCGAGCTCCCATAACCAATCGCTGCCGCTGGCCTCGAACTCGCGAAGCAGCCGGATCAGCTCGCTCTGCTCGTGAAGCTCGAGCTGCCCGCGAACGTGATTGATGAACCGGCGAGCATTGAGGATGATTGCCCAGGAGAGAACCCAGGCAAAGAGCAGCTCCAGCAACACCATCTGCATGGCGTCTTCGAACTGCGCGGCCATCAACACGCCGCCGGCGCACATCAGTCCGACATAGGTGATCCCCGCCTGCGGAACGCTGGCGAGGCTAACGCTGGCGCCGCTCATCAGGCCCGCCGCAAGCACGCACAGGAGAAGCTTTTCGTCGAGATCGACACGTTCGAACCAGAAGATGGGCGGGACCAGCCACAACAGGCCAAGCAGGCAGACGATGATGACGACCGCCTTCAGCTGAGGCGGTTTTCGCTCCGCATAGGCCGGATCGGTGCGCACGCGGAGCGCACGCCCGCCGCGAAGGATGCAAATCCCGCAGGTCGCGGAAAGCCAGGCGGCCAGTTCCCACGCCGGGATATGTCTGTAGAGGGACAACGCGACGAGAACCGCCGCGAGCAACTGACTGGTGACGGTGACCGGGACGAGCCGGATGAGGGCATCGAGCTGAGACCGCCTGATCGCCACGGACACGGCATCACGCGGCTCCGTGAAGCTCATCAGCTCGCGCAGCGGCACGGCCGATTCGACCGATCCGGCCTCACCCCTCCTCTGCCGAAACGCCTGGAGTATCACCCCTGCCCCGTCCGCAACGCTACGACCAGCGCCAAGCGGCTGGCCGGCAAGCAGTAACGGCTAACGCCAAACAAAAAGTGAATGGCGGTTATTCAACCAGATGAAGGTGTTAGGCGTTCGAAATCCGGCCGTGCACCAGGTCGTCGTAATCCTTGTCGAGCTGGCGCGTGAGGTCCCCGACCTCGAAACTCCACGGACCCGCCGAGCCGACCGGCGTGATCTCGGCGGCGCTTCCCGTAAGGAACATCTGCTCAAAGCTTTCGAGCTCGTCCGGCCAGATCGCCCGCTCGTGCACCTCGATCCCGCGCCGCTGGGCGAGCTCGATGACTGTCTGTCTCGTGATTCCATTTAGGAAACAGTCCGGCGTAGGCGTGTAGAGCGCACCGTCGCGGACGAAGAAGACGTTTGCGCCAGTCGCTTCCGCGACCTGGCCGCGCCAGTCGAACATCAGAGCGTCGTCGAAACCGGTGTCCTCGGCGTGCTTCCGCGACAGCATCGCGATCATGTAGAGGCCGGACGCCTTGGAATGGACCGGCGCCGTGTAGGGCGCGGGCCGCCGCCACGGAGCGATGGTGAGGCGAATGCCCTTGGCCGCAGCCTCCGGCGAGAAATATTTCCCCCACTCCCACGCGGCGATGGCCACGTGCGGCTTGGTCCCCGTCGGCGAAACGCCCATCCTTTCCGAGCCCAGCCAGGCAACCGGCCGCATGTAGGCATCGGTCAGGTTGTTGGCCTTGAGCACTTCCTTGCAAGCGGCCGCGATTTCCTCGTCGCTCCACGGGATGTCGAAGCCGAGGATGTTCGCGCTCTTGCGGAGCCGCGCACAATGCTGGTGAAGCTTGAAGATGTCGCCGTTGTAGGCGCGCTGCCCTTCGAACACGGAGGACGCGTAATGGAGCGCGTGGCTGAGAACATGGACCTCGGACTCGCGCCAGGGGACGAGCTTCCCGTCGAACCAGATCCAGCCGTCGCGGTCGTCGTAAGTTTGGGTAGTTGCCATGAACGGCGCCTAGGACGGCGGAGCGGCCTCGTAAAGTTTACGCAGGTTTAAGCGACCTGCTCACCCCGAGCCTCCGCAGCCAGTTCCGCTCCACGCCGGCGGGCGGCGTCGATGGTTTTTTCCACCAGATGGTTGAGGGCGCCGTCGCGGTCGAGCACGGAAAGGCCGGCTTCGGTCGTGCCCTTGGGGCTGGCGACGCGGCGCGCGATCTCGTCCATCGTCTCCTTGGTCGACGCCGCCATCCAGGCCGTGCCGAAGAAGGTTTCGAGAGCGATGGTCGCGCCCAATTCCTTCGAAAGTCCCTGGCTCGCGGCGGCTTCCGCGAACGCTTCGATGCAGCGGGCCACATAGGCCGGCCCCGCACCCGCCACCGCTCCGACCGCGCCGAGCCCCGCCTCGCCGTCGGTCCACATCGCGAAGCCGAGCGACGCGAAGAGGTCGGAGATCTTGTTCTTGAGCCCCTCCTCGATCTCGTCCTCGCTATAGAGCGCGCTCACTCCGCGGCGCACCGACACCGGCAGGTTCGTCGTCGCACGAACCATGATGCCCTTGGGGAAGCGCTGGCGAAGGCTCGCAATCTCTACCCCGGCCAGAAGCGACACGACGACCGTCCTCGACGTCACCCATGGCGCGAGCTCCGGCGCGACTTCGTCGAGCTTCTGCGGCTTGAAGCCGAGGATCACCAGGCGCGGCGCGTTGCCCGCTTCTTTGAGGGAAGCGACCGTCTTCACGCCGGTCACGAGCCTGCCGCTCGGGCGGATCGCGGTGAGGACCGACAGGTCGGCGCCCGCGGCGCGCCAACCTTGCACCATCGCCTGGCCCATGTTGCCGCAGCCGACGAACCAGGTGGGGGCAAGCAATTGCATCAAGCTTCTCCGTGGGTATCGATGAGCGCCGCGGCGATTGCCTCGCCCGGGCTCTTTCCGCCCCACAGCACGAATTGGAAGACGGGGTAGAAGCGCTCGCACTCCTCGAGCGCCGCCTCGGCAATGGCTTCCGCCTGTTCGAGGCTCAGCCCCTCACCGTCGCGCGTGTCGAGCACGGTCGAGTGGCGGAAGATGAGCAGGCCGGAGCCCGACCACATCTCGAAATGACCGAGCCACAGCTGCTCGTTGATCAGGCCGAGCGATTCATAGATCGCCGAACGCTTCTCCGGCGCGACCTTGATGTCGGGGAAAGCGAGGAACTGGAGCACCTGGTCCTCGGGGCGCCAGACTCCGCGGAGCTCGTACTGCGCCCAGCTTCCGCTTGCCGACGCGACGATCTCGCCGTCGCCTGAGCGCTCGCACGGCCAGCCGCGCGCCTCGAAATATTGCTCGAGAACCTCGATCGGAGCGCCGTCCTCGCGCTCGTCGCTGACGCCAGTTTCGGTCAGGATTTCGGCCCCTTGCGCTTCGGCGCGGCCTTGGGCTTCTCCGGTGCGCCGCCGAGCTTCGCTTCCAGGGCCGCGACGCGCGCCTTCAGAGCATCATTCTCCTCGCGCGCCTTGGCCGCCATGGCCTTCACCGCGTCGAACTCGTCGCGGGAGACGAAATCCATGCCGCCCATCCACTCGCGCATCTTCTCCCGGGCCGAGGATTCAGCCTCGCGGCCCATCCCGGCCATCGTCCCGGCGAAGCCGTTCACCATCTTCACGAAATCGTCGAAGATCCGGTTCTCGGATTGCATGATCTCACCCCTTTCGCCGCGGAAATAGGGGCTTGGGAGGCGTTCCGCCACCCTCGCGGGCGGAGCTGCCCGCCAACCGCCTCAACTATCCCCAGGTTTTTGAGCGCCGAGAAGGAACTCGACATTCCCTTCGGGGCCGGTGATCGGGCTTTCCGTAACGCCAAGGACGTGCCAGCCCTGAGAGGCAACCCACTCGGCCGCTTCGGCGCAAACGCGTTCGCGAACGGCCGGATCACGGACGACCCCGCCCTTTCCGACTTCTTCCCGCCCGGCCTCGAATTGCGGTTTGACGAGGGCAATGAGCTTCGCTCCTGACCGCGCCAATTTCATCGCTGATTCCAGTACCTTGGAAAGAGAAATGAAGCTGGCGTCGCAAGTCACGATATCGACCGCCTCCGGCACTTGCTCGCTACTCAGATAGCGGGCGTTGGTCTGTTCCAGAACGATCACACGCGGATCCTGCCGGAGCTTCCACGCCAGCTGGTTGGTGCCGACATCGACGGCGTACACCTTCGCCGCGCCCCTCGTGAGCAGCACATCGGTGAAACCGCCGGTTGAGCTTCCGACGTCGAGGCCGACCGCACCGGTGACGTCAAAGCCGAAATGGTTGAGGCCGTGGTCGAGCTTGACCCCGCCGCGCGATACCCAGGGATGGTCCTTCCCACGCACCTCCAGCGGCACATCTTCGGCGAGCATGTCGCCGGGCTTTGCTAGCTTCTTCTCTCCTGAGAACACCGCGCCAGCCATGATCAGCGCCTGGGCTTTTGTCCGGCTGTCGGCGAGCCCGCGGCTCACCAGAAGCTGGTCTGCACGGACCTTGGCTACGCCCGGACCTCCTCGATCCCCGCGCTGTTGCTGCGGAGGGCCTTCAGGACCGCCTCGACGATCTGCGGCGCGTTGAGCCCAGCCTCGTCATACTGCTTCTCGGGCTTGTCCTGGTCGATGAAGCGGTCGGGGAGACGCATCGTGCGGATCTTGAGGCCCGCATCGAGCAGCCCTTCGTCGCTCGCCATGGTCAGCACGTGTGCGCCGAGGCCGCCGACAGCAGCCTCTTCGACGGTCACCGCCACTTCATGCGTCGTCAGCAGCTTGCGGATTAGGGTCTCGTCGAGCGGCTTCGCGAAGCGCAGGTCGGCGACAGTCGTCGAAAGCCCCTTCGCCTCGAGCTGGTCCGCCGCCTTCTCGGCTTCCTCGAGCCGGGTGCCCAAGGACAGGATCGCGACCTTGGAACCCGAGCGGACGATCCGGCCCTTGCCGATTTCCAGCGCCTCCGGGATTGCGGGAAGCGGAACGCCCCTGCCCTCGCCGCGCGGATAGCGAACCGCGATCGGGCCGCTGTCGTGGATGGCCATAGTATGGACCATGTTGACGAGCTCGGCCTCGTCGGCGGCAGCCATCACGACGAAGTTAGGAAGCGTGCAGAGGTAGGCGAGATAGAAGCTGCCCGCGTGGGTCGCGCCG
>DATMHP010000077.1:0-10413 GCA_035554875.1 Sphingomicrobium sp.
CCAGGGCACGCGCTCGTCCGATCGCTCCGGCGCGAGTCGACCGCCGGACCGTCATCGCCGGCGGCGCGGTCGCGGCGGTTGCGGTCGGGGGCGTCGGCTTGTGGGAATTGCTGAAACCTTCCGCCGCCTCGGCTTCCGGAAGCATAGCCGTCCTCCCCTTCTCCAACATGAGCGGCGATCCGTCGCAGGCCTATTTCTCCGACGGCATAGCCGAAGAGATCCGAAGCGCGCTGACCCGGATCAACGGCCTCAAGGTGGCCGGCAGCACGTCGTCGGAGGCAGTCCGCAACGAAGATGCGCAGACCGCAGCAAGGAAGCTCGATGTCACAAACATCCTGACCGGCAGCGTTCGCCAGTCACCGTCGACGATCCGAGTCAGCGCCGAGCTCATCGACGGTCGGACCGGTCTCGACAAATGGTCGCAGGACTATGACCGCTCGCCGGGCGACGCGATCAAGATCCAGACCGACATTGCGCAAAGCGTGGCTGCTGCGCTCAGCGCCACGCTCGGCGCTGTCTCGCGAGCGGCATTAGACGTCGGTGGGACAAGCAATTTCGCTGCTCAGGACCTGCTCCTGAAAGCAAAGGCTCAGCTCAAGGCCGAAGACAGCGAAGCCAGCCTGAGAAAGGTGATTGGACTTCTTGATTCGGCGACGACGCTCGATCCCAAATTCGCGGACGCGTACGCGACAAAAGCGAAGGCCCTCGCCGATCTCTATGGCTATTATACCGCGGGTGGCGGATTCGAAGGCGGCTACAGGCAATCGGAAGCGGTAGCACGGCAGGCCGTGTCGCTCGCTCCCGACCTCGCCAGTGGACACATGGCTCTCGGCTATATCCTTCTCTCGCAACTCGACGTCGGGAGAGCCGCGAAGGAATATGAACGCGGGCATTCCCTCGCTGGCGGCAATGTCGATGACCTCACCCCATACGGAAATTTCCTTCAGGTCCTCGGCAGGCCGGATTCGGCCATCGACGTCGCGCGGCAGGTTCAGAACGCCGATCCACTGAACCCGGCCGGATACGCGATCGAAGCAAGCGCCCAAGCACAGGCACGACGCCTTGCCCCGTCTCTGCAAGCCTATAGCAAGCTCCTGGACCTTGCACCGAATCGCCTGCAGTCCCGTGCCTTCTACGCGATGACTCTGATGGATGCTGGCAAGCCCGATGAAGCGGTTGCCGAATTCAACAAGTTGCCGCCCGATTACCTCTTCCGGCTGCTCGGTGAGTCTGTCTTGTATTGGCGGCAGGGAAATCATCCCGCGTCGGAAGCCGCACTCAATCAAGCGAAGCGCAAATTCGGCGATGCGGCAAACTACCAATATGCGGAGATCTACGCGCAGCGCGGCGAAAAGGACGAAGCCTTTGCAGCGCTCGAGCGCGGTTGGACCTTTCGAGATCCCGGCCTCGCCTACATGAAAAGCGATCAGTGGCTGGACCCGATCCGCTCGGATCCTCGATTCTCCGCCTTGCTCGCCAGAATGAACTTCCCCGCCTGATGTCCGACGTCTTCATCTCCTACAAAGCGGAAGACAGGCGCCGCGTTCAACCTCTCGTCCAGGCGCTCCAGGCCGACGGCTATTCGGTCTGGTGGGACGAGCATATCGGCACCGGCGACGAGTGGCGACAAACGATCGAGAAGCAGCTCGATGGCGCCAAATGCGTGATCGTCGCCTGGAGCAAGGGCTCGGTCGGTCCCGAAGGCCATTTCGTGCGCGACGAAGCCTCCCGTGCGCAGCGCCGGCATGTCTACTTTCCAGTCTTGATCGACGCAGTCGATATGCCGCTCGGCTTCGGAGAGAGCCAGGCGACCTCGCTCAAGGGCTGGAAAGGCGACCGTTCCGATGGCCGGTATCAAGCCGTGTTGGCGGCGGTAAAACGTATTGCCGGCGACGGATCGGCAGCTGCCGCTCCACACCTTGTCCAGAGTGGCGGCCTAAGTCGCCGCACCGTCGTGGGTGGCGGAGCGGTCGTCGCTGTCGCGGCCGTCGGTGTGGGCGCGTGGGAACTCTTCAAACCGTCGGCCGCCTCGGCCTCGGGAAGCATTGCGGTCCTTCCTTTCGCCAATCTCAGCGGCGATCCGAACCAAGCCTATTTCTCGGACGGAATCGCGGAAGAGATTCGAAGCTCCCTCGCCCGTCTCGCCGGTCTCAAGGTTGCCGGTCGAACCTCGTCTGAGGCCGTCCGCAACGACGATGCGGAAACCGCGGCAAAGAAGTTGGAAGTCGCAAACATCCTGACCGGAAGCGTTCGCCAGTCGCCATCCACGATTCGGATCAGCGCCGAACTTATCGACGGCAAGACCGGAATGGACCGCTGGTCGCAGGACTATGACCGCTCGCCGGGCGACGCGATCAAGATCCAGACCGACATCGCCGAAAATGTCGCAAGCGCGTTGAGCGCTGCGCTCGGGGGCGCGGCCAAGTCTGTGGTGAGTGTAGGAGGTACGCAAAACCCCGAAGCCCAACGCCTGTACATCGAGGCAGGGGCGGTCACGGAAAAGGACATTGACGACGAGACTGCTCACCGGGCTTTCGACCTACTCGACTCTGCCGTCGCTCTCGATCCGAACTATGCCGCCGCTTACGCGCGGAAATCGGGCATCCTCACGGCCTATGGCAACAGCTACGCAAAGAGCGCGCAGGAACTCGCAAAGAATCGGGCAGAGTCGCTACGCCTCGCGCGTACGGCACTGAAGATCGCCCCCAATCTGGGGCAGGCCCACATGGCGCTTGCCAGCCTTTACAGCAGCAACCTGCAAATGGGCCCCGCCTATGCTGAAGCGAAGCGCGCGATCGAGTTGGCCCCAAGCGACGCGTTCATCGTTGCGAGATACGCAAATTTTGCCGGAAACCTCGGCCACGGCTCGGAAGCGCTTGCGGCCGCCGATAAGTCGGTCGCCTTGGACCCGCTCAACACACTTGCCTACAATTTTCGGCTACGGACCTTGTATTCGTCCAGGCGTTACGCTGACCTGATTCGCGCCGCCCAGGAACTCGAACAGAAATCGACGGACAGCCTAAACGATCCGGCCGTAGTCGGTTACGCGCTCCTGCTGCTCGGCAGAGATCGGGAAGCCCAATCCTACTTCGAGAAAATGGCCCCCGATTTCTGGTCGCGTCTCACCGGCGAGGCCATAATCATGGCGCGGTCCGGCGACCGTGCCGGAGCGGAACGGAAGTTGGCGGCGCTCCGGCAGGGCTACAAGGACGCAGCGAGCTACCAATATGGCGAGATCTACGCGCAGCTCGGTGACAAGGACGCAGCCTTTGCCAACCTCGATCATGGGTTCGCAATCAAGGACGCGGGCCTGCTCGGGCTCAAGACCGATGGCTTCCTCGATCCCATTCGATCCGATCCACGTTTCGCGGCTTTGATGAAGAAGATGGCCTTCCCCGCCTGACCCGGCTGGCGCTTCGCGCGCGCCTCTGCCATGGCGCGGCGATGCGGACCAAGACAACCCATGCCGGCGGATGCTTCCTGATGATCGCCATCCTGCTCGGCTTCCTCGGCGGGCTGTCGATGCGCGATCCGCTGGGCGGCACCCTCATCGGCACCGGCGTCGGGATCGCGGTTGCCGTGATCGTCTGGCTGATCGACCGCCGCCGCGCCTGACTCAGGCGAGCTTTCGCCCCGCCCAGATGACGCGCCCGATGCAGTGGATTGCGTCGATATCGCAGTCGGGCCAGTCGGGATAAGCAGGATTGTCGGACTGAACCGTGACCCGGCGCCCCGTTGGATGAATCGCGAGCCGCTTCACCACCAGCACATCGTCGGCGCGCAGCACATAGATCCCGTCCCTTAGCCTCTCCATGCTGTCACCGAGATCGACGAGGATATCGTCGCCCGCACTCAGCGTCGGCGCCATGGAATCGCCTTCGACCCGGATGATCGACAATTTCGACGATCCGGAGCCGGTCAAGGTACGCAGCCAGCGCTCGTCGAAAGCGAAGTAAGGGCCCACCCTCTCTTCTCCGGCAAAAGCGCCCGGCCCCGCCGAAGCGCGGACGAAGGTTCGCTTGACGGGCACGAGCCCCGAGGGCGGCTTGTCCCTTTCCGGAGGGCCGCCAAGCAGGGATTCCGGAACATCGAAGAAGCGCGCGAGCTTCTTGCGCTCCTCCTCCTTCAGCTTCTTGGGCACGCCGCGGCGGACGTACTGCTGGATGTAGGCGGAGTTGCGCCCGAGCATCCGCGACAGTCCGGCGAAATCCTCGCCGCGTTCCGCACACAGACGCTCCAGCACCGAGCGGGGATCAGAGACCATGAGCTCCTCATAAGTATAGGCATGTGCCTAGACAAGTAGGAAATGCGTTGGAATTGGATGGGTAGCCGAGTCGTCAGACACGTGGGGAAACGTTGTGTATTTGCTTAGAGAGGTTGAAAAGTTTCTACGAAGTCGCCGGGTTCCTCCGACCCGTTTCGGCCGCGATGCAGTCGGCGATCCCGGGTTCGTATTCGATCTTCGAAAGGGAAGAGAGCCGCGTCCGCAAACAATTGCGCGGGTCCGCGCCTATCTGGAGGCGATCCAATGATGCGGATGAAGATGTCAGTCGCAGCCGCCGGACTGCTTCGCGAGCTGCTCCGGAGGAGCGGCGTGGATCGTAATAGGATTTTGCTTACCGAGTTCCGTTCAACGGATTGGCAATCATTAACCTTTATAGGAGAGAAACATCGAATCCGGTTGCGGATCCCTGCGCCGGAAGCCTCCGAAACCGTATCCAGGCTGGTTAACGGACTCGAGGACGCGGAGTTTTCGCTTCCCGGTCATGTTGTCGCCGACATCGCGCTGACCGGGGAGCCGGAGTGCGGCGAGGACGGTTCGGTTTCGCTGACGATCGAAGCGCTGACCGTCGAGGCTTAGCCGAGCGACCGGCGAAGTTCGGCGAGCGCGTCGCGAAGCTCGTCGACGACACCCTGTGCAAGAAGTGGTGGTCCGCCGTCCCTCGCGGTGCGGAGATGGCGCTCGATCGACTCGTGCAATTCGCCGGGCGTTCGGCTCGCCGGCGCAAGTGCAACGACGTTCGATCGGTCGTCGACTGCCGTAATGGCGCGGTCGAGGAGGAGCTCATCCTCACCCGCCTCCTGCTGCAGCTCGAACGCGAGCGGAGCAAGATCGAACTGCGGAAGCGGGAATTCGCCGCGGGCGAAGAGCCGGGTCAGGAAAGCCATGCGCCCGGATTAGGCAGCAAAACCTTGCCAGCTGGTTAGGCCGGAGCCGCTGCCTCGACGGACTCGACCGCATGGATGATCGCCCCGGTGAACGCTTCGACATCTTCGGGCTTGCGGCTGGTGATGATGTTCCCGTCGGTGACGACCGGCTGCTCGACGACATTCCCCCCGGCATTGAAGAGGTCGGTCCGGATCGACGGCCAGCCGGTGACGGTACGGCCCCGGATCAGGTCCGCCTCCACCAGCAGCCAGGGCCCGTGGCAGATGGCGGCGACCGGCTTTCCGGCACGATCGAAGTCGCGGATCAGTGCGATCGCAGCCCTGTTTGTCCGCAAGGCGTCGGGATTGCGGACCCCGCCGGGAAGGATCAGCGCGTCGAAATCCTCCTCCCGCGCGTCGTCGATGATCATGTCTGGGGCGATGATCTTGCCGGGATCGTCGTGAACGGTTCCCTGGATCGGCTGGAGATCGGGTGAGGCGAGCTTCACGTCGGCGCCGTGATCGATCAGGATCTCGCGCGGCCCGAACAGCTCCGACTGTTCGAAGCCGTCGGTCGCGACAATCAGGATCTTCGAGTCTGAAATCTTTGGCATTTCTTTCCGTCCTTGGTGCCCCGGCAGGAACCGGTCCGCCTGCCGCTCGCTTAGCCGAGCAATGCCGGAGAAGAAGCAAAGGTTGCGTCACAGCACTGATAATGAGCCCGGCTACACGCGCAAGCGGATGGGCCGCTACTGGGCCTATTTCGACGAAAATGGGGAGCGGATCACCGACCGCGGCGAGATCGATCGGCTGAACGCCATTGGCCTCCCCCCCGCCTATACCGATGCTTGGTTCTGCAAGGACTCCAACGGCCATTTGCAGGCGACCGGCGTGGATGCACGCGGGCGCAAGCAGTACCGCTACAACCCCGATTTCCGCGCCCGCGCCGACAAGAAGAAGTTCGCAGGCCTCCTCGAGTTCGGCAACGCGCTGACGAAGCTCAGGACCCGCGTCGACGATGACCTTCAGAAGGGCGAGCTGTCGCGGGACAAGGTGCTCGCCGCCGTGGTGCACCTGCTCGACACCGAATATTTGCGCGTCGGCAACGACCGCTACGCGCAGGACAACAACAGCTTCGGGGCGACCACCCTCCTCTGCCGCCACGTCAAAACCGAAGGCGGCAAGGTGAAGATGCGCTTCAACGGCAAGCACGGAATCACGCGCGAAGTCGTCATCACCGACCGTCGCCTCGGCCGCGTCGTCCGCCGCTGCAAGGAGCTGCCGGGCCAGGCCTTGTTCCAGTACATCAACGGCGAAGGCGTGCCGCACCCGATCACGTCCGACGACGTCAACGACTATATCCGCGACGCCAGCGGCGGCGATTTTACCGCCAAGCATTTTCGCACCTGGTGGGCGAGCGTCATCGCTTTCGGCGAAATGCTCGAGGCCGAGGAAGAGCGGCGCAAGGTCAGCGTGCGGACCGTGGTCGAGCCAGTCGCCGAAGCGCTCGGCAACACGCCCGCGATCAGCCGCAAATCCTATGTTCACCCGGCCCTGATCGAGGCGGTGAAAGACAATCCGCGCGAACCGCTCGGCGGTTTCGAACGCCCGCGCGAACGCAAGTGGATGTCCTCGACAGAAGTCGGATTCCTCAAGTTCCTGGAGGATCAGGAAGGCGCGACGCAAAAGCGCGCGGCTTGATTTCCAACCGCTGCCGCGGCCATGAACGGCCGTGATGAACGAGCGTATCACCTGGCCTGAACGCGTTGGCGTCTGGGTCGCGCAGAATCATGACGAGCTGATCATTGGCCTTCTGGTCGCGATCGGCTTGGTGGCGATCATGCTGGTGCTGCGCAGCATCGGTCAGCGCATCGTCGCCAAGGACCCGACAACCCACTCGTGGCGCTCCGTGATCGCCCGCGTTCTGGCGAAGACCAGCCTCGCCTTCATGATCATCGCCGCAGCCGATATCGTCGGCAGCTACACCGAGCCGCCGCCGCGCATCGGGCGAATCCTCGACGTCGCGTTCGTCATTGCCGCCGCGCTCCAGGCTGCCGTCTGGGGACGCGAGCTCATCATGGGGATCGTCGGCCGCCACGCTGGCGAAGGAGCAGGCGAGACCGCTCTCGACAATGCCCGCGCGGTGATCCGCGTGCTGGTCAGCGTCGCGCTGTTCGCGATCGCGGCCGTCGTCATCCTCGACAATCTCGGCGTGAACGTGACGGCGCTCGTCGCCGGCCTGGGCATCGGCGGAATCGCGATCGGACTCGCCGCGCAGGGCATCTTCTCCGACCTGTTCGCAGCGCTCGCGATCCTGTTCGACAAGCCGTTCCGGCGCGGCGACACGATCCGCTACAACGACAGCACCGGCACCGTGGAACGCATCGGCCTCAAGACGACCCGCCTGCGCGCGCTCTCCGGCGAACAGATGGTGATGGCGAACACGAAGCTGCTCGACCAGGAAATCCACAACCTGACGGAAGCGAAGGGCCGACGGATGACGCTGCCGTTCGGCCTGATCTACCAGACTAGCCCGGAGCTGCTTGCCAAGGTGCCGGACATCGCCAAGGCAGCGGTGGATGCACGGAAGGGATGCACCTTTATCCGCTGCCCCCTCACCAACTTCGGAGATTGGGCGCTAACCTACGAGCTGGTTTACGACGAGAAGACTCTGGACCCGAACATCATGGCCGGGGACCGCTCCGCTATCATGATGCAGTTGATCACCGAGTTCGCGGCACAGGACATCGAGTTCGCTTATCCGACCCAGACCACCTTCACCGCCGCGCCCGACGGCACGATGATCATGCCCTATCCCCTGCACTCCCCCGCGCCTTCCCGTGCCAGTCGCAAGCCCTGAAGAGATTCGCCGGCGCGTCGGCGAGGAGATCGGCGTGTCCGGCTGGCTCACCATCGACCAGGACCGCATCAGCGCCTTCGCCGAGGCGACGGAGGACCGGCAGTTCATCCACGTCGATCCGGAAGCCGCTGCCCGGACGCCGTTCCGCGGCACCATCGCCCACGGATTCCTCACCCTGTCTCTGCTGTCGCGAATGGCGGCGGAGACGATTCTCGTTTCCGAGACGACGAAGATGGTCGTGAACTACGGCCTCGACCGCGTCCGCTTCCTTGCACCCGTCCGCTCCGGCAAGCGGGTCCGCGGCCATTTCACGCTCGACGCGGTCGAGGAAAAAGCCCCCGGACAAATTCTTTTGCGTCACACCATCTCCGTCGAGATAGAGGACGAAGACAAGCCCGCTTTGTCGGCCGTGTGGCTGACCTTGCTGTTCACCTGAGGAGAGCCTGATGGCCCGCGACGCCGTAATCGTTTCGACTGCACGGACCCCGATCGGAAAGGCCTACCGCGGCGCCTTCAATGCCACGCTCGGGCCCACGCTCGGCTCATATGCACTCAAGCCTGCCATCGAACGGGCGGGGATCGATCCCGGGGAAATCGACGACGTCGTCTGGGGCGCGGTGCTCACCCAGGGTACCCAGTTCGGAAATATCGGGCGCCAGGTCGCCTTGCGCGCGGGCTGCCCGGTTTCCGTCTCCGGAATGACGATTGACCGGCAATGCTCGTCCGGCCTGATGGCTATAGCAACGGCGGCCAAGCAGATCGTCATCGACAACATGGATGTGGTTGCAGCTGGCGGCCAGGATTCCATCAGCATGGTCCAGACTCCGGAGATGCGGATCACTCCCGATCCGTCGCTGATGGCGATGCACAAGCACATTTACATGCCGATGCTCCAGACCGCCGAGACCGTTGCTCAGCGCTATGGGATCAGCCGCGAGCGCCAGGACGAATATGCGTTGCAAAGTCAGCAACGCACCGCGGCGGCTCAGGAGGCCGGCCGCTTCGACGCTGAGGTGGTACCGGTCACGACGGTGATGAACATCACGAACAAGGAAACCGGCGAAGTTTCCCAGCGCGAAATCACGGTCGAGAAGGACGAAGGCAATCGCGCGGACACGACCCTGGAGGGGCTGAATGGACTCAACCCCGTGCTCGGGCCCGGGACGTCGATCACTGCAGGCAATGCAAGCCAGCTGTCCGACGGCGCGTCGGCCTGCGTCATCATGGAAGCGGAGGTGGCGGCGAAGCGCGGGCTCGAACCGCTCGGCCGCTACGTTGGAATGGCGGTCGCCGGAACCGAGCCCGACGAAATGGGCATCGGCCCGGTCTTCGCGGTGCCCAAGCTTTTGAAGCGCTTCGGGCTCACCGTGGACGACATCGGCCTGTGGGAGCTGAACGAGGCCTTCGCTGTCCAGGTCCTCTATTGCGCCGAGACGCTCGGCATCCCGATGGACAAGCTCAACGTCGACGGCGGCGCGATCTCCATCGGCCATCCCTACGGAATGTCCGGCGCCCGAATGACCGGCCACGCGCTGATCGAGGGCAAGCGCCGGGGCGCGAAATACGTGGTCGTGACGATGTGCGTCGGCGGCGGTATGGGCGCCGCAGGGCTGTTCGAGGTATTGTAGAGCGCAGCCAGTCCGGGGGGCTGGCGAGCACTACAATCGGCGCGGTGCAACTGCGCCGACCCAGCCGCCTAGTTCGCCGCGATGATCCTGCCGCTTCCGAAGTGGCTGCTGCGCAGGCTCGCCGGATTGCCGATGTAGCGGAGAGACCCGGACCCGAACATCTGGGCGTCCAGCTTGCCGCTCGCGCGAACCGTCGCTTCGCCGCTCCCGAAGATGCCCGCGGTCACGTCCGTCGCCGACAAGTCGGCAAGACGGGCGCGGCCCGACCCCATCAGGGTGAGGTCGAGCTCTCCGGCCCGGCCGTTCGCCTGGATGTCGCCGGAGCCCTGGAGCGTGAGCTTGATGCTGCTGGTGTTGACGTCATGGATGACGACGTCGCCGCTGCCCATGGTCGTGAACTCGTCGAGCCTGGGCGTCGTGATCCACACGCGGATTGGATTGTGCGTGCGGTAGGAGCCGCGGCTCTCGAGCTTGAGCGTCCCATCGACGACTCGGGTGCTCAGCAGCGGCAGGATGTTGTCGTCCGCCGCAATCACGACCGAGCTCCTTGGCCCGAAGCGAACTTCGACATTCTCGGACCCCATCGTGCGGACAGCCCGGAAGTCGCCGACGTTGCGGCTCTGCTGGACAACTCGCCCGCTGCCTTCGACCATCGGCATGTGGTTGACCGAGACACTGGTCCAATCCTTGGCGACAACTCCCGACGTCGGAAGGATCAGAGCCGCGGAAACCAAGGTGGCGGCGGCGACGAGCAGGACATTCTGGCGCGACATTTCG